>JBDSYV010000352.1:0-2988 GCA_040110925.1 Ferruginibacter sp. | reverse complement strand
TCAAGGGAGTAAATGTATCCGTGCCATTCATGTAGTTACATTATTGGTTTGTGGCGCTGCCATAGGGGTGGCATTGTCAAGTTTATTCACTATGCTGCGAAACAAAAGCTAAAAATTTAATTTCTTTAGCACAGCTTTTGTACTTTGTACAAAATAATAAATTAAAATTTTATGGAAGAGAAGTATAATGAAGCAACTAAAAACCGTCCTGATGGTGACAGGCCAATAGATGCACCAGTATTAATAGCAGATATCCCCGGTATGGTAAAACAGCTTAAGAAGGAAAAAGCCTGGGATAAAAACGATCGTAACGCTCTCACTGTTTTTAAGTCGGATAAAATGCGGATCATCTTGGTAGCGCTGCACAAAAAAGCAGAGATGACTACGGAACATCCACAAAATATTTTTAGCGTACAGGTGCTTGAAGGCAAATTGAAACTACATAGCCCGGAAGATAAAACAGAAATTAAGCAGGAGCAGCTATTTGTGCTTCATGCAAATATTCCTTATAAAATTGAAGCGATGAAAAAATCAGTTTTTTTATTGACGGTAGTAGAATAGATTATTAAAAGATGAATGAGTAGCCTTTCTTACCGTCATTCTTCCAGGAATTATATTTTTCTATTTCTAAGTTTAGATATTTGGCATATTGAACCAACATAAAATGCCGGAATATATTTAAATTTTCCTGCTCTCTAGTTTTTATAAGGGCTTCAAAATAACTGGCTTTATCTTCTTTAAAAATTATAGATAAGGGAAGTTCAAATATTTGCTGAAGAAAATTCATGAGTAACCGGCTTGTTCTTCCATTGCCATCATAAAATGGGTGAATGGTTACCAAATCAAAGTGTGCATCAAAGCAGATTGTTATTTTGTCTAATAACGAAAGAGTGGGTGTAATTGCTTCATTTAGTTTTTTACATAAGTCTCCAACAAAAGAAGGCACTTTATCAAAATTTACAAAATAGGTATTCCCCGCACTAACATTTCCTTTCCTGAAAACACCTTCTGCTGCATTCAATTCTCCAAAAAGGGTATGATAAATACTGCCCGTATTTTTCATGACCTCTGAATTTATTTGTTGAATAAACCCGGAGGAGATTTCTTTTTTTTCTTTAGCACTCTGCAGCACGAATAAAAGTGCAGCATAATGGTCTTTTACCATTAGGCTATGCAGCAATGGCTTGCCCGCAGGTGTAATACCTTCATCAAGGAGCAACCTTGTTTCCACTTCAGTAAGTGTACTTCCTTCAATAGTTGTTGAGTGATGGGTAATGGCATACAGGTTAAACTTATCAAAATCAATTACAGATGATAAGTTTAGTGACTGGAACTTGTTTATTAATGATATAATATTTTCTGTATCCATTCTAAATTTTCATGTTAATTGATTAATGAATTCATGAAATTTTTTCACTCACTAATTTCCTTACATCTTTTAACGCAATTCTATCCTGCCGCATATCATCCCGGTACCTAATGGTTACAGTGTTGTCTTCTTTTGTCTGGTGGTCTATGGTTACACAAAACGGTGTGCCAATGGCATCCATCCGGCGGTAACGTTTTCCTATTGCATCTTTTTCTTCATAAAAACAATGAAAGTGAGGTTTGCATTCGTTCATAAGTTCTTTGGCAATTTCAGGAAGCCCGTCTTTTTTAAGTAACGGTAGAATGGCCAGTTTCATAGGAGCAAGTTTCGCCGGTATACGCATTACCACACGGCTATCTTCTGTGCCATCTTCTTTTGTCCATTTTTCTTCAGCATAAGCAAGACTGATAATAGTTAGAAATAAGCGATCTAAACCCACGGAAGTTTCTACAACAAATGGCGTGTAATTGCCATAAGGTTTTCCTTGTTCGTTAAGGTCATTATCAAAATATTGAATTTTCTTTTTGCTGTAAAGCGCATGTTGAGAAAGGTCAAAATCTGTGCGGCTATGAATGCCTTCCAGTTCTTTCCATCCAAATGGAAATTCAAATTCTATATCCAATGCAGCATCGGCATAATGTGCAAGCTTTACATGGTCGTGATAGCGTAGTTTTTCGGCCGGGATGCCGAGGCTTTCATGCCATTGTTTTCTTGTATCCTTCCAGTATTTATACCATTCCATCTGTGTGCCGGGCCGAACAAAAAACTGCATCTCCATTTGTTCAAATTCCCTCATGCGGAATATAAATTGACGGGCTACAATTTCATTACGGAATGCTTTACCGGTTTGTGCAATTCCGAAGGGAATTTTCATCCTGCCCGTTTTTTGCACATTTAAAAAGTTTACAAAAATACCCTGTGCTGTTTCGGGTCGTAAGTAAATGGTATCAGCTTCTTCGGCCACGCTACCAATCTGCGTGCTGAACATCAGGTTAAATTGCCGCACATCAGTCCAGTTGCTCGTTTTGCTGATGGCACATTTTATTTTATTGTCTTCAATTAATTTTTTCAGTCCTTCAAAATCATCTTTGGCAAGTAGTGCATCCATATTTGCCAGTGTGTCTATTGCCAAATTCTTGTTGCCTATTGATTCCTGTTCTTCTGCAAATGCTTCTATTAAATGATCAACTCTATAGCGTTTGTTGCTGTCTTTATTATCAATCATCGGGTCGCTGAAATTATCAACGTGGCCGCTGGCTTTCCATACCGTAGGGTGCATAAAAATAGCAGCATCTATACCCACTATATTTTCATGAAGCTGGGTCATACTTTTCCACCACTCATCCCTTAGATTCTTTTTCAGTTGTGCGCCCATCTGCCCGTAATCATATACAGCTGCTAATCCATCATAAATTTCTGAGGATTGAAAAATATATCCATACTCCTTACAATGTGATATCAGTTCCTGGAACCTGCCTGCCGGTGAGGCTGGATTATTTGCTTCGTTTGCCATGGGCGCAAAGATAATAGATTGAAGTGTTCAAATCCCTGTCGGCGGCTATCAGCCCCGACAGCGGATTGGTAGAGAGTTCCGAATCATCCGCCGCCAGGGCTTGCAG
>JBDSYV010000351.1:0-3855 GCA_040110925.1 Ferruginibacter sp. | reverse complement strand
GCGTTCATGGAAATATTATTTCCTAATGCTGTCTTTGTGCAAAGGTCTTAGTTAAAAACTATCATTGTGTATCCGCAAAAAAGGCGGATTTAAGAATTATCAATTATCAATTTACCAATTATCAATTATCAATTTTCTCCAATGCCATATTATCATAAAGCAGGAACGATTCCTCACAAACGACATACGCAATTTCGCAAGCCAGATGGAAATTTATATGCAGAACAATTATTTTCAACAGAAGGTTTCAGCAACGACTATTCACTTTTGTACCATACCTATGCACCCACACTTATTGTAAAATGTGATGAACCAATAAATGTTGCCCCGGAAATTGCAGAAGAAAAAATGCTAAAACACCGTAGCCTTGAGGGCTTTAAAATAAAACGGGTAAAAGATTACCTGCAGAGCAGGAAGGCTGTGCTTGTAAACCAGGATTGCCATATTGTACTTGCAGCTCCACAGGAATCGATGAAGGATTATTTTTACAAAAATGCAGATGCAGATGAAATTATTTTTGTACATGAAGGCAGTGGCATAGTGCATACATGTTACGGCCAGCTTGCCTTTCGGGGCGGCGATTATATCGTTTTGCCAAGAGGAACAATATACCAGGTAAGCTTTACTGATAGCAATAACAGGCTTTTTATAGTTGAATCATTTCATCCCATCCGATTTCCAAAACGATATACGAGCCGGAACGGGCAGTTGATGGAACATGCCCCATTTTGTGAAAGAGATCTTCGTGTGCCGCAGGATTTGGAAACAAAAGATGAAAAAGGTGATTTTATTATCAAAACAAAAAAGAAAGGATTTCTATATGGCATTCATTATGGTACTCACCCTTTTGATGTAATTGGCTGGGACGGTTGTTGTTACCCGTATATTTTTTCCATTCATGATTTTGAGCCAATCACCGGAAGGGTACATCAACCACCTCCGGTGCACCAGACATTTGAAACAGATGCCTTTGTTGTTTGCTCTTTTGTTCCCCGGCTTTTTGATTATCATCCACACGCAGTTCCAGCACCTTATAATCATAGTAATATTGACAGTGACGAATTGCTTTATTATGTTGATGGTGATTTTATGAGTAGAAAACATGTAACCCGTGGTATGATTACCTTACACCCGGCAGGCATTCCTCATGGGCCACATCCCGGAGCAGTAGAAAAAAGTATTGGCGCTAAGGAAACCAATGAACTTGCCGTAATGGTAGATACTTTTCGCCCACTACAGTTAACAAAAGAAGCGCTGGAAATAGAAAATGAAGGCTATGTAATGAGCTGGGCAGAATAAGAGGTTCAAAAGGTTCAACGTCGAGCATTTGGAACATATTAAACCTCTTGAATCTCTTGAACTTTTGGAACCTTTTGAACCTCTTGAACTTTTTTTCTTAAATTGCTATAAAAATCAATTATGATAAAATTCCAGGAACTTAAAGTAGGCGATTATATCATTGCCAGTAATGATGGAGACGAAAAAAGAGGTGAAGTAACCAACCTGAATGGTGATGAAAAGCAGGTCTGCGTAGATACCGGTGCACAAGGTTTTTGGTACGAAACAGAACAACTAATGCCAATTGATATTACAGAGGAAGAATTGATGAACCTTAAATTCCATAAACAGGTAAATGAAGATGGTACAATAAAATACCTGAAGGGCGCTTTCCGAATGCTAATACCAGCGGAGGGTGATTTTTCCAGGATGGAAATATGGTACCGGGATGAACAAAGGCATATCCCTCATCCCATTAGCCTTCATAACTTACAAAACCATTTTTATGAAATGACTAAGGTTCACCTGAATGATGAATCTTTTGATTAAACTAAAAAAATGGTACAAAGTAAAAATCCCCGTACAAGCCGGGGATTTTTTATAAAACAAAATTAAGTTATTCTGCTGATGCTGTCTTGTCGTCTTCCTTTGCATCTGAGTCAGTCTTTCCTGATTTTGATTCGTCAGTAGACTCATCTTTTACTTCTTTTGCTTTGGCTTTAGGTTTCGCTTTAGCTTTTGCAACAGGCGCTTCTACTGATTCTTCTTTAGCTGTGTCTTCTGTTACAACAATAGCTTCGGCTGGCGCCTCTGCTACTTCAGCTTTTGCTTCCACAGGTGCTTCTACTATTTCTGCTTTTGCGGCGTCATCTGTTACGGCTATAGCTTTAGCTGGTGCCTCGGCTACTTCAGCTTTTGCTTCCGCAGGTGCTTCATTTTCATCTGCTTTTGCTTCCGCAGCTGCAGCATTACTGTCCATTTTTGCCTTAAGTCCAGCTAATACGCCTAAATCGCCTAGTGTAGTTTTTTCTACTTTGCTCTGAATTGTTTTCACAGCTTTTTTAGTTGATTCAGCTTCTGCACGCTTTTCCTTAGCCGCTACTTGCTTTTCTTCTTCTATCTCCTGCTCCCATATTCGGGTATGACTAAGCACTATACGTTTATCATTGCGGTCAAATTCAATAACCATAAAATTGGCTATTTCATCAGCAGCAATTACTTTACCATCTTCTTTCAGCATATGACGGCTTGGAACAAATCCTTCAAGACCGTAAGGCAGTTGTACCAAAGCACCTTTATCATCCTTTTTAGTTACAGTGCCTTCATGCAGTGAACCAACACCAAAGGTAGATTCAAGGCTATTCCATGGATCTTCTTCAATTTGCTTGTGACCTAATTGAAGTTTACGTCCTTCCTTATCAATGCTTAAAATAATAACCTCAATTTCGCTACCTACTTTGGTATATTCATTTGGATTATTAAAACGCTTCAGCCAGCTTAAATCGCTGATATGAATCATTCCTCCAATACCAGTTGCCAGTTCTACAAATACACCATAGGGCGTAATGTTCTTAACTGTACCCATGTGCTTACTACCTTCAGGGAACTGGTTTTCTATTGTGCTCCATGGATCTTCTGTCAATTGCTTGATAGAGAGACTCATTTTGCGGGTGTCCTTATCAAGGGTTACTACTTTCGCTTCGTACTCATCATTTAATTTGAAGAATTCTTTTGCGTTGATAGGGGTGTTAGCCCATGTAATTTCACTCACGTGTACAAGACCTTCTACACCTGGCATAATTTCCAGGAAAGCACCGTAGTCTTCTATATTTACCACTTTACCTTTTACTGTTTCACCTTCTTTAAGGTTTTCAGCAAGGGTATCCCATGGATGAGGTGTAAGTTGTTTCAGGCCAAGGCTGATACGTTTTTTATCATCATCAAAGTCCAATACAACCACATTAAGTTTCTGATCTAATTTCAATACTTCAGATGGATGGTTGATACGTCCCCAAGAAATATCGGTGATATACAATAAACCATCTAAACCACCAAGGTCAAGGAATGCACCAAAGTCAGTGATGTTTTTAATTGTTCCTTCCAATACCTGGCCTTTTTCCAGCTTACCGATAATTTCTGCTCTTTGAGCTTCAATATCACTTTCAATAAGTGCTTTATGGGATACAACTGCATTTTTGATGGCTTCATTAATCTTCACCACTTTAAATTCCATTGTTTTACCTACAAACTGGTCGTAATCTGTTACAGGCTTCACATCAATCTGAGATCCTGGTAAGAATGTTTCCATTCCAAATACATCTACAATCAATCCGCCTTTGGTTTTGCTGGTAACAATACCGGTTACTATTTCACCGGTTTTATTTACCTCAACAATCCTCTCCCACGCCCTTGTAATACGTGCCGATTTGCGGCTGAGGTGCAGGTTGCCCTCCCGGTCTTCTTTTTCCACTACCATTACTTCTACCAAATCACCCACCTTTACTCCACCAGGAATATCGCGGAATTCATTTAAAGAAATAAGGCCATCGCTTTTAAAGCCAATGTTTACAACAGCAT
>JBDSYV010000350.1:0-3358 GCA_040110925.1 Ferruginibacter sp. | reverse complement strand
ATGGAATTGCCTGCATAAACCGGTTTGGTAAAGCGCAATTCATCAATGCCATAATTTAATAATACTGGATTCACATCATAACTATCTACAAATAATCCTGCAGCCGCACTCATGATAAAATATCCATGTGCCACTTGCTGCTCAAACATGGTATCGGTAAAATCTGTTTTGGTTAAATGCGCATAAAAATTATCGCCGCTTAGTTTTGCAAAGGCATCAATATCTTCTGATGTAATTAATCTTTTTTCAGTAACGATCTGGTCCCCAATTTCCAGTTCTTCAAAATATTTTTTAAACAGATGTACATTAGTCAACTTTCCTTTGCTATTCGGCTGATATACATTGCTGATGGCAGTGATCATGGACGGTGAACCCTGGATAGCAGTGCGTTGCAGGTAATGTTTAATACCTCGCAGGCCGCCCATTTCTTCGCCTCCACCGGCACGGCCGGGGCCACCATGTACGAGCATGGGAAGCGGTGAACCATGGCCCGTGCTTTCCTTAGCACAATCAGCATTCAGAACCAATATTCTTCCATGGTGAGTAGCTGCACCCAACACATATTCTTTTGCAATTTTTTCATCAGCAGTTACAATAGAACTGCACAAACTTCCTTTTCCTTTTTTACTTAATGCAATAGCATCGTCAAGATTTTTATATGGCATAATGGTACTGACAGGCCCGAATGCTTCAATATTATGCGGCTCTTCAAAATTAAATGGGGATGAATTGAGCAAAAGTAAGGGCGACATAAATGCGCCTTTAACTGCATCTGCATCCAGCACTTCTACGCTATCCATGCTGCCATAAATAACCTGTGATGATGCCAGGAGCTTTTGCACCTGGGCCCTGACTTCGGCCTGCTGATTTTTTCCTGCAAGCGAGCCCATTCGAACTTTTTCATTCAGCGGATTTCCAATTACGGTTTTGGCAAGTTCAATTGAGATGGCTTTTTGTACATCTTCTAATTTGTTTTCCGGAACAAATATGCGGCGTATGGCTGTGCATTTTTGACCTGCCTTCACGGTCATTTCTCTTTTTACTTCTTTGATAAATAGTTCCCATTCAATCATGCCGGGTTCAACATCATCTCCCATCACAATACAGTTCAGGGAATCTGCTTCCATAGTAAACGGTACTGAATTTTCCAGGATAGCAGGATGTTGTTTTAATAATAATCCCGTAGATGCAGAACCTGTAAACGTTACCACATCCTGACTCTGTACAAAATTGAGCAGGTTACCAGCGCTGCCGCAAATCAATTGCAAAGCGCCCTCCGGTAATATTTGTGAAGCGATTATCTCTCTTACTACAGCTTCTGTAAGAAAGCAAGTAACTGTTGCAGGCTTCACAATTGCTGGCATGCCAGCGAGTAGATTTACTGCAATTTTTTCCAGCATACCCCATACGGGAAAGTTGTAGGCATTGATATGAATGGCCACGCCTTCTTTAGGAACCAAAATATGATGGCCCATAAAACTATTTTGCTTACCCAGCATCACAGGGTCTCCATCAAGGGTAAAAGGGTCATCTGGCAATTTTCTTCTCAGCGAAGCATTGGAAAAAAGATTGCCGATGCCGCCTTCAATATCTATCCAGCTATCCAGCCTTGTGGCACCAGTCTTATAACTGATGGTATAAAAATCTTCTTTTTTACTCATGAGATGTAGCGCTAATGCACGTAACATTCTACCTCGTTCCTGGAAGGTCATTTTGCGAAGTACAGTGTTTCCTTTTTTACGTGCAAATTGAAGTGCTGCTTCAAAGTCAATACCCTGGGAGTTGGCAATGGCGATTGGTTCCGCTGTTACAGCATTGTAAAGTTGTTGACCTTCACCATCCCCTTTTATCCATTTGCCAGAAATATAATTTTCTAATTGTAGCATATTGTTTGTGTTGATGAGCAAAGCTAAGGAATGGGAGTATAGGGTGAGCCACCCTCAGGGGTGACTCACCCGGTAAAAATTAAAACAAAAATTATGATTACTGTAAAATTAATAGCAGGTATTTTTTTCTTTTCAATGCTGGTATCCTGCAATCCCACAAAAATTAAAACCGCCGAATGTAAAACCGAGCCTATTCCAGATTGTATGTGTACACAGCAATACGACCCGGTTTGTGGCTGCGATGGTAAAACCTATGGTAATGCTTGTGTGGCCCGGTGTGCAGGTGTGAAAACATTTGCTGCCGGAGAATGTAAATGAGTCTTTTAGGGTGAGCCACCCTTTGGGGTGACTTACCCGCTGCTGGAAAAAGAATGTAAATGATTAATTCATTAATCCAAACTGGCGAAGATGGTGAGTTACATGCTTATAATGTAATAATACCCAATCATCAAAACCCAGGTTACCAAAAGCCGGATGTAGTGTTTTAGCACCGGGGTTCATTTCAAAGTATTCAAAAAAATGTTTTACTGTTAAGTGCAGGGCTTTCTTTGCTTCGTCTAAGGAATTAAATCTTAATGATAAAGGTTCCTCACCCAAAACTGATGCAGGTGCTTTGGTATTTTCTTTAAAGGGTTTATCACTTCGTAAAAATTCAAGGTATTTTGGTAAATGTTCTTCAGGCACGGCAAGGTCAAATTTCAGCTCCCCTGTGGACACCATAAAGAAATCCCTTAAGTGTTCTATCATTTGTTGAGCATTCATTTTGCCCCAGTTGTTGTTGTTGTCTTCGTTAAGGACTTCCAGTAAAGGAAACATGCCGGTTTCGAGAAAAGCTTTATTATCTGTTGCCATTAAGAAAAATTAAGGGGTAATGCGGGTATCTATTTCAGCACATAAGGCATTGAATATTTCTTCTATGCTTCCTTCACCTTTTACCATTACTACTTTATCAAAACGTTTATAATATTCTGCCACGACTGCAGTTTTACTATGGTATTCAATAATTCTTGCCCTTATTACCTGTTCATTATTGTCATCTGATCTTCCACTTGTTTCGCCGCGTATTACAAGCCTTTTCACCAGTTCCTCTTCACTTACCTCCAGCGCAAGCATAACGGAAATACAGGATTTTTTCAGTGTGAGCAGTTTATCCAATGCCTCTGCCTGTGCAGATGTGCGGGGAAAGCCATCAAATAAGAAACCACAAGCATCCGGGTTATCATCCAAAGCAGAACTTATCATACCTATTACTACTTCATCAGGTACCAACTGTCCTTTGTCCATAAAGCTTTTTGCTTCCTGGCCTAAAGCTGTTTTACGGTTTATTTCTCCACGAAGCAGGTCGCCTGTACTGAGGTGCTTCAAACCATACCTGGCAATCAATTTTTCGCTTTGCGTACCTTTTCCACTGCCCGGTGGGCCAAAGAGTATTAAATTAAACATATTACTACTGTACCTTAATGAAAATAGAA
>JBDSYV010000349.1:0-3472 GCA_040110925.1 Ferruginibacter sp. | reverse complement strand
TCATCATATTTTTGGCAATATCATCAGCATTTATTTTACAATAGCGGGCAGCCTCTGAAAATAAGTTTTTGCAAAAATCCTCATCTGAACTAATTAATGGAATTCTGCACCTGAGGGCATGCAGGCCTGTAAAGCCAGCACTAAAGCTAATTGGTAAGTAAATTACTGCAAATGCTGCTGCCGTCATTTGCGCTGCCTCGGCAGGTAATTTATAGGCTTTTAATACAATATCATCCTTATGTTTATAATTGTGGAAGTCTTTAACTGGCATAGCCGGAATATTGTCTTTGTAAAGCAGGAGTAATTTAAAAGAGGACTTCTGCCATTTTTTAAATTGTGAAAATGCTTTGAGTAATGGAAGCAGGGATTCCGATGTATCTCCTGTTACCTCGTAAAAAAAATAACTAAATCCCTGTGTATGTTTTTCAAGCACAGCTTCTTTTTGTTGAAAAGTAAAAGGTTGATACAGGTCAGATAACCCCGGGTAAATGGTCTGAATTTTACCAGCATCTGCAGGAAAATGTTCCTGAAGTATTTCCCTGATAAAATCAGATGAAGTGCAGACAGCCGAAGCCTTGCCCACAAATTGGCTAAAAAACTTTTTGGCATACCTGCTGCTTTTTCCATGATTTGTCAGATGCTTCATGTTTTGCATATCCTTTACCAGCATGCATTGCCTAACATTATTTCTGAGGCTTACAACTCCAAACTCATTTACAAAAACATCTGCGTTATATTTTTGCAGCAAGCCTGGTAGTTTATAATTATACCAGTAATGCAGGAGAAGATTATTTTTTATGGAAGGTGAAATATTAAAAAAACGGCAGTTGGTTTCCTGCAAAAACAAAGGCTGATTTTTTTCTTTGAAAAAAATAAACTGGTGCCCGGGATATTGCTTTGCAAGTATAGTAAAACATGCCTGCAGGTATTCGGGGCCTTTTTCACCGGTATGGCTAATGTGGACGGCAATGGTCATGGAGAGTTATTTCAGCACTTTAAGTTTGGCTGTTTCTATGCGTGTATCGCTGACATTTAAAATATCAAAAACAAAATTGCCTGTTATGATGCGTTCTTTCTGCCTTGGTATGCCTTCATTATGTTGTATGATATAGCCGGATAAGGTTTCTGCTCCTTCATCATCCGGAAATTGCAGGCCATATTTTCCAGTTATATAATCAAGCTCCAGGCGTCCACTGAAAATAAATTCATCGGCAGATATCTGCTTATCAATAAATTCATCCACCTCGTCGTATTCATCCTGAATTTCACCAAAAATTTCTTCCAGTAAATCTTCCATAGTTACAATACCGGCTGTGCCGCCATATTCATCTATTACCCATGCAATGCTCTTTCTTTCCAGGGTAAATTTATTCATCAGGTCAGTAGCGCTCATGCTTTCGGGAACCACAGGTATGGGCAAAGTAATTTCATGTACCGTGGCAGGATGCTTAAATAGGTCCAGCTGGTGCACATAACCAATGATGTTATCAATATTTTCTTCATATACT
Source organism: Ferruginibacter sp. (assembly GCA_040110925.1). GTDB lineage: Bacteria > Bacteroidota > Bacteroidia > Chitinophagales > Chitinophagaceae > Ferruginibacter. The sequence continues at coordinate 1,964 of JBDSYV010000349.1, read as the reverse complement.
ACCAGCTTGCTAAGCCTGGTATCAATAAAAAGTTGTTTTATTTTTTCTATGCTGCTGTTTTTTTCAATACTTACTATTTCTTTACGGGGCACCAGGCAATCCCGCAATTTAACATCACTCAAAGACAAGGCGTTTTCAAATAATACTTTGTTCAGGTCAGCATTTTCATCTTCTGTATTTCCACCGGTTTGTTGTATAAAATTTTCAAGGTCTGATTTGCTGATAAGATTATTTCTTTGGGTCAATTTTACATTCAGGATATATTTCAATATCCATTCAGATATGCCAACAAAAACACCAGAAACCGAAGAAAAAAGCGAAAAGAAAAATTTGGTGATATAACTAACAAAGCCACTATTTACCATGCTTGCATGGCGAGCCTTGAAGAATGCCCTGCTGGCCACTACAACAATGAGTATAATAATGGTTGCAAGGATGGTTTCTACCAGCAGTCGGATATATTTTACATATGCGGCAGATGAAGCCGGCAGCCTGTGTTCTATCCAGGTCCAGATGGGTAGCAGCATTGCACCTATGAGTAACCCGTAAATCACCAATACAATATTAATAGCCACTAAAATGGTTCCAATAAAACGGGTAGGGTCCTCAGCAAATTTCCCCCATATTTTTCCGCTATAGGTGCCTTGTTTTTTCTTTAGCTCAATGGAGAATTTATTGGTAGAAATAAATGCCCGTTCAATCCCTGCAAAAAAGCCTATGAGTATAAGAGAAGCAAAAAAGATGATGAGCAATGCGCTGATGTCCATAGGTTAAAAATACTAAAAAGAGGTGAAAGCTGAGAATGGTGAATAGTGAATGATGTCAGGCTGAGCATGTCGAAGCCGGTGAATAGTTGATAGTAATAATCATTTTAGACAACGGCAGTGTTTATCAAACTTCTGGTTCATAGGCTAAAAATGCGGTAACTAATTCTTCAGCTTGCCGGCAGGCATTCTCCAGGTTATCGTTTACCACTACTTTATCAAACTGTTCTTTAAAAGATATTTCATAAGACGACTTACTAATTCTTGCAGCAATACCATCCCCAGATTCTGTCCCTCTTCCAATTAGTCGCTTTTTAAGTTCATCAACGGATGGAGGTTCTACAAAAATGCTTAATGTATTAATTGGATACTGGTCCTGCACATGTATAGCACCTTTCACATCAATGTCAAGCACTGGCACCTGGTTATTTGCCCATATGCGCTCCAGTTCCGATTTTAGTGTGCCGTAATATTTGCCTTCATATACCATCTCCCATTCGGCAAATTCTTTGTGCTTTATTTTTTCTTTAAAATCATCCTCACTGGTAAAATAATAATCTACGCCATCTCTTTCCTGACCCCTTGGTGCACGTGTAGCTGCCGACACAGAAAATGCCAATTGAGGAAATTGTTTCATCAGGTGCCGGGTAATTGAAGTTTTGCCTGCGCCGGAAGGAGCAGTTATGATAAGTATCTTATGATAAGGAGATGCCATGTGCAAAGGAAATTAAGGTAGGGCAGAAAAAAAAATTAAATATGGGAGAAGTTCCATAAAGGCAAGGAAGGAGCAGTCAACAATATTGGACCTAGCGGCAGACAGTAAATCGATATTAAAATCAATTATTGGGTATAATGACCATGTACACTCAATATGTAAATATGCCCCTCTGGGAGCACTTTATAAATCAACCTGTGTTCATCAGTAATGCGCCGGCTCCAGCATCCTTTTAACTGATGTTTCAGGCCTTCTGGTTTGCCAAGACCCTCAAAAGGATGTTTATGAATATCACCAATAAGCTCAAAAATCTTTTTCACCAGTTTAGGTTCCTGCCTTGACCAGGTAATTACATCCTTGAGTGCTGTGGGGTCAAAGATGGTATTGTTCATGGTTCGTTCAGCGTAATTCTGGAAAATTCGTCAAATGATTCTGCAGTGAAAGTAATGACATTAGCTTTTTCTAATTGATTGATAGATTCATTA
>JBDSYV010000348.1:0-6028 GCA_040110925.1 Ferruginibacter sp. | reverse complement strand
TTAAATCTGTTTTAGGCCCTCTAAATATTATAAATCAATTCCTGGAACTTATTTACAAACCTGCAAACAGCAGGCTTAAATTGATTTATATTGAAAATAAAACGGAGGTTTTTAGACGGACTGTCGTCACATGCTAGCTCAACAGTATGCAAATTCAAACAATTTGTAAAATGAGATATTTTTTAATTTACTTATTACTACAAGGCCAGTTGAGTTTTGCACAAAATCCTGATAGTCTCATTAATACCATGTACAATGAGAAAACTGATTCCGCTAGAATTAAAAGAATTTATGACATAATAGAAAATAACGGAGCATTGAATCCTAAAGACGTTATTTTTTTTCAAACGAAAATTTTAGAAGTAACTAAACAGCATAAGGACAAAATCTGTGAAGCTGTTATAACTGCAGAATTAGGTTATTCAATGGCAAATATTCATGACCTTGCAAAAGGCACAGCAATGATATTTGAAGCATTGAGGGTTGCTGAAAAAACCACCAATCAACAAGCTATTGGAATTGCCTATCATGACCTTGCATTAATATATTTTGGCACAGACGAAGAAAAGGCTCTGGATTACCTTAAAAAGGCACTGACATACTCTAAAGCCTCTAATAATTATTACTTCATCTGTTCGGAAACAGGGCAACTCGGCTTTTACCATTTGGGCAAGAATAACCTCGACTCAGCATTATTCTACATGCAAGATGCATACGGACAATCAATAAAATATAATGTTCAGGTTGTTCAATCATATATACTCTCAGGATTAAGTACTATTCAGTCAAAATTGGGAAATAAACAATTAGCCCGTGAATATCTTAATACAGCACTTAAAATTCCTTATTTAAAGTTAGATGCAGGGGCATTGGCTAATACTTATAGCGAAATAGCAGAATTCTATAACGAAGAAGGAACCTTCGATTCAAGTCTTCAATATGCTTATAAAGCCTGGGAGGTGGGTCAAAAAACATTCTTCAGCCAGAGAATAAACTATGCAGGTCTTCTTAAAAGATTGTACAATGGTAAGAATAGTGATAGTGCGTTAAAGTATACAAATATATATTATAAAGCAAAAGATAGTGTTGGTAACAATGAGCAAATACAGAAATTACAACTGCTATCCTTTGAAGAAAATATCCGACAGGAAAAAATTAAACAGGATAAGGATAAATCTGAAACAGAAAGGAAACATAATATACAATATGCAGCTATCGCTATCGGAATAATCAGCTTTATAATTCTTTTTCTTCTTTTGAGCAGAAGTATAATTGTGAATACAAGAATTATTGAGTTTTTGGGAGCAACTGCCTTGTTGGTAGTATTCGAATTCATTAACCTTATTATACATCCTTATCTGGCTCACTATACAAATGATTCACCATTGACTATGTTGCTTGTTTTAGTAATAATCGCTATGTTACTTGTACCATTTCATCATAAATTAGAAAAATGGGCAAAAACCAAGCTGGTGGAAAAAAATAAACAAATTCGACTTGCTGCTGCAAAAAAGACAATTGAAAAACTAAGCAAGAATACTGATGAGGCACAATAAAGCACGAACGCACAACAAAAGTATTGCTGCAATTGGGGCTGGACGGAAGAACAATCAGCAGCAGTTTCTGTTATGCATTGGTTCGGGCTGGTCATTATTAATTTAGCTTTTTGTTGTTATCTTCATCATCAGTTTTTCAATCAGCATTTGTGCCAGGCTGGAAATTATGAAATCTCCCACCTGCAGTAATACTCGAACGTTAGCGCTAATTTTTGACAAAGCTTTTAATATGACAAAATGATTTTAAGGCATCTTGTAAAGAATAAAAATAAACGAAAGAGGTTTGCACACATTGGAGCAGGCATTGTTATTCTCATACATTGCTATGAAAGGTATGAAAGTGGGCTCCGGTCATATATCTTATTTGGTATTGCCGGACTAATATTTTTGACAATTGCATTTTTACATCCAATAATTGAAAAGAAAGTTCCTTGGTTAGATGGACTTTTCTTTATTATTGAAGGAGTTTTATCAATAATTGTATCAATTGACTTTTTCCATGTCGGTAAAAAAGCATTACCAATTACATTTCTTTTTGTAGCCGCTTTTCAGTTTTATTTGGCTTTGAAAAAATCGAAGAAAGGAATTGAACTTCATAAACTACATAATTAAAATAAATAAAATGGAAAAGAAACGAAGACTACTTATCGCCGCTCTGCTATTCGTGGAAATAGGGGCTTTCATAAGACTTGAAGGTAATGAACACATACGACCAATTCAGTTTATTTTAATATTTACAATTGGTGCATTAACAGCATTATTAATAAACGAGTTTGTTACTTTGTTTAAAGCAAAAAGACAATAGCTTCTCGGCAGACGATAAAACTACCGCTAACATGGAGACTTTTCAAAAGCAAGGGGCGACGTTGAATCAACCTGCCTGCCGGCAGCTAATCCTTACCCAAATTAATTTTATTAAAAATCGCATAAATATTTGTTGCATCGCAAAGTCGTTGATAACCTAACCATACTGTTTTCAACCCTGGTGGTCCATCAGAAGTTCTTCCTAAATAACCGCCTAGCTTACCAATCCATTTTACTACCTCATTTAGGGTTGGTAACTTTTTGGGTATTTTATTTTCTTTATGTATCAACATGTATAATACTCTCCATTGGTTCTTTGTGAGCATTGCTTCGCAACTTATATCAGGTGTATGTCTTGATTGATACACTAACTGCATAATTCTAAAAGCTGCTAAACTGTATACTGATATTGCTCTTTGTAGTGAGCTAGCTTGTTTTAATTGTAATTGTTCAATCTTAGTTCCGCTCTTAAGTACGTAATGAAAACGCTCCATTAACCATCGATAAGTGTACCATCTTACACAGTTTAAAACATCGGCTGCGCTTTTTACTTCCAAAGTTGTTAACAGCTTCCAACAAATTCTTTCTTCTTCCTTTGCTAGCAATCCAATTTCCTTTACTTCAATGGCTGTAAGGGTTACGCTTTCATAGCCGTTTTTACTTGTAGAAGGCCGCAAAATCTCCACCTCTTTGTACCGAAGTTCTGCTTTAATCCTTTTTTTCTTTTTGTTTGCCTGATCAGCAACTTCAAGGTTTACTATCTTTTTGGATTTTTGTTCTGATATGTGATCCCACAAAGAGCATCCATTACTTAGCTGCCTTTTTTGGCGGGCACGTATGAGCAAATCTGTTTGTTCCTCATAGGCGCTAAAAAATAAGTCATAAACATCTGCCTCTCTATCGGCTATATGGATTTTTTGAATGCTGTTCCCTAAATTTTTATTCACTTCTCTTATTCCACGATACCAATGGTATGTTTCTTTTTCTTCAAAATTTCTGCGCTTGTGCAAGCTTCAATTGTAGCTCTGATATTTATAAATTTAGCTTTTAGTTGTTAACTTCAACATTAGTATTTCATTCGGCGTCAGTTACAGGGCTTAACCAGCTACTATTCCCGCCCATCGACAAACCCAAATCTCAGACTGTAATTTTAATTACTCTAAAAATTAAAAATTATGCTTGCAGACAAAAAACTTAAAGCCTTTGTTGCGACAATAATGCCGGACAAAGCAAAAAATTTTTATAGCAATATTTTAGGATTGAAATTATTATCCCAGGACAATTACGCTTTGGAGTACGACGCAAATGGAACCTTATTAAGAGTAATTACTGTTCAAGATTTATTGCCACACCAATTTACTGTTTTAGGTTGGAATGTTGAGGACATTTCTTCGACAATAAAATCTCTAAATAGCCAGAATGTTTTCTGCGAAAAATACGACTTTCTTGAACAAGACGACTTAGGCGTTTGGACATCACCAGGCGGTTCAAAAGTCGCCTGGTTTAAGGACCCCGACGGAAATTTGCTTTCACTGACAAAATAAATACAATCTTCAGGCCGGGCAAGACAAGCAACTTTCAACTTTAGTTTGTGAGCTTGATCAAAATGTTTTCAGTCATTAGCGTTTCCGACATACGAATGCCATAAAATCTCTGAAGGTGCAAACGGTGGACGGCCCTGGCTTTTATGAATGGTATTTATAAAACCCAATTTTTAAAGATTGAGTTTGTAGGTACAATACTAAAAGAAGTTTGGTGAAACTGGTTTCAATAAACTTCTTCCAAATCCTTTACCACAACAGGTTACCTCAGATTCCACCAACTATTTTTCAGTAGTATACCTTAAATGATAGCATTAATTAAAATTCATCAAGACTCCTCCCCTAAGTAACTATTTATCACTTAGATTTTTTTAACCATTATGTGCAAATAAAATATCTATCATGAAACGAATCCTGTTTTTATTCAGCTTGATAATATGCCTGCTTGTTGCAACAACAATTTCAGCTCATCCTGGCTCTGGCATAGTGGTTGATAAATGGGGAAATGTTTACTTTACCGACACCGGCAAAGGTGTTTGGAAGATTGATACACAATGTAAACTCACCTATATCCCGTCATCCAGATTTCATTGGATGACTATTGACCCGGTTGGATACTTCGCAGAATCGCAGAAAACCTTTAGGGAATATTTTGAAAGAGTGACAGAACAAAGTTATAAACACGCTCTAATTATCTGCCCCAAGTTTCCCCTTGTTGTTAACAAAGACGGAAATATGTATTATTCCGACTATTTACATAGCCCTGCAAGTATAAAAAGGAGAACACCTGAAGGAAATGAATCAGTTCTGGCAAGCGACAAAATATTTAAGTTTACCAGTGGTATTGCAGCAGTACAGGACGGCTCTATATACATCACCGAAGCAAGCAATGCCAATGCCAACACTATCCGAAAGATTACGATGAACGGAACAGTATCAATTATTGCTACGTTCATTGGCAAAGCTGCCATCGATTTACCATTGGAAAATGTGCCTTCTTATTGCAGGGGATTGGCTGTTGATGAAAAAGGGTTTATTTATGTGGCTGCAACCGGTAGCCGTAGTGTCTTAAAAATTACCCCGCAATGTAAAATAAGCATTATTTTACAAGTGCCATGTCCATGGACACCAACAAGTGTTGCCCTGTTTAATGGCGAAGTGTATGTGCTGGAATGGCATAATGTGGCTGCTGCGGATTTAGAAAATCACACTGCACATATACCGCGGGTTCGTAAAATAGATAGTGATGGAAAAGTCATAACACTGGCTACAGTTTCCAGGTAGCTTCGAAAGTTTTATACTATCCTAAAGGCATTGCGATTGTTGACTTAAACGTAGATGGTAAAGGTGACATAATAGTTTGCAACAAACTCGACCACGATATTTCTATCTTACTAAGTAAATAAATATCGTTTAAAGAATAACGTACATAACACAAAATAATATGTTGAAATATACAATCGATGGAACAGTATCCAAAAATATATTTATACAGGCGAATTGTTCAGGCGAAACGCTTTATTGACGAGCATTTTAATGACAATATAGACCTTGACAACATCGCTGATGAGGCTTACTTTTCTAAATTTCACTTCATCCGTCTTTTTAAAAATATTTACGACAAAACACCTCATCAATATCTCACATACGTCAGGATTGAAAAAGCAAAACTATTATTGGCTGAAGATATTCCTGTTGCAGAAGTTTGTTTTTCAGTCGGGCTTAACAGTGCAAGTTCCTTTACCGGGCTGTTTAAACGTATAGTTGGCTTAACCCCTTCTGCATTTCAACAAAATCAACTAAAACGGAAAACAGCTATTACTTTGATGCCATTAAAATTTATTCCAAATTGTTTTGCAGAAAATAAGGGATGGACAAAGAATAGCAATTTTTAAGAAGTGATATTCAATTTGAATGCTGAGTTTTACAACTCACATTTAAATCAAAGAAAAATGATTACCAAATTAAATCATGTAAGCGTTTTTGTTCTGAATCAGGATAGTGCCTACGATTTCTATGTAAACAAGCTTGGTTTTAAAGTTCACACCGATGCTCCTATGGGGCCAGGCATGCGTTGGTTAACTGTCTGTCCACCTGAGCAACCAGACCTTGAAATTTCATTAATGC
>JBDSYV010000347.1:0-4467 GCA_040110925.1 Ferruginibacter sp. | reverse complement strand
ATTTTATTTAGCAAGTAAGCAAGGTTTTTATACAGTAAATAACTTTATGGATATGGAAGATGTAGAGTTTGGAAAGCAAAAAACTGTTCCCAAATAACGCAACGTCCCCGGCCTGCCCACAAGGCTTGTTGGGAGACGTTGCTTCGAAGTAAGGAACCCAAATGCATAGGAAGTTCACTTTAAGCTTTTATTTATTTTTAGAGTCTGCTTTGAAAATGCTGATTGGACGTAGAATTTGTTTAGACTAAGTCATTTATCTTTGAGTTACCTGCAACTTGCTTTGAACTAATTCGTACTTATGAAACATTTGCCTTTATTTCTACTTTTCTTCTCCGTTAATATATGTTTATCCCAAACAAAATGGCATCCATTCGTAGGAGCATATGCTTCGATGGATGGTGGAGGTTATTACGCCGGACCTTCCTTTCAAATCGGTACAGACTATTCCTTAAAAAAGAAAAATAGTCTGGTTACTTATTTTCACTATTTCCCTAAAAAGTTAAACAATAGCTTCAGCAATGGGACTTATGAATATGGAAAATATAGATCGGCAACCCTTGCATTATTAGTTCAGGTTCGCCTGTCTAAAAAAGAAAAGAAAGGAATGCTTTTAGCAGGTGGAGCAGCCCTACAGAGAACATCAGAAAACTATTTGTCCGACATTGAAGTAATTAATTCTAAAAGGTTAATTCTGGTTGCAGCGTTGCGTATTGGACATCTTTTTCCTATCGGCAATAAAATTCTATCACTCGAATTAAATGCTTTGGGCCCTCATCAAAGTTCAATGGACACAGCGCCATATATTTCACAATCAATCGAACTTCTAACCCAATTATCATTTGGAGCAAGGGTAATATTCTAAGCAGTTTCCGGTGCACATTTTCTTGGCAAACGAAATGAAATACTTCAATTTGGATTAAAATAACCGAAACTAAACTTTGCGGCAACAGCAAGATCAAATATCATTTTTTAAAACCAACAATTATGATCAACCAGGTAGATATAGCCAATACCATTGAACTTGTAAGGCAACAATTTTTTCATTGCATTCATGACTAATCCGATTACTATCCGTCCTGCAATTTATAAATTGGGCATCATGAGGAAGGCTAAGGATAGGAAGGTTTTCAACAGCTTTTTTCCCAGCCTGGCCAGCACTATTTTCTCTACTACTTTTTTCACATTAATTAAGTATAGTAAGCGGCGTAATTTCAGCTTTATAAAATATTAATTCAGTTTAAAGCCTGGAGATTTAACCGCTGCTGCAGCCAGGTTATATCTTTCGCCACAAGCTTTTTATTACTAATTATATCACCTCATAAAAATCAAACATGAAATTTATCCAGACAAAAAACTTACTTATTATTATTGGGATAATTCTGCTGAACAGTAACATGGCTATGGCACAGAATCCGGCAATTACTACTATTGGAATTAAAGAAGCAGCAGGCCTGATAACCACAACCCATCATTTTAAGATCAGCAATGACGGCGAAAATATTTACGATTTCCTAGATCAGAAAGATCATTTCATTTTCCAAACCAAGAAGGAAAATGATCCAAAATCAACAATCTTCAGTTTTAACAACCCTATGACCGTTAAAGGAAATTTATACCCCAATTCAAAAAGCCGTGCACTAACAGCTATTGATAATGGATTAGTATTACTGACAAAAAGTGAAACCAGTGATATGGATAGCTATAATTTTTACGATTTGCAAAAACAATCAATTGTTATGCCCCTGGTCTTTATGAAAAACAGCAATGGAATGACCGGTAAAATAATTTCTTTTAAAAGAAAAACCGGGGATGCTATAATGGTGACTGCATTGTATAGTGATAGCAAAGCAAACAGTATGATGGTAAAATCCTGGTTTATAAAGCCCAATTTGGTAGCTGGTATCAACATGCCTGCGCTCCTTGGCCCGGGTGATGTTTCAGAAAATGTTCTTTTCAGTTATACAGTAGAAAAAACCAATGAACTGGAAATTACTGGTGCTGACTGTTCAGAAGATGGCAGCTATGGAGCATTGAGTTTTAAAACAAATTCCAGTGACAAGGATTCGAAAATATATACCTGGAATAGAGCTACAAAAACCTGGTCAACTTCAAAGTTCACATTTAAATTCAAAATGGTTTATGATGTAGCCAATTTAAGTTTCAATACAGATGGATACCTATCAGCATATTTCGAAATATCGGGTAGAGGGGATAATTATTTTGTTATTAATCCTGTAACTGCTAAAACTGTTTTTTCGCAGGAGATATTGGTGATTGGCAGTTTTGATGAAAATCTTGTTATTTCTAAAAACGGCGGTTTATATGCCATGGTAGAATATAGCGGTAAAGATTTGATAAAAGGCCAGACAAAAATTACGGTTCACAAAATGAAGTCAAATAAAGTGCTGGCTACCCTTGTGCTTCCGGACGATTCAAAGCGGGCGCTGCAGAGAGGACTATCCAGCATCAGTGGCAAGTATGAATTTTATGATTCAGATAACGGGATTCAGGCCATAGATGCCACCCCGGATTTTAAGTCTTTAGCTGTACTTAGTATTTATAGTGATATTGTAAAAGGCAATTCAGAATCAGGTCTTCAATATAACCCGCTTAATCAATACTATGATATCTACGACCTGTCGTATTTAATGAAAGAGGATGACCTGGAATTAAAGCCTTTAAAAGTTCAATAATACATTGGTATAGCAAATGGATGATATAATTTTTGTTCACCCATTTGCTTATAAAAAGTATGTAAGATATTTAAAAGATATAAAAGGTATTAATGAGGCTGCTTATTATCATTTATAAAAATGTTTACCAGGCCATGAACAATACAACCCTGTTCCCATGACCGGCATTTAGGGAAAAATAATAACAAATGTCATCGGCACCCAATCAGCACACAAATGCAAATGGGTTTTCAATTACCACAGCGGCTAACTAAGGATTATAATTTTGGTGGTGAAGGATTCGCATCATCGCCAGAGGGCACAATAGCCATTGTCTTATAATCAAGTGTATGCGCCTCTTTTGACAGGTAGACTTTGTAATAAACATGGCTGCTCAATTTTTTAGGAGCAAAGATCACAAAATTGTAAGCGCTGTCTTGTATTAGCTTCTGCAATTTATTTACATCCAATAACACGAGGTTGCCAAAATAAGTTCCCGGGCCATAGGAAAGGGTTGCATCTTTTTTACCCTTAATTAATTTTACATCCGGTGTGGCATTGAATGGGGTAGGGCCACCTTTATCTTTCCATCCATGCACGGTTATCGTATCCATAGTTCCAAAATAAAAAATAAAATTAGCTTTATTCTTGTCCAGGTTTGCAAACTCGGCTGCAGTTATCCAAAGCGTATCCAGCATCCCTGTACTTAAACCGTAGGTTGTGGGTGGAGTGGGCATAACTATACTGCTGTCACTTGTTGAATTAGTTGCAGTAACTTCCTTGTCCTTACCATTGTTGCAGGCTGATAATAAGAGGCCAGGTATTACAATAAGCAAAGCCTGGTTTTTTAATAATGACAGATTCATGATTGTTGATTTTGGTATTAAAAAAAAGTGATTATTACAGATGTATGAAAGATAATATGTAATTTTCTAATACCATAGTGTTCTTAAAATTAATTGGCTTTTAGCGTTTACATTTCTGTCAAGTCTTAAATAGGTAATTAAACATTGAGTAATTTTTTGCAAATAGTTTTAGATTGGTCTGAAATATGGGCATTATTCATACCTGCTGTGGCTATTTTGTATAGGCGTAAACTTCCCCGTTATTTAAAACCCGTTACAGTTTATGTCTGGTTTGCGCTTATTATTAATGTATTGATAGATGCGATTTGGTATTTTAAAAGTTATTTACCGCTCTGGCTACAAAGCAATAATCCGCTTTACAATATTCATTCAATTGGTCGTTTTGCCTGCTTTTGTATTTTTTTTATGCAACTGCAAAAAGAAACTTTTATGGGCCTGAAAAAAACTTTAATCTTTATTTCCGCTTTATTTATTCTGGTTAATTTTTTATTCTTTGAAAACTTTTTTAATCTCAGTCACCTTAGCGGAAACCTTTTGGCAGCAGAAGCTTATTTATTACTCATCTATTGTATGCAATATTACCTGGCAGAGTTGAGGAATGATGATGAAGGGATTTTCCGGGGGGTGGACTTCTGGATTGTAACCGGCCTGAGCATTTATGTAGTAACCAGCTTTTTTGTTTTTTTATTCTACCTGCCAATGATTAATTATGATCCGATGCTGGCAGACAGGATGTGGAATATTCACAACATAGCCTTTATTATTTTTTGCATATTTATAACCAAAGCATTGTATGTACCTGTTAGATATCAGCATTCAGTATAGGGTTTTCATTGGCATATCAGCTATGCTGGTGCTGTTCAGCAGCTTCCTTGTTACGTTTATTGCAAACCAGCGTAAAAAATTGCAATACCACAAAAAGATACAGG
>JBDSYV010000346.1:0-5820 GCA_040110925.1 Ferruginibacter sp. | reverse complement strand
CAAGTTTTAAAATAGAAGCGCAATTAGCTGCCACCGATTTAAATCAACGAACAGTTTCTTTTAAAGCAGAAGGTGACCGCTATTCTGAAATAGACCATGCAGAAAAGTTTGTACAAAGCTGCCAGGGCGCCAGTTACACCGTAAAAGATATACAGGTAAGACCTGCTAAACGCACTCCTGCTGCACCATTTACCACCTCTACTTTGCAACAGGAAGCCAGCCGCAAACTGGGATATGGCGTAAGCAAAACCATGTTGCTGGCACAGCGGCTTTATGAAAGTGGTAAGATAACTTATATGCGAACGGATAGTGTTAGCCTGGGAGAAACAGCCATGGATGCTATAAAAAAAACAATTACCGGTAACTATGGCAATGAATACCTGCAGGTAAGAAAATATAAAAATAAAAATGAATCAGCACAGGAAGCGCATGAAGCAATAAGGCCTTCATACATGGAACAGCAAACAGTGAATGATCCTGAACTGAACCGCCTCTATGAACTTATCTGGAAACGTACCATAGCCTCACAAATGGCGGATGCCTCATTTGAAAAAACGACGGCTAAAATTAATATCAGCACAAACAACGAGGAACTAACTGCAACAGGTGAAGTGCTGAAGTTTGATGGGTTTTTAAAAGTATATCTTGAAAGTACTGATGATGATGAAAATGAAGAAGGCCAGGAAAGCCGCTTGCCAAATCTTACAACAGGACAGCAACTTGAATTCAGGCAGATGACAGCCACAGAACGTTTCACAAAACATTCAGCAAGATATACAGAGGCATCACTGGTAAAAAAAATGGAGGAACTCGGTATCGGAAGACCAAGTACTTATGCGCCTACAATTTCTACAATTATAAAAAGGAATTATGTAGAAAAGAAAGATAAGGATGCAGTAAAAAGGGCATTCCGTATAATTATCCTTGACGTTAAAGGCATTCATAAACATACAGAAGAAGAAAATACAGGAGCAGAAAAATCAAAACTATTTCCTACAGATTTGGGAATGGTAGTTACCGATTTTTTAAACCAGCATTTTGATACCGTAATGGATTATTCCTTTACTGCTGAAATAGAAAAAGAGTTTGATGAGATAGCAGAAGGCAAAATGAAGTGGAATAAAATGGTGGCAGATTTTTATACGCCTTTTCATAGCGGGGTGGAACATACACTTGAAAATGCAGAGCGTGCAGTAGGCGAAAGAGCATTGGGAAATTCACCAGAAGGGAAACCGGTTATAGCCCGTATGGGGCGTTATGGGCCAATGGTGCAGCTAGGTGTACAAAGTGATGAGGAGAAACCAACCTTTGCCAAACTGAAAGCAGGCCAGAGTATTGAAACCATTAACCTGGAAGATGCAATGGAGCTTTTTAAACTACCGCTTACCTTAGGAGAACATGAGGGGCTGGAGGTGTCTGTAAACATTGGAAGGTTTGGACCTTATGTAAAATGGGGAGAACAATTTATATCCATTCCCAAAGGTGAAGAGCCTATTACGCTTGAACTGCAGCGGGCCATTGAAATTATAAAAGCAAAGCAGGTAGAAGATGCACCGGTTGGATTCTACCAGGAAAAACCTATTACAAAAGGTAAGGGAAGGTTTGGGCCTTTTATAAAATGGAACGACCTTTTTATTAATATTCCGAGGGCATATAATTTTGATTCGCTCAGTCAAGACGATTGTAATGCACTCATTGAAAAAAAGATTGAAAAAGAAGCCAATCGTTTTATACAAAACTGGCCGGCAGAAAAAATAGCAATAGAAAATGGACGCTGGGGGCCCTTTATACGCTTCGGCAAAAAGATGCTTAAACTTGGGCAGAATAAAACCAATGGAAAGTTTACCGCAGAAGAACTCGCAGTGATAGAACTTGAAGAAGTAAAAAAAATGATCCTTGCCCAGGATCCTAAGGCATTTGATAAAAAATCCTCTGCAAAGAAATCTCCTGCAAAGAAATCAGCACCAAAGAAAACAGCAAGGAAGAAATAGGTAGCATTTGAAAAAATATTTTTTAATCACACCTGTGTATAAACTTTAACAGCTCTTCTAATTTTTCTTTCCGATATTGACTCCGGATTTGCATTCAGGCCATCCGAACGTTGTTCACCTGGTCTGATATTGACTAACCAAAACCTGATTACCTTGAAAGAAAACAAAGAAATAAAAGCCCTGCTTAAGCTCGTTGATGATCCCGACGAAGATGTTTACAATACAGTTAGCAACAAGCTCGTATCGTTTGGTAAAGCCATTATACCCAATCTTGAAAACCTCTGGGAAAATATGGAAAGCCCAGATGTACAGGAAAGAATTGAATTGCTTATACACCATTTACATTTTAGTGATTTGCAACAGGCTTTTACAGAATGGAAAAATAATGATGGTGATTTATTGGCCGGTGCATTGCTGGTGGCACAATACCATTATCCTGAATTAGTAGCTGCAAATACACTTCAGGAAGTTGAAAAGCTTCGACGCAATACATGGCTTGAATTAAACAATTACCTCACCCCCCTGGAAAAAATAAATGTAGTTAACAGTATTTTTTATAATTACTATAAACAAAAAGGTCTGGAAATAAGTTATGAAAGCCCTGACAATTTCCTAATCAATAAAACGCTTGAAAGTAAAAAAGGGAATGCTATCAGCAATGGTATAATTTATATCATACTCTGCCAGCAACTTGATTTACCGGTAACTGCAGTTAATATTCCCCGTCAGTTCCTGCTTGCCTGGTATGATGAGCAATATGAAATACTTAACCCATCTGGCCATGCTTCAGAAAAAATAAAGTTTTATATTGATGCACTAAATGGGCAGATGTATTCTCATAAGGATATTGAAAATTATTTTAAACGCTTATCTGTACCACCGGTAAATTCCTACTTCAGGCCAATGAACAAAATTAAAATCATACAATTTCTTCTTGAAGAAATGAGTAAATGTTATGATAATAGCAGTAATGAATATAAAATGAAAGAGCTGCAATCATTGTCAGCATTGCTGGATTAAATCTTTAACATGATAACCTGGGGCGATTTTGAAAAGATAGATATAAGAGCAGGAACTATACTGGAAGCAAAAGAATTTGCAAAAGCCAAAAAACCTGCGTACAAACTTACCATTGATTTTGGTCCGCTAGGTATTAAACAATCCTCTGCACAACTTACAAAACTTTACCCGGTAGAATCCCTGGCCGGAAAGCAAATCATTGCTGTGGTTAACTTTCCGCCAAAACAAATTGCCAATTTTTTCAGCGAATGTCTTGTACTTGGTATCTATAATGAAAACAATGATGTGGTATTATTACAACCGGAGCAACAAGTAAATAATGGAGACAAGCTGGGCTAATCATTCCCGGCAAACTGGTGAAAATAGATTCCGATTCTTTTGAAATTTTTATGATTAAGGCTGAAGAAATTATTTCTTCCTTCCTTTCGGCATTCGATGAGTTCACTTTCTGCAAGGAGTTTCAAATGATGTGAACAGGTAGGCTGAGAAAGCCCGGTGAGTGTTACCATATCACAGCAACGGATGGCGCCTTTGTCCAGTATTTCTTTCAATATACTCATACGGTAAGGATCTGCCACCGCAGCTATTGCTTTTTCAATATAGCCATCTGCTTTATTTTTTGTTGCATTCATTGCTGCAAAGATATTACAAAGCTTTCGTAGCTTATTTTTGTAATTTTATTTAATTAATTTTTATGATGCGATGACTGAAGCAATTGAGTATAATAGCCCGATTGGCATTTTGAAACTTACCTGTACTGAAGATGCAGTGAAGTCAGTTTTATTTGCAGGTGATGACCAAGACGTGAATACATTTTCAAGCGAACAAAATAACTTTGAACCATTACTGCCCATAACAAAGCAGGTAATAGAGGAATTGAACAATTATTTTGCTGGAAGTAGTTTTCATTTTTCAGTTAAATTAAAGCAACAAGGAACGGCATTTCAACAATCTGTATGGGATGCATTAACTTCTATAAAACCTGGTATTACACAAAGTTATTTACAACTAAGTAAGTCACTTGGAAATGTAAAAGCCATCAGGGCAGTAGGTACCGCTAATGGCAGGAATTCAATAGCCATCATTGTTCCCTGCCATAGAGTAATTGGAAGTAATGGCAGCCTTGTGGGTTATGCCGGTGGTTTGTGGCGGAAAAAATGGTTACTTGAACATGAAGCAAAACATTTATCCGGCTTACAGACTTTGTTTTAGTTTTGCAAATGCCGCGTAGGTTTATCAACGTTTTTGATGATATCAAATTAAAATATTAAAATATTATTATGATCCCATTAATTTTATCAGGTAAAAAATCATTTATGTGTTTTGCCTTTGTCAGCCTCGGGTTAATGGCCTGTGGAAACAGCAAAGTAAGTAACACTGATCAACAACAGGTTAGCAATGATAGTAATGCTTTGTATAAAAAATATAATCTTGATAAAATAAAATTACCACCTGGGTTTTCCATCAGTGTATATGCAGAAGTGCCTAACGCAAGAAGTATGACCCTCTCTCCTTCAGGTGTTTTATACGTGGGCAACCGCAGCGGCGATAAAGTTTTTGCAGTATCCGATGACAATAAAGATGGAAAAGCTGATAAGGTTTATACCATTGCTTCTGGCCTGAATAGCCCTAATGGCGTGGCTTTTAGAGATGGCAGTTTATATGTCGCCACCATTTCTACCATTCTAAGGTTTGACGATATTGATAAAAAACTTACTGCACCTCCAAAGCCTGTAACGGTGTATGATAAATATCCTTCGGATGAACATCATGGTTGGAAATTTATAGCCTTTGGCCCTGATGGGAAATTATATGTACCTGTGGGAGCGCCCTGCAATAACTGCGAAAGTGAAAATCCAATCTATGCATCTATTACCAGAATGAATAAAGATGGCAGCGGAATGGAAATAGTAGCAAGGGGAATCAGGAATACGGTAGGGTTTTCATGGCACCCGCAATCCAACCAATTATGGTTTACAGATAATGGGCGTGACAATATGGGCAATGATGTACCTGGAGATGAACTGAACACTGCACCTGCTACTGCAATGCATTTTGGTTATCCATTTTGCCAGCAGGGAAATATATTAGACCCCGAATTTGGAAAGAATAAAAATTGCAGCGACTATACTGCACCAGTACAAATACTAGGTCCCCATGTAGCAGCATTAGGCATGCGATTTTATACCGGTAACATGTTTCCTCCAGCCTATAAAAATCAAGTTTTTATCGCAGAGCATGGAAGCTGGAACCGCACAGATCCTTTGGGCTACAGAGTTACGTTAGTTAACCTGGATGTAAACGGAAAATCACTTGGCTACAGCAATTTTGCAGAAGGCTGGTTGCAACCAGATGGAAAAGTACTGGGTAGGCCTGTTGATGTTTTGATAATGCCTGATGGCTCAATGATGGTGAGTGATGATTATAGTGGGGTGATTTACAGGATTAGGTATAATGAATAATTGATAATTGATAATTTTGAATTCGCAACCTTATACTTATCGCACAACTACTTCATATCATCACTCCCAAAAGACAAGGGCAATAGCTGGCTGGCTTTTTCTAATACAATAACTTTTCCATTCATCCCTGTCAATATAAGCCGGATAGGTTGATTGGTTCTATCCTCATATTCCTTCAATGCCTGCCTGCACATGCCACAGGGAGATACAGGGTGACTGCTTTCTCCATTTAGATTATGATAGCTGATAGCAATTGTATCTATTGGAACATTAGTATGTAGCATGGAGGCACTTGATAACAAAACTCTTTCTGCACAAATGCCAACCGGGTATGATGCATTTTCCTG
>JBDSYV010000345.1:0-4762 GCA_040110925.1 Ferruginibacter sp. | reverse complement strand
GATAAACTGAGCTGGGCCGATTTAAAATAAGCAAAAAAAAGATGCAGTATTTACTAAAAAAAATGGCTTATGCATGCCTGGTAATGCTCGGTGTAACAATGCTTGTTTTTTTTATGTTCCAGGGTTTCGGAGATCCTGCACGGCTGATTGTGGGTCAGACAGGAGATAAAAAAACTATGGATAATATCCGCAAAGAATTATACCTGGATAAACCTGTATGGAAACAATTCCTATTTTATCTCAATGATGTTTCGCCCATTGCAATACATAGCGCAGGGGAAATTCAGAAAAAAGAACTTAAAGGCTTTTTTGTTGGAGGCGAAAAAAAAATTGGTATCAAACTTCCCTACCTGGGAAGAAGTTACCAGACCAAAAAGACCACGGCTACTGTTTTAGCAGATGCATTGCCCGGCACAATTGTACTCACCATAACCGCAATGCTTTTTGCAACTTTTTTTGGCATTTTACTTGGGGTATTGGCAGCATGGAAAAAAGATACATGGATTGACAGAACGGCGATTCTTACAAGCATAGCCGGTATTTCTGCACCATCTTTTTTTATGGCTATTCTCATTGCTTATTTCTTTGGAATTGTTTTGCATAACTACACAGGTTTAAACCTTACAGGAAGTCTTTACGACATTGATGAAGTGACCGGTGAAAAATTTCTAGCATTAAAAAATTTAATCTTACCTGCATTTACACTTGGTATTCGCCCGCTTGCTATCATTAGCCAGCTCACCCGCAGTGCAATGCTGGATGTTTTGAACCAGGATTACATAAGAACTGCTTATGCAAAAGGACTTAGCAGGAAAACAATTTATTTCAGGCATGCATTAAGAAATGCTTTAAATCCTGTGATTACAGCTATCACAGGCTGGTTCGCAGAATTGCTTGCCGGTGCATTTTTTATTGAATACGTATGTGGTTGGAAAGGTGTGGGTAAAATAACAGTGGATGCACTTGAGAAACTTGATTATCCTGTTGTAATGGGTGCAGTTTTATTAAGTGCATTTATTTTTATTATCGTAAATATTCTTGCGGACTTCTTATATAGCCTCGTAGATCCAAGAATAAAACTGCAATAAAAATCATTTATGGCATAGTTTTTTTGTTAAGAAGGAAAAACTTTTAAATATGAAAAAGATTAAAACAATGTTTATTGCTTGTGCGGGTCTCGTGGTAATGAGTTGTAACACTGAAAAAAAAGAAACGACAACTACTGAGCCTGCAGATATGAAAGTAGTTGCAACACATGCCGCAACAGAAGGTAAGTCTGTTACTGTTGATGTTAAAGACGTTCCAGAACCTGTAGCGGTGTCATTTACCAAAAAATACCCTAAAGCTCAGAGAGTTGTATATATGCAATATGAGCCTATTGAAGGGGATGATTTGAAATTAGATGAAAAATATTACTATGTTCATTACAACTCAGATGGTGCTGATTATATCAGTTGGTATGATAACAATGGCGAATGGGTAAAAACCTCTACAAAGCTTGTTAATACCAGTGGTTTACCTGATGCAGTGAATAATACAATTAAAACGCAATACCCAGGATTTGAAATTGATGAGGTGGATAAAGAAAATGATAAGGATATGGAAATGTATGAAATTAAATTAAAGAAGGGTGATGAAAAAGTGAAGCTGAAAATATTACCAAACGGGGAAATATTCAAGAAAAAATAATTAATATAATTCCATTAATAAAAAGAGGTAGTCTTAAAAGCAATATATTTTCACACAACGCTGACTACGAAGACAAAGCATACAAAGTAATAAATTGTTTATCAATATTATTTTTTCGTTGTTTATTTTGTATTCTTGGTTTCTTTGTGTGAAACTTTTCTTTTGAGACAGCCTCTTTTTTTATCCTATATGGGGATAAGAATAGAGCTTACATGCTTAACTTTGCGCATCGTAAAAACATTCATTTAATTATTATGGAAGAAGTATATATACTTGCCGCTGTGCGTACACCTATAGGAAGTTTTGGTGGATCATTAAAAGGTTTTTCAGCTACAGAACTAGGCGCAATTGCTATTAAGGGTGCAATACAAAAATCAGGAATAAAACTAACCGATGTGGATGATGTATTGATGGGTTGTGTGATACAGGCAAACCTTGGACAGGCACCTGCTCGTCAGGCGGCAAAATTTGCAGGGTTACCGGATACCGTAAACTGCACTACCATAAATAAAGTATGTGCCAGTGGAATGAAAGCAATTTCCCAGGCAGCTCAGAGCATTATGCTTGGCGATGCAGAAATTGTTATTGCAGGTGGAATGGAAAGCATGAGCAACGTTCCTTTTTATAATGAAAATTTACGCTGGGGAAATAAATATGGTAATGTTCAAATGATAGATGGACTTGCCAAAGATGGGTTGACTGATGTTTATGATGGAAAGGCAATGGGTAATGCTGCTGAATTATGTGCATCCACTTGTGGGGTTAGTCGTGAAGACCAGGATGCCTTTGCCATAGAAAGTTATAAGCGCAGCCAGGCGGCTACTGAATCAGGAAAGTTTGAAAATGAAATTGTGCCTGTAGAAATTCCACAAAAAAAAGGAGACCCTATAATTTTTGCAAAAGATGAAGAACCCTATAATGTAAAATTTGAAAAGATACCTGAACTGAAAGGGGCGTTTCAAAAAGAAGGTACGGTAACCGCAGCTAATTCATCCACCATGAACGATGGAGCTGCAGCTCTGGTGCTAATTTCAAAATCTAAAGCAGATGCACTGGGTTTAAAACCTATTGCAAAAATTCTTGCTTATGCTGATGCAGAACAAGCCCCAGAACAATTTACTACCACACCATCCATTGCTGTTCCGAAAGCTGTTAAAAAAGCTGGTCTTGAAATGAAGGATATTGAATATTGGGAATTAAATGAAGCTTTTGCCGTAGTTGGCATTGAAAATTCCCGCCGTATGAAACTTGATCCATCAAAGGTAAATGTACATGGTGGTGCCGTTAGTATGGGCCATCCTTTGGGATGCAGTGGTGCAAGGATAATCGTTACACTAATAAATATTCTTAATGAAAATAATGCACGCTATGGTGCGGCGGGTATCTGTAATGGTGGAGGAGGTGCAAGTGCAATGGTTATCGAAAATATTTAGATTATTATTATTGTTAACCGTTTGCTAAGCCAAATATATTTTCAAAAAAATATTTTTTTTATTGTTTTTTTAAAAAATTACTTCTATTTTGCAATCCAATTAGTATTTTTACTATAGATTTCCTATCCACTTGAAGCCCGCTGAACTTAAAATCTTTATTTATCCCCCGCTGAATTTTATATCCTAAGCTTACCATTTTTACTTTATTATTTTCCATATCTATTATTAACCATCTACCTCTCCAACACGATTAATTACCTCTCCAAACGCATAAGCAAAATCGCTTTTAAAATCTCCATTCTTTGATTGGCTGTGAATTATTATTCACCCTATTTATTCATTAATAAATTAATTATTATGGAAGGTATTAATTGTACGCTCAAGAACCCGGTTGAGTGGCTAACCCGGTTCAAACTATTAATTATGCTGGTTTTCTTCAGCACGGTTTTTATTCCCACGAAACTATCCGCTCAACAAACCATTGATGGTAATCCTATTGACTGGTGTAATTTCGGCAGTCATTTCCAGGATGCTTATGGTCATGGGGTAGTGGATAGTTCATTTACCCAGGGGTCGAAAGACTTCAAATTTGCTATCGATAATACCTGGGAAGTAGGCCAAACAAAAGCCAAAAACGATATTGCAAACGGAGCAGCTAGTTTGGTTACCCAGGTAAGGTATTATAATGCCAGCAATGTCCTGGTTACTTCGCCCATAGGAAATTACCTGGTTTTTGCAGGAGATAGGAGTTCCAATAACGGTGATGCCCAGATTGGCTTCTGGTTTTACCTGAATGGTACGCATCCCGTTGTTCTGAATGGCAGTAATACATTTGCTCCGGAACACGTTAGGGGAGATCTGCTCGTCCTTGCTGATTTCACAGGAGGAGGAAGAAATGGCAATGTGAGTGTATATAGGTGGGTAGGTGGTGAACCGGTTACTTTAGGCTCAACCTATGTACCAAATTCTAATAATAACCTGGAAACGACAAACATCTCCGGAGCGGTAGCTGAAAATAATGCTACGTCTTATCCGGTACCTTGTGGTTGGGACTTTTTTCCAAGGAACTATGAGACAAATGAGTTTTATGAAGGCTATATAGATCTTTCCCTGGTAGTTGGAATTTCGCCATGTTTCTCCACAGTTTTATTAGAAACCCGTTCATCACAATCTATTACAGCATCACTAGATGATTTCATTGGAGGTGCTTTAGGAGGTGTTCCAAGTGTTACACTTAATGGAGGTACCCGTTGTGCAAACGGAGCTGCAGTTACATTAACTGCAGTACCAGGCACTCCTGGAAGTTATACTTATACATGGACAGCTCCTGCTGGAGTTACTATTGGAAACGTATCTACTTTCAACGCAACAGTAGGTGGCACCTATACGGTTTATATAACAAATAACCAGGGCTGTCCAAGCCCGGTAGCTACTGCTACTGTAACAGTTAATCCATTGCCAGGTTGCGACATAACAGGTAACCAAGCAATCTGTGCTAATCAGTCAACCAGCTTCACAGCTACAGGCGGAGCAGCCGGAGCAACTTATTCATGGTCTGGCCCTGCTGGTTATGTAAACAGTAACGCAGCTAACTCAGGCACACTGACTGTAGCTGGTGCTTATACTGTACTGATCACCAA
>JBDSYV010000344.1:0-6532 GCA_040110925.1 Ferruginibacter sp. | reverse complement strand
ATTTTTTATTGTTAGCATCATTACTTGCTGTTTCTATTGCATGTATGTAGGAGGTATATGCTTCAGGCAAACGTTCAAGATGTGACAATGCGTGGCCTTTATTGCTAAGCGATGTCGCTTCATCCAGCAGCATATTATTTTTTTTAGCAAGCGCAATGCATTTTTCAACAAAGTATAAGGCACTGTCCCTGTCTCTTTCAATATAAAAATCTACCAACTTGTTTTGTATTGAAAAAAGTTCAGCATCTTTTGATGCAGACTTCAGTTTGCTGTACAAACTATCTGCATTTAGCGGTTGTGCTTGCACAGCAATACATGACAGGCATAGCATTAGTAAATTTAATTTAGTTTTCATTTAGCAGCAGGTAAATGAATGATAAATGTTGTTCCATCATTTTCTTTCGTCACTACCTTTATTTCCCCCCCATGTGATTTTACAATATCATAACTCAAACTCAAGCCCAACCCTGTTCCTTGCCCGGTTGGTTTGGTTGTAAAGAAGGGTTGAAATATTTTATCAAGTACTTTTTGGGGAATGCCCGGGCCATTATCTCTCACTGAGATTAAAACCTTATTGCCTTCCTTCTTTGTGCTTACCCAAACAGTAGGCTCATGTTTTACTTGAGGGTTCGTGGCCACCACTTCTGCCACTGCGGAGAGGTCGTGGGGCAGTGAGGCTGCATAAAATGCGTTCGTAATTAAATTCAATACAACCCTGCCAATATCCTGTGGAATGATGTTTAGGTTTCCAATACTGTTATCAAAATCGGTTTTCATCGTTGCATTAAATGATTTGTCCTTTGCTCTTAAACCATGATAACTCAATCGTAAATATTCATCACACAAAGCGTTTATATTTGTTGGTTCTTTTACCCCGCTGCTGCTGCGGCTGTGCTGCAGCATGCCTTTTACAATGGCATCGGCTCTTTTACCATGGAAGATTATTTTTTCTTCATTTTCGGTTACGTCTTTAGCTATTGATTTTACTTCATCATAATTTCCTTTTACAATTTCTTCATTCAATTCAGCCAGCAATTCTTTATTCACTTCGCTAAAATTATTTACAAAGTTTAACGGGTTCTGTATTTCATGTGCTATGCCTGCGGTAAGTTCTCCAAGACTGGCCATTTTTTCGGATTGAACAAGCTGAGTCTGGGTTGTCTTTAATGTTTCAATGGATTCCTGCAACTGTTTGGTGCGGTGGTTCACTTTTAGCTCCAGGGTTTCTTTTTCATGGCGTAATCTTCGTTCCCGAAACTTGCTGAAAGCCCGTAAGGCTCCTAAAAATATAAGGGCATACAGGGTATAAGCCCACCAGGTTTTCCACCAGGGAGGCGAAATGATCACCGTTATTATTGCACCCGTTTCATTCCACACTCCATCACTGTTGGCAGCTTTTACTTTAAAAATATATTTACCGGGAGAAAGGTTGGTGTACGTAACGGATCGTTGTGTGCCTGCCTGTATCCAGTCTTTATCATATCCTTCCAATTGATACGCATATTGATTCAGTAACGGATCGGCAAAATGCAGTGCTATGTATTGAAAACTGATCCGGTTCTCATTATACTTTAACTTGATTTTTTCCAGTCCTTCTGTAAATAAAAGGGTATCATTTGCTTTACCGGATGACCGATACCCGACCGACTCAATATATACAGATGGCAGCGTTTTACTTTCATCGAGTTCCAATGGGTTAAAGGCAAGTATCCCGTTCCTTGCCGGAAGATGAAATATTCCGTTTCTGTCCAGAAAATTATTACTTAAGAATTCATACATTACCGGTCTTGCTGCAGCAAAATTGGTAATGCTGTTAGTAACAGGATTTATACGGGACATACCTTTTGTGGTTGCTGCCCATATATTACCTGCTGCATCTTCGTTTACACTATATACACTATTGTGAATCAGTCCTTCTTTTTCTGAAAATCTTTTTAAGGCACCTGTTTGTTTATCCATTAGATAAACGCCGGAAAGATAGGTGGCCGCCCAAAGCCTTTTGTGGCTGTCTTCAAAGATTGAGTTGATGGAAAAGAAGCCTTCTTTAAAATTAAGATAGGACCTGAATTTTCCTGTGTGGGAATTAAAACTATTTACAGCTCCGCTACCGGTGCCAATCCAAAGCATTTCATCCTTGTCAAAATAAAGGCATGTGGCCACTTTGTCATCCAATGAATCTTTCACCTGTTTTGTACCGTTGTTAGTGACAAAAGGATAACGGGTAAATTTTTTTGTTTGGGGATTGTAGCTATTAAGTCCTTTATTGTCTGTCCCAATCCATATTATTCCGTCTTTGCCGGCAGCAACTGTAAGCACAGTATTACTGGCTATTGAAGTGCTGTCTTTAGGGTCATTCCTGAACTCAATGGTTGTATGGGAAACCGGATTGTACTGAAGCAGACCATCTTCAATGCCGGCTATCCATAAACTTCCGTCATTGCTTTTTGTAACAGCAACAATGGATTTATAGTGCTGCTTCTCTTTCAAATCAATTTTTTCAAAACTGTTTTTTACGGTGTTCCAGGCTATCAGGCTGCTGGTATCGGTTAAATAACAAATGCTATCGCCCTGTGAACCAACTATCGAAAATTGTGGCGGCATTTCCTTTACATCATTTACAGTAGGGAATGGATAAACCGGCAATGGCCTAAACTGTGTTTTTTGCCGGTGCCGCCAGGCAATCCCTGCTAAAGGCATGTTTACCCAAAGTGTGCCTGAGCGGTCAAAAAACAGATTACTAACAACCCTGTATGCCGGTAAACTGCCTGGGCCATCATTTGATTTGATTAAATAAGAGATGGCTTTTTTTGTATCCAGGAAAAATAATCGGCCTGTATTTCCTGCCAGCCATATATTACCTTCCTTATCCGCTGTAATTACCTCTGTGTGATTAAGAGTGTCCTGGTAGCTTATCGGATAATGAATAAAGCCCCCGGTTTGCCGGTTGTACAATGAAATACCTTTATCAGTAGATACCCAGACTCTTTTAAGAGAATCAATAAAAGTATGAAAGCAAATGTCGGGTATTGCCAAGGGGTCCTTACTGGCGGGTGCTGAAATTTTATACACTTTGGTTTTAGTATTTAACTGTAGCAGCTTTCGGACATATTTAGATTCCGGCTCATTGGGCTTGTTCCCGCTTATGTTTAACCAGAGCATATCTGCATCTACCGGATCGGCCAACACAGAGAAAAAGTATGACATGCCGGAAGTATCCGGAAATACAAAGAATGGTTTAAACGACTTTGTGGCCGGTTCAAAATAACTGAGCAGCGAATCTGTGACCAGCCAGGTTTTGCCCGCCGCATCCATACTTAAATTTACTGTTCTGTAAGACGGAATAAAATGATTGCCCTTTGCCAGGCTATTATAGGTTTCCAGCTTATTGCTTCCCAAATCAAAACTGTATAGTACCCCCTTTTCCCTTTCAGGGTCAAAAAAAGTCATCCAAATGCTGTTGCGTTTCTTATCTTCTTTTAAGTAGGTTGGTTTTATCTTTTTAAAAATAGCTGCGTCATCCATGCTGACAGATGATTTTATAAATATGTCTTTGCTCCTGTCATAAAAATAAAGGCCCTCTAAAAAAACAAAGGCCCATATTTTACCTTTGCTGTCCTCAAAAAGATAATTGATGGTCGCGGGGTTTACAGGCAGCCCTTCCTGGTTCAATATCGGGTAAGGTTTGAGGCCGTAGCCATCATACCGCACCAGCCCGTTATTGGTACCAAACCATAAATAGCCATACTTATCTTCCAGGTAAGATTGAATATTTGCTTCGGGCAGCCCATCGTCAACCGTAATGGTATTGAAGAAAGGGGTCTTATATTGCGCCTGCAGGCCAGCCGAACAGCAAATAAGAACAGCGAGGATTATTTTTTTCATAACAGTTTTTATAATTATGCAGAATAAGGTAATACTATTTTAAATGTTGTTCCTGCCTGTCCGGTAGGCAAGCCTTCTCCTTGCATTGTTTCCACTTTTATTTCACCGGCATGTGCTTTAACAATATCAAATGCTAGTGATAAACCCAGCCCTGTTCCCTGCCCGGTTGGTTTTGTTGTGAAAAATGGTTGAAAGATTTTATCCAATATTTTTTGAGGGATGCCGTTGCCGTTATCACTTACTTTTATTTCTACCTTATCATTTATTTTTTTTGTACTTATTAAAACGGTGGGCTCATATTGGGTGTCACCCTGAGCTTGTCGAAGGGTCTTCTTTTCATCCACCACATAAAATGCATTGGTTAATAAATTCAACACTACTCTTCCTATATCCTGCGGAATGATATTGATGTTGCCGATGGAATCATCAAAGTCAGTTTTCATTATTGCATTAAAAGATTTGTCTTTTGCCCGGAGACCATGGTAGGAGAGGCGGAGGTATTCATCGCATAGAGCATTGATATCTGTTGGTTCTTTTACGCCGCTGCTGCTGCGGGTGTGCTGCAACATGCCTTTTACAATGGCATCGGCCCGTTTGCCATGGTGGTTTATCTTTTGTTCATTCTCTTTAATATCATTTGCAATGGCTTTTACTTCATCTAGATTCCCTTTGTCAACTTCTTCACGTAATTCATCAATCAATTCAGTATTTACTTCTGAAAAATTATTAACGAAGTTTAATGGGTTTTGTATCTCATGTGCAATGCCGGCGGTGAGTTCACCAAGGCTCGCCATTTTTTCTGATTGGATGAGTTGGGATTGAGTAGATTTAAGATCAGTTAATGTTATCTCTAAAATCCTGTTGGCCTTTAACTTTTGCCGGTTATTCCTAAAAAGTATTAGTGCAATTAATAAAAAGATTCCCAAAGCTGCTAATAGGATGTATACTCTTACCCTGCTTTGATAGAGTCTTTTCTCTTTTGCCAAGTTTTCCAGCCGAACCTGTTCACTAAAAGTAAGATTTTGAAATTCTGCCAGGTTCCTGATCCTGATTTTAGCCAGGCTGTCTTTGGTATTGAGAGCAAGTTCCATGTATTTGAAAGCACTATCGAAGCGGTTATTCAGTTTATAGCTCAGGTAAACCTGCTCATACCCAACGCCTGGGTTTGTTTCTTTTCCCATCACCGACCCCAGTGTTTTTAATATCGCCATGTTTTTGAGTGAATAATATAATGCGGAGTCTTTATTTAATTTAGCAAGATGATATTGAATAAGTCTTAAACAAACTCTGCTTAAAGCGGCACGGTTATTATTTAGTGTAGATGTTTGTAAACTTTTATAATAGTAGGCCAGCGACATGGAATCATTTTTCATCGCCTTATAAATATCACCTAAGTGCATTTCTACCGTACCCATATAGGCCCTGGTTAATTTAAAGGTTTTAGAATCATCATGCAATCCTACCCATTCTGCGTCTTTTTCATAGTAAAGTGCCGAATCGTTTTTCTTTAAGTCGAGGTAACTTTGACCAAGGTTTAAATTGGCAAGCATTACACGGGGAGCATAATGGATATCTTTGCCAATTTTACCTGCAATCTTAAAATGAACGATCTGTTGTTCCAGATTTTCGGTACTGAGCATCAGCAGGGCATATATATGATGTGCGTAAGCAAGCAATAAAAGTCTGCTGTTACCCTGAAAAGGGGTAAGAAAATAATCCCACTTCTCTGCTTTTTCATTTGCAACATCTTCAGCAATGGCAAAAGCCTGTTGCAAACACTTCAATGCATCAGCATATTTTCCCAATCCCTGTAATTGATAACTTTTACTAACCAGGGCGATTCCTTCGGCAATTTTATTATGCCTGTGCTTTGCGATTAATAATTGCTGCTCTGAATAAAAAAGTGCAGAATCCCTGTTAAACTCCTGGTAATAGAAATAAATATTACTGGCTGCTTTAAACCGCAAAGAACCATCCGTTGCATTAGCGTAAGCATTTTTTAAACTATCAATATTATTTGATTGTGCTTTTGCAAATACGGGTAATAACAGTAATATTATTTTTATGAACGATTTCATTTTATTTTTAACTAGTTGGTAATTGGATGATAAAAGTTGAGCCTTCGTTTTCTTTTGTTTCAACTTTCAATTCCCCACCATGTGCTTTTACAATATCATAACTCAAACTCAATCCCAATCCTGTTCCTTGTCCGGTAGGCTTGGTGGTGAAGGATGGCTGAAAGCCCCTGAAAATTTTCATGATATTTCAAATTAAATCGTGGAAAATATATTGTTCGTCAAACCCAATTTCAAACTCTTTTAAAAACTCAAGATATTCATTCCGGAAACTTTGCTTTGCATGATGTGTTTCCTGGTTTTGAATATACTTATATATCTGGTCAACATCTCTTTGCCTGTATGAAAATACGCCATAGCCCTCTTGCCATTCAAACCTGTTTGTTGTTAGTGAATGATCGTTTATGTATTTAGATGATTTTGCTTTTACTGTTTTCATCAGTTCAGATACAGATACCACTGGCTTCAGGCCAAGAAAGCAATGCATGTGGTCTTCCACTCCGTTTACGATGATGGTTTTACAACCAGTTTCATTTATCAGATTTCCTATCACTCCCTGCAGTTTTGGCCGCCAG
>JBDSYV010000343.1:0-6152 GCA_040110925.1 Ferruginibacter sp. | reverse complement strand
ATGTGGTGGTCCTGTTACTGAAACATGGACAGCAACTGATGCATGTCAGCGTGTGTTAGCATCTGTATCAAGAGTGATCACAGTTAGTCCAGCGGCATTGCCAACAATGACTGCACCTGGCCCAATCACTGTTGCATGTGGAGCTGTTCCTGCTCCAAGCACCCTGTCATTCACAAATGGTTTGTCTGGCGGATGTTTGATAAGCGGAACATCAAACCCTTCAACATTCTCAGCAACACCTGGTGTATGTGGCGGTCCTGTTACTGAAACATGGACAGCAACTGATGCATGCGGAAGAACAGTAGCATCTGTATCAAGAGTGATTACAGTTAGCCCTGCAGCTGCCGCGGTATTTGTAAATGCTCCGGGAAATATCACAGCAACTTTATGTGGCGTTGCCCCATTACCTGGCTCACTTTCTTATAGCAATGGTTTAACTGGAAATTGCGAGATCAGTGGATCAGTTACATCTGTGATCACTGGCGGTAATTCCATTAACTGTGGTACTTACACTGAAACATGGTCATTCACAGATCCATGCGGAAGAGGAGTAATCACACATGTTCGTACAATTGAAGTTCCTTGCTGTGGAGCATGTACGTTTACACAAGGTGCTTATGGTAATTCAGGCGGTAACCATTGTAATGAAGATGGTACAACCTCATTATCATTAGCTAAAATACAAAGAGCCCTAACCCTTGCAGGCGGTTCTTATACATTTGGTAGAAACACACGTACATTCACCCTGTACTATGCTGACGCCATTCATGTAGAAGATGAAATGCTGCCAGGCGGTGGTAACTCTCAAATGTTTGACGCAGGTGGTGCTAGATGGTCAATGGTTAACACCTGGAATCGTGTGCCATTGCAAATTGGCGGTCGCAACAATGGTAAAATTAAGAATACGTTGTTTGCACAAACACTTACTATGTGGCTTAACCTGCAAAACAGCACTACTCTTGGAGGGCTTCCTATAGCAGATACCATCTGGACAGTAGCAATGACAACCTGCGGAAGTAATATTCCAACAGGTCCTGAGGCTAAATTTGGAATACCTCATGATGTAGTTATTTATCTTGCTAATCCTGCCAATGGTTACACTAACAATGTAGCTGGATTATTCCAACTGGCTAATGACGTGCTGGGTGGGGTAAATACTACAGTTAATGCAGGAAATGTAGCAACAGCTGTAGATGTGTTTAACAATGCTTATGACGAGTGTCGTATGATGTCCAGGTTCTTTAACCTGGGAGGAATAAATGCTCCGGTTCAAAACATTGTAACACAATCACAGCCTTTAGTAGAAGTTACCGCTCATCCAAATCCATATACTGACAAAGTTGTTTTCACAATTAGGTCAGCAGTTTCTGGAAATAGCAGCTTTGAAATTTTTGGCCTCCTTGGCGAAAAAATGATTACGCTTTACCAGGGATTTATTGAAAAAGGTTCTGTTAAAACCATCACTTACGAAGTACCTAACGTCAATCGTAAAACATTGGTTTATCAATTTAGAATTGGTAAGGAAATGGTAACCGGGAAGGTTATCTATCCAAACTAACAGTTTAGTTTTTTCATCAGAAGAGGCTGTTCATTTAATTGAACAGCCTCTTTTGTTTTTATGGATGGAAACAAACAGGTATAAAAAAATTGACAACTTTGAAACTCACTCCTTATAATCAATAAAATGAAATATTTATTTATAGTTTTATTTCTATTTATCCTTTCAGGTAATTCAACTGCTTAAATGAAAGGGCATAATTTTAAATAAAAGGCAAACAATCTGATATTTGATCAGGTTTAATTTGCCTGACAATTAATAAAGAATCGGGAGCTTTTAAGGATTACTCACTTATCATCAATGGCAAAATTAATTTTCAACAAAATTTAAAAAAGCTTGGTTATGCCACGCTAAATTTACCTGGTTAGCAACTGGATCCTTTTTTATTTTATGCTAGGCCAGTTAACTTGTTTATAACACATGCAACATCCGTGTAAAAAAGCCTGTACTTTAAAAACTGTACATTTTTCTTATCTGGTAATGGCTTAATGACCGTACACTTTTCCACCGATTTGTTAGTATGCCCCTGATAGAATAAATTTGCGTCACAATTCAATTAGCAGTAACCAAATTTTAATAAGTAATCATGCGTCAAATAGCGTTCAGAGAAGCCCTTCGTGAGGCAATGCAGGAAGAAATGAGAAGAGATGAAAGGGTGTTTTTAATGGGAGAAGAGGTAGCAGAATATAATGGTGCTTATAAAGTAAGCCAGGGAATGCTGGAAGAATTTGGCGAAAAAAGGGTGATTGATACTCCTATTGCCGAACTCGGTTTTACGGCAATTGCTGTTGGCGCTGCTCAAAATGGCCTTAGACCGATAGTGGAATACATGACATGGAACTTTGCCGTGCTTCCCCTTGATCAGATTTTAAATACAGCCTCCAAAATGCTGGCCATGAGTGGGGGACAGGTGGGTTGCCCTATTGTATTTCGTGGTGCCAATGGCAGTGCTGGACAGTTAGGTGCACAACACTCCACTGCATTTGAAAGTATGTATGCAAATATTCCTGGCCTGAAAGTTATTTCAGTAAGCAACCCATACGATGCAAAAGGATTATTGAAAGCAGCTATTCGTGACGATGATCCTGTTGTTTTTATGGAAAGTGAAGTGATGTATGGCGAAAAGGGTGAAGTGCCTGAAGAAGAATATGTTTTGCCCATTGGTAAATGTTTTATAAAGCGAGAAGGAAAAGATGTAACCATTGTTTCCTTTAATAAAATGATGAAGATTGCTCTTGGTGCCGCTGAAGAACTGGCAAAGGAAGGTATTGAGGCTGAAGTGATAGATGTAGCAACCATCCGCCCATTGGACTGGTTTACCATCCTGGAAAGCGTTAAAAAAACCAACCGGCTGGTAATTGTTGAAGAGCAATGGCCATTCGCATCTG
This sequence comes from Ferruginibacter sp., assembly GCA_040110925.1. Lineage (GTDB taxonomy): Bacteria > Bacteroidota > Bacteroidia > Chitinophagales > Chitinophagaceae > Ferruginibacter. The sequence goes on along the minus strand of JBDSYV010000343.1, from coordinate 3,206 downwards.
TATCTTCCGAAATCGCATATCGCATTCAGAAGGAAGGCTTCGACTATCTTGACGCACCCATAAGACGTATTACTTCTGTGGATGCCCCAATGCATTATGCACCCAATCTTGTAGCAGCATACCTGCCCGATATTCCACGTACTGTAAAATTGGTAAAGGAAGTAATGTACCTGGTTAAATAAAAATTATTTATCAGGCAGTAATTCTTTCTCAACATCGTTGTGTCCCTCCCTTGTACATCATACCTTTGATCAGCGATTCAATTGGCAATTGACAATGGGCAATAGAAAGACAATAGATAAACAACAATTAAACCTTTGACCATTCACAATTGACATTTCACCATTCACTATTCACCAAAAAATGGCCTTTAAAACGCTTGAAGAATGTTTGCTTTTTCTTGAAAAAAACAAACAGCTTGTAAGAATAAAAGAAGAAGTTGACCCCAACCTCCAAATGGCAGCTATTCATCTTCGAGTACACCGGGCAGGCGGGCCGGCACTACTTTTCGAAAATGTAAAAGGTTGCCGATACAGAACTACATCAAATATTTTTGGAACTCTGGAAAGAAGTAAACTCATTTTTTCTGATAACCTTAAGCATGTTCAGCAACTGGTTCAATTGAAAAAAAATCCCCTTCTTGCCTTAACACACCCTTTACAGAATATCCGTGCTGGTTTGGCAGCAATTAAAGCTTTTCCTTTACAAGATCCTATCAACAAGCCTGTCCTGGCAAATGAATTATCAGTTTCTCAATTGCCTTTGATAAATCACTGGCCCCGCGATGGAGGAGCATTTGTAACACTTCCACAAGTTTATACAGAAGATATAAGCAAGCCCGGCATTGCAAATGCAAATCTGGGCATGTATCGCATTCAGTTGAATGGCAATGATTATAAACTCAATGAAGAAATCGGTTTGCATTACCAATTGCATCGTGGCATTGGCGTGCATCAAACCAAGGCTAATGCTGTTGGCCAACCATTAAAGGTGAGCATTTTCGTAGGCGGACCACCTGCCCATTCGGTTGCTGCAGTAATGCCACTTCCAGAGGGGTTAAGTGAAATGAGTTTTGCCGGGGTACTCGGCGGTCGCAGGTTTCGATATACATATGTAGATGGTTATTGCATAAGCACAGATGCAGATTTTGTTATCACCGGTGAAGTGTATCCAGGAGAAAATAAACCAGAGGGCCCTTTTGGTGATCATCTTGGTTATTACAGTTTGAAACACGATTTCCCGGTAATGCGTGTTCACAAAATATTTGCAAAGAATAATGCCATCTGGCCATTCACAGTTGTAGGAAGGCCACCGCAGGAAGATACAAGTTTTGGGGCACTCATTCACGAACTAACGGGTGATGCTATACAAGATGAAATACCCGGCCTTAAAGAAATCAACGCTGTAGATGCTGCGGGTGTTCATCCTTTGTTACTTGCCATCGGCAGTGAGCGGTACACACCATATGCACCAGCAAAACAACCTGCAGAATTATTAACCATTGCCAATCATATTCTTGGTACAGGGCAACTTAGCCTGGCCAAGTTTTTATTTATTACTGCAGATGAAAACAAAGGCATCAGTACAAACAACATCCCGGGATATTTTAATTTTTTGATGCAGAGAATAAACCTGCAAAGGGATATTCATTTTTATACCAACACTACAATGGATACTTTGGATTATTCCGGTACAGGTTTAAATACCGGTAGCAAGGTGGTTTTTGCAGCGCATGGAGATATTATAAGAGAACTATCAACAGACGTGCCTCAAGCTTTACAAGCGTTACCGCATTTCTATAAGCCTCAATTAGTAATGCCGGGAATTGTTGTTATGGAAACTTCAGCATTTACAAGTTATGAAAATGCAGGAAAGGAAATGGAAACGCTGGATGAACAACTAAAAAATAAAATAACTGGACTAAACGGCATTGTATTTATTGTAATTGCAGACGATGCTTCCTTTGTTGCAGAACATCTAAATAATTTTTTGTGGATTGCTTTTACACGTTGCAATCCTTCCAATGATATTTATGGAGTGGATAGTTTCACTGTCCATAAACACTGGGGTTGCATGGGCCCCTGCATTTTAGATGCAAGAATAAAACCTCATCATGCGCCCGTAGTGGAAATGGATGATGCCATTCAAAAATCTGTTGACCATTTATTCGGGAAAAATTGCAGCCTTCATGGTTTTGGTTAAATAAAAGATTACATTTATTTAATGAAAACTTTGTGCCGTATCTCTATCTTATTTTTACTGCAATCCTGTGCTGCACAAACTTCCCCATCATTGCAACATAAGGCAGACAACAAATCTCTTTTATGGGAAATAAGTGGCAATCATTTAAAAAAGAACAGCTATGTCTTTGGTACATTTCATTTAATGTGTAAATCAGATATTCATTTTAGCGAACAGTTAAAGCAGGCGATACAAGCTGCGGATAAAGTATATTTTGAACTGGACCTGGATGATGCAAGCAATACTTTAGGCGCCATCTTTTTTATGAACATGAGAAAGGATACTGCTCTAAAAGATTTGTACAGCCCGGCTGATTATGAAAAGCTAACCCGCTTTTTTTCTGACTCTGTAAATATGTCTATGCTGCTGCTTAATAGAATGAAACCTGCCCTGCTGGAGGCTTTGATTTATCCAAAAATGATGGCATGTAAAAACATGAGTGGCATTGAAACTGAATTGCTCACCCTTGCTAAAATTTATAAAAAAGAAATTCTAGGTTTTGAAACAGCGGCTTTCCAGGCATCAGTTTTCGACAGTATTCCATATAAGCAACAGGCAGAGGATTTATTAAAAACCATTGATAGTTTTCAAAAATATAGAGTCTATTTTAACAGGATGCTGAAGCTGTATAAGGAGCAGGATATTACCCAGATGGAAGATCTTTTCAGTAATCCTGATTTTGGCCTGCAGGAAAACCAGGATATTTTGCTGGATAAGAGAAATGAAAACTGGACCGCTCATTTAAAGGAAATTCTTCCTCAGCACTCTTTATTTATTGCAGTAGGAGCGGGGCATCTAATAGGAGAAAAAGGACTGATTAATTTATTGAGAAAGCAGGGTTATATATTGAAACCATTGCTGAATAAATAATTTCTGCATCAGCGAACCACCACTTCTTTAATCACTTTATCGCCAAGTGCTTCATTCACACGTTCTATTATTTTTTCTTTCTGGTAAAGCAATTC
>JBDSYV010000342.1:0-2859 GCA_040110925.1 Ferruginibacter sp. | reverse complement strand
TACAATCCGAAGAATAATGACACCATGCGTGTGGGAAATATTCTCATTATCAAAAAAAATAAAAAAGGCAAAACTGAAGACAGTACAAAAGTTGTAATGGAAAGAACATACGGCAGTAAAAGGAACTCACGTATAAGTACCAACTGGTGGATTGTGGACCTGGGTTTTTCCAATTATAACGACCAGACTGATTATGCTACTGCAGGAAACTACCTGGTAAATAAACCTGGCAGCCCTGCATTTAGCAGCAGCGATTTTAAACTCCGTACCGGTAAAAGTATCAATGTGAATATCTGGTTTTTTATGCAGCGACTGAGCCTGGTAAAAAACAATGTTAACCTGAAATATGGCCTTGGCCTGGAGCTGAATAATTACCGTTACAAATCAAACATCAGTTACCGCGAAGGTGGAACCATACCTTACAGTGGTGGCTTGCAAACCAATTCGGCTTTTATTTTCAGGGATAGCATCAGCTTTACCAAAAATAAACTGGCTGCAGATTATCTTACCGTTCCATTGATGCTGAATTTTGCTTCCAATCCACATTCTTCTAAAAAAGGTATCCGCCTGAGTGCAGGCATTAGCGCAGGTTACCTGTACTCACAAAGAAATAAGCAGATAAGTGAAGAGCGTGGAAAAGATAAGAATAAAGGTGAATATGACCTGGAAAGATTTAAGTTTAGTTATGTAGCGGAACTTGGCTTGGGCCCCGTAAGATTGTATGGTTCTTATAGTCCAAAATCCATGTATGAAAGAGGATTAGATATCAGGCCGTATAATATTGGATTGCGGTTGAGTAATTGGTAGGCCCCCTCACCCCCGACCCCTCTCCCCAGGGGGAGAAGGGAGTGAAATGCGGCCTCCCCCAACCCCCTCCGAAAGAGGGGGCATAAATGCAGTTAATAAATAAATTTCATTTTCTCACCTTAACAAAAAATGCAGAAGCATTTTATTTTAATTGTGAATTTTTTTAACTTGTTTTAGGAATAGTTTGTTAATGTTGCCCATAGCGGTAAAATAAAGTTTCATGGCATATCGTTTGTCAATTAGCGCTCAAACCTATTTTTGAAAATGAACACCCGAATCCTGGTTCCTTTTGTGGCAGTACTCTCCATATGCCTGCTCATTGCTGGTATGCCTTCAGCCAAAAAAAGAACAGGTGTTATAAATTCTTATCATAGTAAGGACCGCAAAGTAGCCAACGCTTTAAAAGCTGATAATCCATATTACATTATTGTTGATAAAAGTGATTACGAATTAAAAGTATATGATGATGAGGGCTGGTATGCTACCTATCCCATTGTTTTTGGAAGCCGGGATTTAAGTGATAAAATGTGGGAAGGAGATAAACGTACGCCTACAGGAAAATTTAAAGTTATCCTTAAAAAAATACATCCTAAATGGGGCCCGGAACTTTTGCTGGATTATCCCAATGATGAAAGCTTTCGCCGCTTTAATGAAAGAAAAGCTAAAGGCATTATTCCTGCAAAAGCTAAAATAGGCAACGGCATTGCCATACATGCTACCCGGCCCGAAGAAGAATGGACCGTAGATAATTTTTACAACTGGACTGATGGTTGTGTTTCTGTAAAGTACAGAGAAATGAAAGATTTGTTTAGTTATATTCCTGCCGGAACGCCGGTAACTATTCAGCCATAAAAATAAGGTTACTATCCCCATAACTCAAAAACCTGAAATCATTTTCGAGCGCATAGGAATACATTTTTTTCCAGCCAGCCTGCCCGGTAGTTTGGTTATTACCAATAGCTGCAGCAACCAGTAAAAGCAGAGTAGATTGTGGCTGGTGAAAATTGGTGATCAATCTTTGTACAATTCTAAATTTGTAACCCGGCGCTATCATCAACTGGGTTTTGGTAAAAAGGCGTTGAAGATTTTTTTCTTTCATCCATTTTAATAAAACAGAAAGCGATTCATTTGCGCTGGTTGTCGTTTCGGGCATTCCCGGTTCATAAATTTCCCATTGGCTTAATGTTAGATTTTCTATTCCAGGTTTTTCAATTATTTTTATACCTATCCAAAATATACTTTCTATTGTTCGTATGGAAGTGGTGCCCACTGCAGTTATATTTCCCAGGTGCTGAATAATTTTTTCAATGGTCGCTACATCCACATCAATATATTCTGCATGCATGTCATGGCCTTCCATGGTTTCGGCTTTAACCGGTTTGAAAGTTCCTGCACCTACATGAAGGGTTACGAATGCTTGTTCAATATTATTTTTATGAAGTGATGATAAAACGTTTTTTGTAAAATGCAGTCCTGCTGTTGGCGCTGCTACTGATCCATCATATGCAGCGTAGATGGTTTGATACCGGCTCTTATCTTCTAAGTCAGCAGTTCTGTGTATATATGGCGGCAATGGCACCAACCCACTGGCTTCCAGTATCTCTGCAAAGCTGTAAGATGCAGGTGACCACGAAAATTCAACTATAAAATAATCTGCTTTCCTGTCTTTTAGTTTTGCATACAGGATAGCGGCCCTGTTTTGTACAACAATCTTTTTTTCTAATATTTCATTTTTCCATTTGGCTGCGCCACCTACAAAACATTTGTATGCTATGGCACCGGTTGCAGATAAAACAGTTTGGTATTCCTTTATGTCACCCGCAGGTTCAAGACAAAATACTTCAATGGCTGCACCTGTTGTTTTGGTAAACAATAGCCTTGCATTAATAACCTTGGTATCATTAAAGATGATCAGGCCATCGGCAGGTAAATATTTTTCTATATTGAAAAATTTATCTTCTGCAATCTCACCATTCTTATAGATTAATAATTTAGAAACATCCCTTTTTTCCAAAGGATGCATGGCGATTTTTTCCTCTGGCAAGGCATAAG
>JBDSYV010000341.1:0-4059 GCA_040110925.1 Ferruginibacter sp. | reverse complement strand
GTCTTGGAATTAATACATGTTCATTTACCTTAAAAGGCAAATTATAAAACCATGCTTCACCTGTTATGTATTGAACAGGTTTATGATGCATCAATTCATTGAGAGCACTAAATAATTTTGTTTCGGTTACTTTTTCTATTTCTAAACCAGGATGCTGCACCATTTTTTTTTTATCAATACCCGCAAATTTTTCAAATATGATATTACTGATTGCAGATGCTTCGGCAGAATTATTAATGATAGAAAGTTCCCGGGTAAAGTGCCTGTATAATTCCTGTAAGGTCATACGGGCAAACATAGTTTATTTTTTGATGCTTAATTTTGGCCTATGAATGATGAGTTGTATATGCAGCGGTGCCTGCAATTGGCTATGCTGGGAGCAGGAAATGTAGCACCTAATCCAATGGTAGGTGCTGTGCTCGTAAATGAAGGAACAGTCATTGGTGAAGGCTTTCACCCGCAATATGGCCAGGAACATGCCGAGGTGAATTGCATCAATAATGTGCCCGCAAATTTGGCTCATCTTATTTCTTCATCAACTTTATATGTTTCACTGGAACCCTGCAATCACACAGGCCATACAGGGCCATGCACTGATTTTATTATCAGGCATAATATAAAAAAAGTAGTAGTAGCCTGCCGGGATAGTTATGAAAAAGTAAATGGCAGTGGTATAGAAAAATTAAAACTTGCCGGTATAGAAGTAAATGAAGGTATTCTGGAAAAGGAAGCATTGTTTTTAAACCGCCGGTTTTTCACATTTCATAAAAAGCAACGCCCCTATATTATTTTAAAATGGGCGCAAACTTCCAATGGATTCATCAGCGCAAAAGATGGGCGGCGGCTAAAAATTAGTAATGAAATTACGGATAGGTTAGTGCATAGGTGGAGAAGTGAAGCCGCCGCTATAATAGTTGGATCAAATACTGCAAGGCTTGATAATCCCTTCCTAACTACAAGGCTCTGGCCCGGAAGAAATCCTGTTCGTATTGTTATTGACAAACATTTACAACTGGCTGCCCACCTCAATATATTTAATAAAGAAGCCAACACAATAATTATAAATACAATTAAGCACAGTGAAGAAGCTAATCTTTTTTATTACCAAACTGCAGAAGCTGAAACAATGCTGGCAGTTGTAATTAACCTGATGCACCAGCGTAATTTTACTTCATTAATTGTGGAAGGAGGAGCAAAATTATTGCAGTCTTTTATTGAAGAAGGATTATGGGATGAGGCCAGGATAATTACGGCAAAAAAAAAGACAGTGGCCACCGGTGTAAGAGCGCCAATACTTTCCAATTGCTCATTGCAGCATACAGAACAATTAGCGGATGATGAGATACAATATTTTTTATCCACTGAAATGCCTCAATGATATTTCTTGCAGGTAGCATAATTTTCAGCAGCATCTTAGTGCTTGCATTTAAGGTTTGTGAAATATACAAGATTGATATTTTCCAGGCTATAGTATTTAATTATGCAACCTGTATAATTACAGGTGCAATTGTCTCCGGCGATATTCCTGCTTATGAAAATTTTGTAAATAAGCCCTGGTTTGCCTGGGCAGCCGCAATGGGTTTAGGTTTTGTAATTTCCTTTAACCTGATTGCTTTAACGGTAAAAAAATCGGGTATATCTGCAGCGGCCGTGGCGAGTAAACTATCACTGGTAATCCCATTCATTTTTTCAGTATGGCTATATGATGATGATGTCAGTTTTTTGAAAATTTCAGGAATTGTAATTGCTATAATAGCTGTTATACTTAGTAGCACCAGGTTTACAGAAAAAGATATTAATTACGGAGGAGCAAAATCAATTGTGGTGATGATTACATTGCCAGCAATAGTATTTTTATTTACCGGCCTGTTAGATACCGCTATCAAATATGTGGAGCATAATTTCCTTACTGCGGGCATGCAGGATGATTATTTGATCAGCAGTTTTTCATTTGCTTTTGCAGCGGGGTTATTGGTTCTGACTACACTCCTGGTGGCCCGTAGGAAAACCTTGCAAGGCAGGGCAGTTATTGCGGGCATTGTCATTGGCATTCCTAATTATTTTTCCATCTGGTGCCTTATGAAATCATTAAAGCAATATGGAAACTTCAGCTCAGTGCTGATCCCCGTAAATAATCTCGGGATTGTTTTATTAAGTGTATTGGCAGGTTGGATAATATTTAATGAAAAAAATTCTATATTAAATTGGATTGGTATTGGACTAGCCGTTTTGGCGATTATCATGATTAGTTTTTTTTAACTGAAAAATGAAAACATTTTTTTATACAATAGAGCAATCTGCTGCGGCCGAATTTAAAGATAGGGGTAGCCGTTTTATTGCTTTTGCATTCCCGGTACAGGATGCAGCAGAAGTGAAATTAAAATTGCAGGAACTTAAAAAAGAACATCCCAAAGCTGTACATCATTGCTTTGCCTATAGGTTAGGAATGGATGAAAATAATTTTAGATCAGTGGATGATGGAGAGCCAGCAGGTACAGCTGGAAAGACTATCCTCGGGCAGATAGACAGTCGCCATCTTACCAATGTCTGCATTGTAGTGGTTCGCTATTTTGGAGGAACTTTATTGGGGGTTCCTGGATTAATTAATGCTTATAAAACTGTTGCTTCTTTGGCTTTGCAGGTTGTCCCGATTTTGTCCAAACCCATATTAAAACAATTCAGTCTTGAGTTTGATTATACAAAAATGAACGACGTTATGCAGGTATTAAAAAAATATAATGCTGATGTTACCGAACAGAGTAATCAATTATTTTGCCTGGTAAAAACTGGTATTCCGGCCGCAAATGTTACCGAATTTTTATATCATATGAATAATATAAGGGATGTGATGTTGAAAGAAATAATTTAGATTCCTTACCGTTTTCTTAACATTTGCCTACCTTAGTTTTCTCAAGCATCATACATGAAGAAACTCTACATCGCTATTTATTCAATTTTATTTTTATTTTTCTCCGCACATTCACAGCAACTGCATTTCACCAGCCAGTATATGCAGCATAATTCAATGTATAATCCTGGAGCAGCAGGAATTGCCAATAAAAACATGATTGGTATTTCCTACAGGAGCATGTGGTCATCTTTTCCCGGAAATCCCCGCACTTACATGATTTATGGAGATGCCGTCCTGGAAAAAATGCATTCAGGAATGGGCGCTTATATTTACAGGGATGAAACTGGACCTACCAGTCGAACGGGTCTGCAATTTGCCTATTCATATCATATTACTTCTGCCAACCAGAAAAATACCCTTGGCCTTGGGCTTGAATTAAGAGCCTTGCAGTTTGCTGTAGATAAATCAAAACTCAGTGATGCTTTGGGCAGTGATCCTGTACTTGCAGGATCATCTAACAAAACAGGCATTGATGCAGGTGCCGGCATTTATTTTACCAACCAGAAATTAAGTGTGGGTGCTGCTGTTAGCCAATTGATACAATCAAAACTGGAATTAAGTAATGTGCCGGGAAGCAAGGAAGGTGGAAAATTATACAGGCATTATAATATCAATGCTAACTATAAAATCCAGGCAGGGGATAATATATTTTTGATTCCTAATGCCATGCTAAGATTGATAGAACATTCGCCTTCTGAATTTGATTTTGGCCTAAAACTAGATTACCAGGATAAAATTTGGTGGGGTCTTAACTGGCGTGTACACCAGTATTGGAGCATCCAGGCAGGATTTAAATTATTGCAAAAACTAGGGATAACTTATAGCTACGATTATTATAACACACCTATAAGTGTATTCACGGCGGGTTCAGGTGCACATGAACTGGGCCTGCGTTTCGATTTTGATAAATAATTCTAATTTATGTCAGCAGAAAAAAAGTATAAGAGTTTTAAAAGCTTTTATAATTACTATCTCACGGAACATTCAGATACTACTAATCGCAACCTGCATTTTATAGGTACGCTATTGGTTATTTGCTGCTTTTTTGCAGGTCTTATTACAGGCAGGTGGTGGTTATTTGCCATCATTCCATTGTTGGGTTATGGGTTTGCCTGGGTGGGACATTACTTTATTGAGAAAAATAAACC
>JBDSYV010000340.1:0-13852 GCA_040110925.1 Ferruginibacter sp. | reverse complement strand
AAAATATTCCACTTTGCATCATTACGGTAACCAATAACTCAGGTGGAGGGCAGCCGGTAAGTATTCATAACATAAAGGCAGTAAAAGCAATTTGTGTAGAAAATAATATTCCGCTATTTATAGATGCATGCAGGTTTGCAGAGAATGTGTTCTTTATCAAACTAAGGGAAGAAGGTTATGACCGCAAACCCATACCGGAAATTGTAACGGAACTTTTTTCTTATGCAGATGGTTGTACAATGAGTGCCAAGAAAGATGCGGTTGCAAATATTGGCGGCTTCCTGGCCATGAGAAATGAAGACCTAGCAAGCCAATGCAGGAATCTTTTAATAATGACTGAGGGTTTTCCTACTTATGGTGGCCTTGCGGGAAGAGACCTTGAAGCGATTGCTATTGGATTGAATGAAGTGATGGATGAACACTACCTACAATATCGCATCCACAGTATTGAATACCTCACAAATAAATTAATTGCTGCAGGTATTCCGGTAATGCAACCCGCAGGAGGTCATGCCGTTTATCTTGTTGCCAATGAATTTTTATCTCATATACCTATTGATCAATATCCGGGACAGGCATTAGTAGGTGCTTTGTATGTGCACGGCGGAATTAGAAGTGTAGAAATTGGTTCGCTCATGTTTGGAAAATATGATGAACAAAATAAACTTATTCCTGCACAACTGGAATTGGTTCGATTGGCTATTCCAAGAAGAGTATATACACAAAGCCATATTGACTATGTGGCAGAAGTGATCATAGAAGTTTTTAAGCACCGAAATGACATTAAAGGATTGTCCATTGTTGAAGAAGCTCCAACGCTGAGGCATTTCACAGCCAAACTAATTCCTACAATTGAAGAAAGGGTAAATGCACAAGGAGCGCTTGAGCACCAGGGAAATTTGGTCAGGGATTTAATTTTTTAAAATCTATAAATAAAGTACAATGAAAAATATAAAACAAAGCTGGGCTGAGCCATATAAAATTAAAATGGTGGAGTTGTTGAAAATGACTTCTCCAGCCCAAAGAAAATACGCTATGAAAGAAGCGGGTTATAATACCTTCTTGTTGAAATCAGAAGATGTATATATTGACCTGCTTACAGACAGTGGCACTTCGGCCATGAGTGACCGGCAGTGGGCAGGCATGATGATGGGTGATGAAGCGTATGCAGGCAGCCGCAATTTCTATCACCTTGAAGAAGTGGTGAAAGATGTTTATGGTTACAAATATCTTATTCCTACACACCAGGGTCGTGGGGCAGAAAATATTCTTTCAAAAATCCTGATAAAAAAAGGTGATATCATTCCCGGCAATATGTACTTCACTACTACCCGGCTGCACCAGGAACTTGCCGGCGGAAAATTTGAAGACATTATTATTGATGAGGCACATGACCCTGAAAATGATTTTCCATTTAAGGGAAATGTGGATTTAGAAAAATTAGAAAAGCTCATAAAAAAATACGGCGCTAAAAGAATTCCCTATGTAAGTATGGCCACCAGCGTGAATATGGCAGGTGGGCAACCTATCAGCATGAAGAATTTAAAAGACCTAAGATCACTCACCAAAAAACATAAGATCCGCATTATTCATGATATGACAAGAGTGGCTGAGAATGCATACTTCATTCAGCAAAGAGAAAAAGGATACGGGCATAAATCCATTAAAGAAATTGTAAAAGAAATAAATTCTTATACGGATGGTGCTACCATGAGTGCAAAAAAAGATGCACTTGTAAATATTGGTGGTTTCCTCGCCGTTAATGATTGGGATGTTTTTGAAGAAGCCAGGAATATGGTGGTAGTGTATGAAGGATTACATACTTATGGTGGACTTGCCGGAAGAGATATGGAAGCCATGGCAATAGGCATTGGGGAAAGTGTAAGTGATGATCATATGAGGGCCAGGGTAGGGCAGGTTATTTATTTAGGCGAAAAAATGATGAGCTATGGCGTGCCAATAGTAACGCCCATTGGCGGCCATGGTATTTTTGTAGATGCAAAAAAGTTTCTGCCCCATATTACACAAGACCAGTTTCCTGCACAAACACTTGCTGCAGAAATATATCTTGATGCTGGTATAAGAACTATGGAGAGGGGTGTTGTTTCCGCAGGAAGAAAACCCAATGGTGAAAACTATTTTCCAAAACTGGAGTTGGTAAGATTTACCATTCCCCGCAGGGTATATACACAGGCGCATATGGATGTAATAGCCGAATCGGCAGCAAGAGTTTTTGAAAGGAGGAATAAAATAAATGGAATGAAGATGATTTATGAACCAAAATATCTTCGCTTTTTCCAGGCAAGGTTTGAAAAATTGTAAAATTCAGAATGAAAAAGCCAGCCCTTATTTTAAGGCGCTGGCGCTTTCTATCTTTCAATGGTTCTCATAAATGCTGTGTTGATCTCAAAATGATAATTCAGTGAGTCAAGTTCTTCTTCAGCATGAAATAAAGCTTTTTTAAACTGGTCACTGGATTTACCTAACAGGCCCGACAGTCCATGATAATACATGATGCCATTCATAAGATTCTGGTGGAATGAAGCAAAATATTTTTTTCTTTTCGAAAGATCTTCCGGTTCTATTTCCTCTTTCAATTGTTCTGCGAGGTAATCAATATAAAGATGTAGTTCTTTAATAAACATATGCGGCCTCTCCGGGTTGGTTAGAATATTTTTCCGCCCATAAATATGATCTATCATGGTTTGCAATGAAACAATCCTGGAGAAATTCGCAATGTTCGGTCCGGGGCAAATGCTAACCGCATTCAATTTCTTAATGAAAGTCTGCCCATAATTAATGGCGGCAGCATTACTCAGACCTACGCATAAACACTCTTTGTCTAATACCAGCGACAGTTTTTTATTGTATTCCTGTACGGGCAGATGAAGGGATTGTAATTGTGCAATTTTTAATTTTTGATATTTATGAGACGCAGTACAAATGGGTTCTTTAGTAAATTCTGTATTAGAAACAAGGTGCTTCTCGGTGCAAGGGCTACCCGGCTTACCATTTTTAATACGAATTAATTTTTCATTTTCTGCACTTGTTCCTTTCAGGTAAAAGAACCTTACGCCCAATGGAGAATTGCGGCTAAGCACTACATCCTTTTCTTTTGCCTTACTCAAGAGCATTAATGTTTCTTCATCTACAGTAGTAGCCTCCGGAACTAATAAAAAAGCAGTGCCCCAACCGGTACTTTTTAAATCATATTGATGGTGCAGAAATTCATCTTCTTCATGCGTGCCTATACCACCTTGCGCTGAAAACTCCAGGCGGGGTGGGTACATAAATTTTTTGTTTGTCTTATTAAAAAGTGCCAGGTTATAAATTTCAAACAGGCTATCAATAAGCTCTTGTTTTTTCGTTTTGAACTCTTCCAATATCGGTCCCATTAAAAAACCGTCTGTGGCAAAAGCATGGCCACCGCAATTAAGACCAGATTCAATCCTAAACTCACTTACCCAAATGCCTTTTTTTGCAAGGTATTTTCCCTGTATCAATGCTGACCTGTAATCACTGACTTTTACGATTACTTTTTTGGTAAAACCGCCGTCCACATTCACATTGAATTCGTCACAACTTCCCAGGTAATTATACAATCTTGGGTTCATGCCCGCTGAAAATATTACAGAAGAATTCTTCAGGTCACTTTTTGCAAAACCTCTTAGTGCAGCTATCGCATCGGAACAGTCTTCAATCAGTTCTCCAGTTTTATTATAAGTTTCCCTATCTGGTTTAGTAAGGATGTTTACATCAATATTACCCGGCTTTATTTGTGCACGCAGCAGGGTTTCCATTTTTTCTTTTTCCGCTATGTTACTTGTATTATTTAATTGCAGGTATAATTTTTTTATAGCACTATCATCAGGAAGCATCTCAAAATATTTTACAATTTCAGAGCCTGTTTCAAAAGCAGCTTCACGGAGTTTTTCCACCTGTACCTTAACTATCTTGTTTACCAGATTCAGGTAATCAGTAATTCTTTTCGCCCTGTAATCCGGCTCATGAGTACTTATGGGAATGTACTCAAGATTGATAGTGGAATAATAATGGCTTCGCATCATTTCTATTAACCTGTCTTCTACAATTGAAATAACTGATGAGATACCAAATCGGGCAACTTTTATAGGGCTATCAATGGTGTAAGCCAAGCCCATTACCGGGATATGAAATTTGTGCGGTGATTGATAATACATTTTATAAAATAATATGCTTAAAAAGATATATGGATAGGCGAAGCTAGCCTTATTTAAGGATATCTTTGTCCTTTATTATTGTTAAACAGCAATTGCTTCTTCTTTGCGCCAGGTTATTTTTTTGCCAAAGCCCAATGTGCTGTCAGTCATCTTAATGTTGGCAATACTGATGGTCCACACATCACCGCTCATGGCAAGGGCAAGGGGATGTTGTTTAAGATAATTGGAAACGGAATGTTTCACTAAAGGATTATCTGCATCCAGGACAGTTCCTTCAAACTGAATTCCTTTAACGATTAATTTATTCAGCTTATCAGGCAGTATTGTGCCCGCAATAAAGGGATTCTTCTTCATCAAAGAGGAATGATGTGAATTTGCTGAGGACTTAAAATACAGCAATCCCTCCTCTGGATAGAATGCATAATAACAAGTGAAACAATAAGGCTTACCCAATTCATTTATACAGCAAATGCTGGCGGTGGTTTGATTTTTAAGGAATTGTGAGATGATTTCATTCATATATCCGGTTATATTTTTTTTCGAATAAATTTATTACAATGCAAATATAAATTAATTAAAGATATCTTTGTCCTTATTTATATTGATTAATTTTTATGCCCCAGGATAAACAAAATAAAATTATTGCTGTATTGCTCACTACAGGCTTTCTGCTTTATTCCTTCACCATCTATTCTTCCTTGCCAGTAAAAAATAATTATATTAATGAAGAAACCAGCAATGGAAAGTTAGTATGGCAAAAATACAATTGCAATGCCTGCCACCAGGTATATGGGCTTGGCGGGTATCTTGGACCTGACCTTACCAATTCCTATTCCCTTAGAGGAGCAGGCTACATAAAAGCATTCTTAATTAGCGGAACAACCGTCATGCCCAATTTTAATTTAAGTGAGCAGGAAGTAAATGCTCTCCTGGCTTATTTAAAAAATATTGATGCTTCGGGAAACGCAGACCCAAGAAGCTTTACAATTAAATATAATGGAACCATTGGACAATAAACAGCTTACAACAACAAAACTATTTATCGTTGCCGGTCTTTTATTACTGGCTTTAGGAATGTTATTTGGTTTAGCTGGGGCCTTACAATATCTTGTCCCGGGGTTTTTAAAACAACATCTTTCATTTGAAAAAACCCGGCCCCTTCATGTATCATCAATTGTATTCTGGATAATTTTTGGAGCAACGGGTGCTGCGCTTACTTACCTGGAGCAACATACAGGTAAAAGAGTTTATTCAGGCCTTCTTACAAAAATTCAATTATTTCTTTTTACATTTTCCATAATAATTATTTTGATCTCCTATTGCGCCGGAATTTTTGGTGGCAGGGAGTATTGGGAATTTCATCCGTTGCTGGCATTACCCATTGCCTCTGGATGGATATTGTTGTTAATCAATTTTATAAAATCAGTTGGGTCATTTAAAAAACAACCCGTTTATGTTTGGATGTGGCTCACAGGTATCTTTTTCTTTTTATTCACTTTCCTTGAATCTTATTTATGGATATTCCCCTATTTCAGAAATAATGTAATAAATGACATGACCATTCAATGGAAGTCCTATGGATCAATGGTAGGCGCCTGGAACATGCTTATTTATGGCAGCAGTTTATTCCTGATGGAAAAAATAGCGGGCAATAAAAATTACAGTCATTCTAAAATTGCCTTTGCCCTATATTTTACAGGACTTTTTAATCTCATGTTTAATTGGGGTCATCACATTTTTACCCTGCCAACCCTTCCCTTTATTCAATATATAAGTTATGCAGTAAGTATGACAGAACTTTTAATCCTGGGCAGGATTATTTACAAATGGAAGGCCACCGTAAGTACTGCCAGCAAACATTTTCATCATATTGCATACCGCTTTATAGTTGCCGCCGATGCATGGATTTTTTTAACGTTGCTCCTGGCCATACTAATGTCTATACCTGCCATTAATGTTTATACACATGGTACACATATTACGGTGGCACATACAATGGGCGCTACTATTGGCATAAATAGTTTCCTTTTACTTGCCATAGCTTTTGATTTGCTCCAGGATACATGCAAGCCATTGTTTGTTTATACAAAATGGCTTAACAGGAGTTTCTGGACAACCAATGTTTCATTATTTATTTTTTGGATAAGCCTTATTGCCGCAGGGGTATTGAAAGCAAAATGGCAAATGAGTATTGTAAAAATTCCTTTTAGTACAATGATGCTACAGCTCAAACCATTTTTTATAGTATTCTTTTTTTCTGGTACTGTGATGGTTACTGGTTTTTTTCTCCTACTCTACCCATTACTAAAAAATCAGTTCATTTGCAACCTGGAAAAATCTTTAAAAAGACGTAATACAAAAGAAAACACATTAGATGGCATTTATGCCATAGACTGAATTATTCTTTTCACATAACGGACGAAATAAATGTTACAACTTACCAAAATATTTCATTTTGAAATGGCTCATGCTATAAATGGATACAATGGTCCTTGCAAAAATATTCACGGGCACTCGTATGAACTCCATGTTACTGTATCTTCGAGTGGCAGAACTGATGTGTATATTCCAGCACCAGGGTTTATCATTGATTTCAAAGAAATAAAGGGAATGGTTAAACATTCAGTTATCGGGTACTTTGATCATAAACTGTTATTATCCCAGGCTTTCCTTGCGGGGCATCCGTCATTTTCAAAACATGAAAACCTGGTAATATGGGAATGGGAACCAACCGCAGAAAATATTCTAACTTATATAAAGCAAAAATTAGATGAACATTTTAAGGATAAAATTGAACTGGTACATCTGAAACTATATGAAACAAAAGATTCTTATGTAGAATGGATTAATGACAATAAGTTAACTGGTAAAATTATTATTTAAAAAAGCCGGGGGTTTATCAAAATAAAAAAATTGTATGTTTTCAAAAGCAACTGAATATGCCCTTAGGGCAACAATTTATATAGCACAAAAAAGCACGGAAGAAAATAAATTGGGTATAGAAGAAATTGCTAAGGCTATTGATTCACCACAATCGTTTACTGCAAAAATTTTACAAACGCTCACCAGGGAAAATGTTATCAGTGCAATACGTGGCCCAAACGGGGGATTTTTTATTTCTGAAAAAGCAAAAAAATTACCGGCACGTGCTGTACTGCTGGCAATGGGAGAAGATGAAGTACTGGAAAAATGCGTACTGGGTTTAAAAAAATGTTCGGAAATACAGCCATGCCCCATGCACGACCAATACAAATCCATTAAACAACAACTGATAAAATTATTTGTTACAAAAACGATACATCAACTGGCTGCAGAAATAAAAGATGGAGTGGTATTTATCAATAATAAAAAAAATAGCAACTCATAATAAAAACCAGCTTCAAGTTAGGGCCGAAAATAAGTTTTTAATTTCCTTCAGCATCTACCTACATCAGATAAAGGGCTGTCGTACACATCAAAACATGAATTTCAGAAATCATTACTTTCATTTCAAACTTACATCCACAAGGGCTTGTGCTTCTTCTATAATTTTTTTCAAATGACTTTTACTCAAAAAACTTTCAGCATAGATCTTATAAATATCTTCTGTACCTGATGGGCGTGCTGCAAACCATCCGTTTGCTGTGGTTACTTTTAATCCACCAATATCAGCCCCATTGCCGGGTGCTTTGGTTAGCAAGTCAATTATTTTTTCACCGGCCAACTCCTTATGCTTAATCTTATCCGGTGAAAGCTTTTTTAATTTTTCTTTTTGTTCGACAGTTGCTTTTGCTTCAATGCGGTCGTAAAATGGCTCGCCAAATTCTTTTGTAAGTTCATTATAAATTATGCCAGGATCTTTTTTCATTTTTGCGGTTATCTCCGCTGCAAGTAAAGCCGGTATAAATCCATCTTTATCCGTTGTCCAAACGCTTCCATCTAATCTTGAAAAAGATGCACCGGCACTCTCTTCCCCGCCAAAGCAAAGTGATGAGTCCAACAATCCATCAACAAACCATTTAAAGCCAACCGGTACAGCATCAATTTTTCTTCTACGTTTGGCAGCAATGCGATCAATAAGCTGTGTAGTCACAACTGTTTTACCGACTGCTGCTGTTTTACTCCATTGTGTACGATTTTGCAAAAGATAATCAACTACAACTGATAAATAATGATTCGGATTCATCAGCCCGGAGCTTTTTGTAACAATGCCATGGCGGTCATGATCTGTATCGCAGGCAAAAGAAATATCATAATTGTCTTTAATAGCAATGAGTCGTTGCATGGCGTATGGCGAAGATGGATCCATGCGGATTTGTCCATCCCAATCAACGGTCATGAAACTGAAAGCAGGATCAACGATTTTATTTACTACTGTAAGATTGAGTTTATATTGTTCTGCTATAGGTTCCCAAAAATGAACACCGGCACCACCAAGTGGATCAACGCCTATGCGGATATTAGAATCACGAACCAGGTTCATATCTATAATATTTCCCAGGTCGTTTATATATGTATTCAGGTAATCATGGCGGTGTGTAGTAGCAGCATTTAATGCTTTTTTAAACGAAACCCGATTAACTGATTGACAATTATTTTTCAGCAATTCGTTTGCTTTGGCTTCTATCCAATTGGTGACTATGCCTGATGCCGGTCCTCCATTGGGTGGATTGTATTTAAAGCCGCCGTCATCCGGTGGATTATGTGAAGGTGTGATAACAATGCCATCAGCGATTCCTGTTTTTCGTTCATGATTATATTTTAAAATGGCATGAGAAATAACTGGCGTTGCTGTATACTCATCCCCGGTAGCAATCATCACTTCAACATTGTTTGCTGCCAATACCTCCATAGTTGTTGCAAAAGCAGGTGCTGAAAGTGCATGTGTATCAAAGCCCAGAAATAATGGCCCTTCAATTTTTTGTTCTTTGCGGTAAAAACAAATGGCTTGCGTTATGGCAAGGATATGATTTTCGTTAAACGAATTATTAAATGATGATCCACGATGACCGGAAGTGCCAAATACAATGCGTTGCGCTGTAATAGCTGCATCGGGTTTTCCTGTGTAATAGGCAGTAACCAGGCGGGGAATATCAACCAGCATTCCGGGCTGTGCAGGTTTGCCGGCTAACGGACTAATTTCCATTTTATCTTTTTAAGCTTTTATCGTTTCCATCTCTTTAGTATATTCTCCACGTCTGGCAGCGGCATCCAGTTTCGCTCGCTTATACAACAATTTATGTGCTTCGTTCACATTAGCTTCCTGCCCTTTCCAAATATCTAAAGCGGGTTGTTGAATAGCTCTTGCAAAAGAAAACGTAACGATCCAAGGCAAGTGGTTTTTAAACTTTGTGTGTATTGCATTCAAATGCGCTGCCGCATCTTCAGGTGATTGACCGCCGGATAAAAATGCAATGGCCGGCATAGCTGCAGGAACTGATGCAAGAAAACAATTCACGGTAGCTTCAGCAACTTCATTAATGCTGTTTTGATTAGTGCTTTCTGTTCCGGCAATAATCATGTTTGGTTTTAAGATCATTCCTTCCAGTTCGATTCTGAATTGATACAATTGATAAAAAAGAATTTTTAAAACATGCCCAGTTACTTCAGAACAACGTTCAATAGAATGATTACCATCCATCAATACTTCAGGTTCTACGATGGGTACTATACCTGCTTCCTGGCATAATGCAGCATATCGTGCTAGTGCATGTACATTGGCTTCAATGCATTCTTCAGTTGGAAAATCACTTCCTATAGCAATTACAGCACGCCATTTAGCAAAACGGGCACCCATTTTTTTATATTCTTCCAAACGTATGCGCAACCCATCTAAACCCTCTGTAATTTTTTCATTGGGAAAACCAGCCATAGCTTTTGCACCGGCATCAACTTTGATTCCCGGAATTATGCCCGCATTCATTAAAACCTCTGCCATAGGAACGCCCTTACTTGTTTGTTGCCGGATGGTTTCGTCATATAAAATGGCACCACCAATACTTTCGTTTAAGCCCGGCGTAGTAACAATCAACTCACGATAACTGCGTCGCATTTCAACTGTTTGTGGAATGCCTGCAGCTGCAAAACGTTTATTACATGTGCCCGTGCTTTCATCCATAGCCAGCAACCCTTTGCCGTTAGCAAACAGTTGCTGAATAGTATATTTTAATATTTGCTTATTCATTTGACATAATAATATGAGAATACTGATCCTGAGGTTCCATCACTGTTTTGAAAAATATTTTCTCAAAAATGCATGCTCCTGGCTTTGAGTCATTTTATCTGCCTGTCTTGTTTCAATTTTTATTCCAGAAAAACTAAGAACGCTCATAAAATATTTACTAATTCAGTTTTTGCATCTGCAAGACCAAACAACAGCACTTCATCATAATTTTTGATAGTTGCTGCAATGGTTCTATTAATAGACATGCTTCAGCCGGGTTACTATATATCATTCAGGTTAATTGAAAATCTTTTATTTTACTTTCAACATACTTGCATTGATAGCGACAACGATTGTACTAACCGCCATCAATGCTGCGCCTGTGGCAGGACTTAACAATATTCCCCAATTATATAATACGCCTGCCGCTAATGGAAGAGCCACTACATTATAGCCCGTGGCCCAGATCAAATTTTGAATCATCTTTCGGTGAGTAGCTTTGCCAAATAAAATCAAACTCACGATATCTTTAGGGTTACTGTTTACTAATACAATGCCTGCAGTTTCTGCAGCTATATCGCTGCCGCTGCCAACTGCAATGCCAATATCTGCCTGGGCAAGCGCTGGTGCATCATTTACGCCGTCACCAGTCATCGCTACATACTCACCTTTGTTTTGCAACTCTTTTATCTTTTCCAATTTTTGGTCCGGCAATACTTCTGCAATAAAACTATCCATGCCGAGTGTTTCGCTTACAGCTTTCGCAACCTTATTATTATCGCCAGTTAATAATATTGATTTGATCTTTTCCTCTTTCAATGTAGCAATTGCTCCTGCAGATTCGGGCCGTATTTCATCTGACAATGCAATGTATCCTGTTAGTGCATCGTTGATGATAACAAAAACAACTGTTTCCGTATCATTCGCTGTAAAGCCACCTGGAATAGCGATTTTCTTTTCTTTTAAATAACCCGGGCTAACAACCAATATTTTTTTTCCTTCAACATATGCTTCAACACCCTTGCCGGTAATGGCATTAAAATTTTCTGTAGCAGGAATAGTTAGCGATAAAGCTTTTGCTTTTTGTAAAATACCTGTTGCAATTGGATGTTCTGATTTTTGCTCCAACGCAGATGCAAGCCTTATTAATTCATTTTCGTCTATATCTTTTTGCAGAGATACTATTTTTGATACTTCAAATTTTCCAACGGTCAGCGTTCCTGTCTTATCAAAAACAATGGTAGTTATTTTTCTTGCATTTTCAAAGGCAGTTCTGCTTTTGATTAGCAACCCATTTTTTGCTGCAAGCGAAGTTGATTTCGCCACCACTAGCGGTACAGCTAAGCCTAATGCATGAGGGCAACAAATAACGATAACTGTAACCATCCTTGCCATAGCAAAGTCTAAAGCATGGCCTGTCAGATACCAATATAAGAATGTTGAAATGCCTGCAGTTAATGCAATAAAGGTTAACCATTTTGCGGCTTTGTCTGCCAGTAACTGTGTTTTAGATTTTGCTTTTTGTGCATCATCCACCAGTTTTATAACCTGTGAGAGATAAGAATCCTGTGCTGCGTGTGTTACAGTAACTTTAATAGAACCATTTCCATTGATAGAGCCTGCTATTACTTTATCTCCATTTATTTTTTTTACAGGCTTCGATTCTCCCGTGAGCATTGACTCATTCAGGTAACTTTCACCTTCTGATATGATTCCATCGGCCGCAACTTTTTCTCCGGGTTTAACAAGAATGATATCTTTCTCTTTTAATGTATCTGTTTTTACATCATGTACTTTATCACCCATTACCATGTGTGCACCTGATGGCATCAATTGCACAAGCAACTCCAGCTCTTTGGATGCTCCTGCAATGGATTTCATTTCTATCCAATGCCCAAGTAACATGATCAGAATTAGTGTTGCCAGTTCCCAGAAAAAATCCATTCCTTTCAATCCAAAAACAGTTGCTGTGCTGTAGATGTATGCTACCGAAATAGCAAATCCAATAAGCGTCATCATGCCGGGGTTCTTTTCTTTTAGCTCCGCAAGCAATCCTTTCAAAAATGGCCATCCGCCGTAAATATATACTAAGGTTGACAAGGCAAATAAAATATAGATTGAACCAGCAAATTGCCAATCCACTCCTATGAATTGTTGAATCATAGCTGATAATAACAGGATGGGTATTGTTAATACCAATACCACGTAAAATCTTTTTCTAAAATCAGCAATCATCATGGCATGATGGTTATGACCGGCATGTCCCATTGGAGGATTATCACTATGTGACATTGCATTATGTTTCATTTTGGCATGGTCCATTTTCTATATTTTCATTTTAAAATAGATAAACTGAATCCGTATTTAATAATGCTTCAGTCGTCCAAGTATTGTATCAAGCGCAGATTTTAATTTATCAATTGCACTGTCAACTGCAAGCTCATAGGTATTAGCGTGACCTGTAACAGCAATTGGCTGCCTGCCTTCAAGACGTGCTTCCAGCAAACATCTTTTATCATTTATTCCTTCTTTAGAATTGTTCTCATCAGATAAATGAACTTCCAAACGTGTTATGTGTTCACTAAACCTGCTTAACTCTCCAGATAGCAAGTCTTCCAGCTTATTGCCAAATGCTTCATGTACGCTTACATTTTTGTCCGTGTTTAATTGAATCGTCATAATATTATTTTTAAGTTTATAAATTTGATTATCATCCGGTATATCCTACAAGCAGATCCTGTCTTTCCCATCCGGTTCCACAACCAAACCCTGCTTCGGGTGTGTATGGGTAATTACTTTCCGCTACAGAAGATACAAGTTACTGATATATCAAGGCTTTTAGCCGAATGGGCAACAAAATAGCCAACAAGATTAGCTAAACCAAGTGCAAACGCTGTACAAACAAAAGAAGAAATATTTAAGAGTAAATAGTATTCATATTCGTATCATAATAATTGAGATTAGTCAATATTTATCCCCCTTATTCAAATAATTAATTACCCAACTAAATAGGCTAGTCCACTATTTACCGGATCACATAGATTACTTATTTTTTTGTCAAGGCACACTTTTTTGAAAAGCTCTCTAACAGCTTTATATTCTTCATGAATAGGACAAGGATGCGAAGCGGAACATTTACTCAACCCTAAACCACATTGATTGAATACCTCTTTGCCATCTATTGCAAAAACAATATTTATAATAGGCTGGTTATTTTGTTTTGTATTAATGTAAAACCCCCCGTTTGGCCCCTTTGAACTGTTGATCACATTTTCTTTTACCAGTGTTTGAAGCATTTTTCCAACAGTATGTTCACTGGCATCTATGTATTCAGCTATTTCCTTAATGCCGGACTTCTCCCCAGATTGGAATTTAGACGCCAGGTATATAACTGCTTTAATAGCTGTTTTGCAGGTAAGACTTAGCATAATTATTTGTTTAAAAATAATTGACCTTCCTCCGAAATCATTTCATGATTCCATGCTGGATCAAATGTGAGATCTACTTCAAT
>JBDSYV010000339.1:0-3849 GCA_040110925.1 Ferruginibacter sp. | reverse complement strand
GAAATGAACTGAACAATGCTGTCGTTTTTAAGAAATGAATCCTGCATCTTTTTCATGCTGTGGGCAAGGCCGGGGCAAATGCCGGGGCATCGTGTAAAGAAGAAATCAAGCACAATAATTTTACCTTTTAAATCATCCAGCGACACACTATCACCAAGTTGGTTTACAAAAGAAATATTTTTTACATGATGCCATAAAGTATCTGTTGATGTCTTACCATTTTTTGTAGTTTCCACCACATCATCATAAAAATAACGAGGGGGAATATGCACTGCATCTTTGCTAACATATTTGATGATCCAGTACCCGGCAAGTGGGAGAAGTATGGCTAAAAGCAGGGCTAAAAATGCAGTTTTTTTCAATGAAGATAAATTAAAAGCTCTTGAGAATTTGAGGCGCAAAGGTCGCAAAGGAAGGGCAATAAATAAAAAATATAAAGCTTTCACCACCTCATCTTCAAATAATACTTTTACTTCTATAAAGCAATTAAAATCAGGTTTGTGGAAGACTAAACAATACCCTAAACTTGTAATTCATTTATTTGCCAAAGTTGTATATATGCTTTAAACAAAAATAGGGCTGATTTTCATCAGCACTATTTTTTCGAATTTCCTGGTTTTACCTTGCGTCTAAATAATCCTGTTCGGTAAAAGTATATTTGAAGTTACCCTCTATAGAATTCTTTGTTTCACTTGTAATTGTTTTCAGATAATTGTTTTGATTGGAAATACTTCTATTGCTGGAAAATAAAACCCTGTGCATACCTGAGTAAGCTAAATTGAATTTTATGTGTGGAATTTTTACAACGTCATCATAGCTTACTACAACAGAATCGTAGGGTTGTAACACAGTTCCAAAAGAAGGGTCA
Source organism: Ferruginibacter sp. (assembly GCA_040110925.1). GTDB lineage: Bacteria > Bacteroidota > Bacteroidia > Chitinophagales > Chitinophagaceae > Ferruginibacter. The sequence continues at coordinate 2,981 of JBDSYV010000339.1, read as the reverse complement.
ATAGTTTTACCCCTGACATCCGCAGCATAAACTTCAATTGTAGAATTTGGAGGTATCGTTTTAGAAGCAGAATTATCAAGGCTTGCACCTATATATGGTAGGATTTTGATATTATGATTGGTACTGTTTATCAGATATGATTTTGTGTGTCCTATTTCCTCCTTTGTACAACTAAGTAATGGAATAAAGGAAAAGACTAAAATATATTTTTTCATGATAATAAATTTAATATGAGCTTAAAATTGACCCATTTGTATATTGACTACTCCAATCGCCTTATGGCTATTGTCGTTCAAAAAAATATGGGCTATTGTTTTTAATAGCCCATAATGTGTAACCATTTGGTAACGTTTTTACCTTGCGTCTAAATAATCCTGTTCGGAGAAAGTATAAAAGTGCTCATTTAATCTACTATCATTACCAAAGTCGGTGGAAACAAACCTGTAACTATTAGGGTTTACAACGTTCCGCAATGAACTATTTAAGTAATACTTTGCGGCTTTCTGAATTGGTTCATTAGCGTAATGAGAAACTTTATATAGATTGTCAAATATTACAATAACTGAATCATCTGGGCCACCAGCATATTTAGAAATAAACCCGGGTGCATTTCTCAAGCCTTTGATATTTCCCTCTGCAAATAACAGAGAATCATTCAGTGAAAGTTTGATAGTATCAGATGAATAAACGAATCCTGATTTATAAAATAAAATTTTTATTAGGTGATTCGATTTATTTATAAATGTTGCCTTTGTGTGTGTGTTTTGTGCTGATTCTCTGGTACAACTAAAAAACATGATGGAAATTATAGTGAAAATTATAAAGAGTTTCATATGTGTTGTTTTAAAAGTGACTTAATAGAACATCAATATTCAAATCTGTCACGCCTATTGGTTTATTGTTTTTTAGTTGTGTTGCTAACGAACTTAAATCGTAACAATGTTTTAGTAGATTTTGTTCAATATAAGGCAGTGTGTATCCCGAAACGTTATCATTTACGATACCATAATTAAAGTTTGGAAAGAACTGATTTTGTTCATTAAAGTTATCTACGATGTCTATAAAAAGAGGCGTATAACGATATGCAAATGTTTGGTCCGAAAAGAAGCTGGGATTCCAATATTGATAAGCAAATACATTTGGATAATTAGGGGGAGTAGGGGGATTATAATTCTCATCACCATAATTTGCAATTCCTCTTTCTGCATATTCTAAATGTGTAATAAACCATTCAACTGCAACGGGCCAGCTTTCCTGTATTTGGCGGGAAACATGGATGTACTCACCCAGTCCTCCAGTCATCCTGTGCAAATGGGTTGTATGAGCAGTTTCGTGGCAGGTAGTGGAAAAAATTTCATCAGAACCATATTCGCTATTTAATGGTGCCGAAGGACTATTGTTATAGCGCCCGATTTTTATAATTGGCGCAAATTGCCAGTTTACACCGGGGCTTGTATATCCATTTAATGCTAAATATGATTGTCTTCTTAAAATATTTGGCCTTGACAATCCCCCAATATTTTTATAATTATATCTCCATGCTCCACGGAAAACATGACCTGCAAATCGCTGGTAGCTGTTGTTTAATGTGTAATTCCAATCTCCTTTTTGTTTTGGCCCATTTATCCAAAAAGTTAATCCAAAAAAATGTTCCCGAATTGAAAAGCTAAGAGTAGCAAACCAAATGGAATAATTACATGGACGTTTATAGGTATACTTCATCCTATAATATCCATTATAGTCAGGGCTTGCTTTCAAGATTATAAACCATCTCCTTGCCTGCACCCTCACACCTTCCATTCCTATAAGTGTATTCAACCGGGTATCCGTTACCTGAATCCGTCCGCCAGGTGTATAACTTTGAGGTACTACATTATTATCAATAGAAATAGTGTCTTCATAATTACTGGTTTGTATGTATGCCCGATTTAATAATTTATCTACAAAAATATCGTTGCTTCCTCCATTTTCATATTGAAATGCCTGGTCATCTTCGGGGATATAAAGATTTGTGATTATTTCATAGGGGATTGAGTCTGGAAAATTATATCCGACTTTTACAGCAGTGTATTGATAAGTTGGTACGCTATCCGGTAAACTAGGGTCATGATATTTGTCACCATTAACAACTACTGTACTTTCAATTGGAAAATCAGATAAGGCCAACGTTGTGTCCTGCGCTAATGCCTCATATTGATTAAGGTTTTGTGGTTTAAATTTTACATAATAATGAGTAGTGTGTACACTTGCCTGTGTATTAGGTACTACACCTTGGGCGGCAAGCGCTTGCCAGGCACTTGTCATATTTACTACTGTGTAGGGGTTTTGTTTTGGTTCACCTAATACAGTAAATCCACTATCCTGATAAGGTATTCCATTTCCAATTAACATGTGAGCATTTATATCAGCCTGCTTATCAAATTGTTTAGTACAACTCGTAACTAAAATGATTGTAGTAACAAAGGTGAATGATAAGAGCTTAATTATTTTAAGCTTGTTAGTTTTAGCTTTCATTGAGTTTAATTAATCGGGTAAAATATAAAAAAAGATAACGGATGTAAATTATGTGGCTTTGAAATACCAAACAATACCCTATACAGGTAATTTTTTTTCTTTTATAAATTGGGAAAGGGAAAAGTGTGCTGACGCAGGAATTTAAATCAGCATATATTTTGAACCACAGTATGGGAGCACTTGTATTAGAAGTAATAAAACGTTGTGAGTTTATGCTCGTGAATCCTAATCTTTCTTCCCTTCTTCCTTTGCAGCAGGAGCAACTTTCTCAATATTTGGCCTCGAGCCTCCATCCGTATTCCTCATTTGCTTCCAACTATTTCCATCCCATAAAAAAGCAACAAGGAACCAGATAAATAACATCAGCGGAACAACAACAGTCATTATCAGGTTTCGAACCTCACTACCAAGGTGCATAAAAATAGAAACGATATAATAAGCTTTAGCCAGGGTAAGAATACACACCA
>JBDSYV010000338.1:0-9567 GCA_040110925.1 Ferruginibacter sp. | reverse complement strand
TCGCACCTGGAAATAAAAATTTTCCTGTACCTCACTGCCACGTCCTGGAAACTAAATCCATATCAAAAAAATAAATACTTAATTCCTAAAAATCATTCCGCATATATTGATTTTCTTTGTATCCTTCTAATGCTTTACACCACATCACTTAACAGCGGCAGCAATGGCAATTGTTATTACATAGGTAACAATCATGAAGCCGTGCTCGTAGATGCCGGATTAAGCTGCAGGGAAACAGAAAAGCGCATGCACCGTCTTGGACTGCAGATGAAAACGGTAAAAGCCATTTTTGTTTCGCATGAACATGGCGATCATATCCGTGGAGTAGAAGTGCTTGCAAAAAAATATGACCTGCCGGTTTTTATTTCTGATATTACTTATAAACATAGTGGTTTAAGGCTTCCTGCAAATCAATTAAGAATCCTTCTCCCGGGTGTACCTGTACATGTAGGAAGCTTGCAGGTAAAGTCGTTTTTAAAATTGCACGACGCAGCAGACCCACACAGTTTTATGATAAGCCATGCCGGTATAAACATTGGTGTATTTACAGATATTGGTAAATGTTGCGGTGAGCTTAGCAGTCACTTTGCGCAGTGTCATGCGGCTTATCTTGAAGCAAATTATGATATAGAAATGCTGGAGAATGGTCGCTATCCTGTATATCTTAAACATCGCATAAGAGGAGGAAAGGGCCACCTGAGTAATGCAGAATCGCTTGAGATTTTTATTAAGCATCGTCCTTCATTCATGAGCCATCTTTTTTTGTCACATTTATCCAAAGACAACAACTGCCCGCAAAAAGTGCAATCACTTTTTGAAACGCATGCCGGAGATACAAGGATAGTAATTGCTAGCCGGTATGAAGAAACAGAACTTTATGCCATATGCCCTAATACAGCTGCCCCAGTAATCGTCAGAAGATTGGGAGTGCAGATAGGGTTGTGGAGTTGATTTAAATTTCTTAATTTTCATTACTTCCCTTATCACGTAAAAGGTGATCAGTATAAATTTCTTACAGGTTATTACCCAATAGTTCTTCCTGTTTTCTTGCACCAGGTCATCCGCATCTTTTCCTGTTGCATCGTCTCGTAAATCGTTAGCCTGCTCATAAGCCAGATCATCTGCATCCTTTCTAAAACTTTTCCAGCATCCTTTTCATGTTATGTTTTTACAGGGTAGTCTTTTTGGTATTGATGCATAATTGATAATTTAAAATAAAAACACCGGCTATTAATTTCATTAATAAGGGTATAAAATCATAACAGAATTTTAAAAGTAATCATAACCTTACACTTCTTCCCACAGTTTATCTCAAGCAAAAAATTTATAATTTTTACGTAATTGATAAGGCAAAGAAATTCCCAATTATTTGCTAATACCCTGCTTTAACAAAGCTTAGCATAAACCTTATGATACATTGGCACTCTGATTGAATAATAGAAACAACCGGCGCAAAAATATCCGCTTTTTATCCTGCCGGCTGAGATAAAAAGTAAACAAATTAAAATTAATAAATATGAAAAAGATATTAACCTTTCTGTTTGCAGGTATGATGTTTTTAATGGTAACCGCTTCTGCCAATGCAGCGCAAGTCATCCTGAACTCCCAAACCAATTATGAAATAAATATTGATGGCAGGGTGTACAACAATGGTGTTGGTTCTACTACCATTACAGATTTATACCAGGGTGCACACACCATAAATGTTTACCAGGTGGTATCTAATGGCTTATTCGGTATTGGTAAAAAAAGAAACCTTATTTCTACCCAACAGTTTAACCTGGGTACATCTGATATGTATATTGATGTAAATCAGAATGGCCAGGTGCGTATTAACCAGAATGGTTATGGCAACAATACAAACCGCAATAGGAATGGTGGCTATAACAATAATGGCGGTTATGATAACAATAATAACGCTGGCCCGGGCAATAGCGACTGGGGTCATGAGCAAGGTAAAAAGAAAGGCCATTACAAAAACAAAAAGAACAAGCAACACAAGCATAATGGTGATAATGATGATAATGATGAAAGGAACGACAGGAATAACAATCAACGCCGGGATAATAATTAATAGTATTGATCCTATGAAAACAAAGCCGCCTTTACCGGGCGGCTTTTTTAATTGATGTTATCCTAATAAGTACTTGTTATATCCTCATCAATACAAATAATAAAATCGGCTTTGTTTTTATTTTCCTGCAGCAAGTGTTTAATATCTTTCTGCGACACGGTAGTAACAGTAGCAATTTTTAAATCGGGCCTGGCTTGCTTAAGATACCAAACAATGCCATCATGGTTTTCTGAATGGTAGCTCCCGTTGTAATGAATGAAAAGGCTTCCGGGTACAAAGTATTTTAAAATAAAGAAAGCCATCGTTGCATCTTTACTCGCCTGGGCTTTGGGCATGTTTGCCGAACCATGGCCCGCCATCATGGTCATCATATTTTTATATCCAGGCAGCGTGGAATCATATGCTATTGGCAAAGGTGCTATCCATGTTTTTTCTTTAGCACTAAGGGTATCCAATACCTGGAACCCGCTTTTAGAAACCATGGAAGCATAACGGCGGGGAATATTGGTGGCAGCAAAAACTATATTATTTTCTTTTGCAAAATCTACCAGTGGCGCATAATCTGTTTTGTAATTGGGCCATAGTCTTGCCAGGGAATCAAGTCCTTTGGCAGAAAGCTTTCCCTGCAGGTAAAGATCCAGGGCCGCCTGATTATCCTGTTCAAACATTTCCGCACCTAGGACCAGGTTACAGGTTTGCTTGCAATCTTTTGTTATTTCCAGTTCCATCCAATGGCTGATAGGATTGTTGTGGTACTCGCCAATCATTACAATATCCTTAGTTGTCAACAGCTTAATCATTTTATCATAACGCACTTTTTTTCCGTTGCTGTTGTATAAAATGTAAGCAGGTTTATGCTGTGCAAAAAGATTGGCCCAAATAAAAAGCAGTGCCTGTAGCCATAGAATTTTTTTCATAGTAATAATCTTGAGACCGAAAGATAAACAGAAACATGGAGATGTCGTAATGACTAGTTAGGGCAATGGAAGATGCTTACATATTTCACTTCCTACTGCTTACCCTGGTTGCCATATTTGCAACACATAAAAAAGAGGCTGCAATCTACAGCCTCATTTTTATTTTTAAAAGCACTTTGAGTTAAGGCCTTATTTAGCAGGCATTGAGGTTACATTCATGTCTCTTACACATTGGTATTTTCCATCCCGCTTTTGAAAGTACGACATGTAATGCCCATGGTTTTTTTCTTCACCTGCCGCTGTCATATTGGTCCATGAGCCTACTTCAACCAGCATATCTTCATCACCAAAAAGATCCACTACCTTATAAACACTATAAGTGCCGGAAGTGTCTTTTGCAATACGTTTTCCAATACTATCTTCAATTGCTGCCCTGCCTTTGGTAGGTTCTTCATTGCGGCTATAACTTATGGCATCCTCACTATAATAGGCTGCAACTGCCTTTGCGTCCTTTGCTTTTTCTGCTGCTGCAAATGCATCTTCCATTGCCTGTATTTCTACTTTGGCTTTATCCAGATCGAAGGCAGGTTTTGCAGCTGTTTCTTCTTTAGGTGCCGTGGAACAGGAAGCAAAAAATAATGCTGAAATGACAATAATCGCTGCGGATTTAAATTTACTTTTCATTATTTATGATTTTATTTAAGGTGAGACGGTAAGATAGCAAATATTTATTATTTGTTATAAATTTAATCTGTTCAGCGTCCTATCTATACGCCTATACCCTACTGTGAGTTTAAACCTTATTCAAATAAAATCTTTTCATTAACAACATTTCCCCCGTAACTGATATTTAAAATGTACAAAGTTTTAACGCTGAATAGAGCCGGCACCCGGATAAATATGGAACGGTTGCCACCAGGGTTTAGCTGGTTATAATATAATTTTTCCCCTCGGGTGCCCACAATGGTTATTTCTACATTTTCATTTACCCTTGCCAGGAATTCTATATTGATCCTGAAATCCTTAACGGGGTTAGGATAAATTCTAACCAACTGCTTAGCGCTGTTTTTCAGTGAAACTATTTGCGAATAACTGCTTGCGCCCTGTTTAGATATTCCTTTTATACGGTAAAAAACTTCGGGAGCACTTATGCGTTCATCATTATAATTATATAGCTGCAGGCTATTATTGGTTGTATTATGTATTGTTTGCAACGGTTGAAAATTAACGGCATTAACAGAACGCTCAACCACGAACAGATCATAAGTATCATTTTCAAAAACAGTAAACTCCAGTTTGGCATAAGCATTTTCCCAAATCGCTTTTAATTCCATGCCGGTAAGCGGAACTATGCTGGCAAAAATGGGCACTTTAGTATATGTGCCATTAAGGATGGTTGCAGATTCTGATGCTGTCATACAAAGCCAGTCCTGCATTACGGTGGCATAAAGTTGCCTGAAATCAAATTGCATTGGCACTTGTGTACTGGCGGTAGGATTAGTTGGCAGCACGGGAGATATGCCTGATACGCCAGGATTAAGCATGGCACCAAAAAAGATGACCGGTGCTCCTGAACCATGGTCAGTACCACTACTTGTATTGCTGATAACCCGACGACCAAATTCGCTAAAGGTCATGCCTGTTACTTTTGTAGCCTTTCCCATAAGTGTAATATCATCCTGGAAAGCAGATATAGCAACAGAAAGTTTAGACAATATATTTGCGTGAAAACCATTTGTAGTATCCCCGGCATTTACCTGGTTCACGTGTGTATCAAAGCTATCAGGATGGTTAACAATATAAACCGGTGTGGCCAGCCCGCCACCAATCAGCCTTGCCACAATTTTAAGCTGGTCGGCAAGTGTATTTCCTGATGCAGGATACAGGGTAGATTGGGTAGCCTGTGCATTATATGATGCGGAGATACGGGCCGCATAGGCGTTACTCTGGTCCCTCATTAAGCGTAAAAATGTCAGCTCTGTTCCGTAATCACTCACTGGAGCAGGACCGGGATTGCCTGATGCCACATTCACCAGTGCTGCAGGGTTTGGCGCATTGTAACCCATATTGATATTAGGTCCCTGTAACGATAAAGGAAGGGCGCCTCCAATTTGAATTGCAAGTGGATCAGGGTTTGAAGTATTAGGATATCCTGTAGGGAAGCCTGGAAAAGCTGTATCCAGTTGCCTACCAAGCCAGCCTGTATCCGGCGAAGGAATAGTATTGGAACCAGTAAACCAGATATCCTGTGCCTGGAAATGGCTAAAGTTAGGGTTAGGATAACTTACACCCTGTACGAGGTTTAACTTACCATTATTATATAAATCCCTAAGGCCTGTCATTGCAGGGTGAAGACCGGTTGTTGTAGTGTTATTTAAGGATAATACTGATGCAGCAGGTAATAAAATACTTGCACGGGCATTATTCAGTTCGGTGTACCTGTCCAGGGGTACCACCATATTTAATCCATCATTTCCACCATTCATTTGTATAACAACCAGAATCCTGTCGCAGTTGCCCGGAGGCATGGCAAGGGCCTGTAAGAATGGATGCAATAAACCATCGCCAGCAAAAACAGGAATACCCTGTAGCATCATGGGCACTGAAAAGAGTGCAGTGTTGCCTAAAAATTTTCTACGGTCCATAGTTTGTCTTTTTAAAACTACATTAATTGATATTCTGCCAGCTGCAGAAATGTGGTTAGTAATGAATTCAACCTTGACTTTACCGTATTGGCATTGGTTGTTGTTGGACTGGCTATATAGTTATTCCAGGCAGTTGTCCAGTAACTATTGGTCACCTGGCCCGCAAGCAAGGTTTGTACCTTAGTATCTGATTTATAAGTTGCTGGCAGATCTACAGGCAACAAAAAAGGGATAATGGCATCAATCAGAAGGTCGGGATCCTGTATGGTAGCATTAGGAAACTGCTGTACCCAGGCTATAGGATCTATTTTAATCAGCGTGCTGTTAGTGGTAAATCCATTAACAAAAGCCGTTAGCAGCGATGACCTTTTTTGTATGGAATTGGAGTTTATCCAGTTCTGGTAAAATGTAGGATCCTGGTAATAAGCTTTCCAGCCAGAAACATTTGGCACAAGCCCATAGCCCTGCTCTAAATTAGTGTTGGCATAGTTATGAAAATACTGCCAGACGCCATATTGCTGAACCACCTGCGTGGCACCAGCTGGAGCGGTGGTATTGATATTCATAGTTCTTAATGTACCGCTTATAAAATCAACCGGACTTTTTATCATTACGCCGCGATTGGCCATATCAAAAAAATGTTCGCTTTTAAACAAGGTACTTACCACTGGCGCCATATCCCAGTTATTTGCAAGTAGTAAGCTGGCGAGAGGTACAATCACATTTGCTTCCACGTTGGCATCAATATCATAATACACAAAAAAGCGGTAAAGCCTGCGACACACATACCTGGCTATGGTAACCTGCTGCTGGGTGAACAGCATGTCAAAGAAGATGTCAAACTCATTTGCACCTGCAGCGCCTGCCTGGTTGGCGATAACTGTATTGCCAAAGAATGCAGAAAAGACTTTTGAAGTCTGGTTATGATAAGTTGAATTAAAGCCCGGAGCAAAAGGATATGCCACGGTAAAAGATGGTACTCTCCATCCAGATAAAACTTTAGAAGCAGCAATTACATCTGGCTCCGTATAGTTTTGTGTAGGTACCTTACCCAGGGTGAATAATTCCATAAGTTCCCTTGCAAAGTTTTCATTGGGCACAGCAGCGGTACTGTATTGATTGCCCAGGAATACCAGCATGCCCGGCGTTTTGGCAATGGCTTTTATCAATGTTTTAAAATTGCCCAGCGCATTGTTGCGCAGCAGGCTCATGTAGTCACTGCACATGGTGGCAGAATTGGCTTGCAAAGATCTTACATCATCAAAATTTATTGGAATAAAATGGTACCAGAAAAGCACCATCTTTTCCCGTATGCTTGTATTTTCATTTATCGTAAGGCCCCAGCTCCAGTCAGCAAGGCTGTATTGGCGATATGTATTATTGGTACCATCATTGGCATTTACATACGTAAGATTATTATTGGTCCAGCTACCACCAAGTGGAATACCGCCACTATCGGGCAGGGTGTTCTGGTAATAATTAAGGGCGGTTGGCGAAGGGTTTGCCGGAGGGCTTAGGGTGAGCAATGCATCTACTGCTGCGGAGGTTCCTAAAGTAAGATAATTATCCAGTTCCGCTTTTTTAATACCAAAGCCAATGCGGCGCAACAGGTGGGTTACTTCCCATTGTGTCCAGGCGCCGGCATAAGGGTTAAGCCCGCTGGTAACGTTGCCTACGCGGTTGGGCTCAGGATCTCCAGGACCTTGCACAGCCATGAGCTGGCTAAATTGCCTTGGGCCCAGTGTCTTGCGGGAATATTTGTCAAATAAGGGATCGTCGCCGGGAAGCAACTCAAGTGATGTATCAGCAGGATCCAGGCCTAATGACCTGATGCTTGTAAAAAAGTCTTTTCTTTTTATTTTTTCATTTCCCATAAAGCATTTTTTTGGTGGGGATATTTGAATGATTCCATATTCCTGCGGAACGTTGCATAAGCATTAATAAACTTTTTAATATAATATAGGAAGTCTGTATAGAGCAGAAAAGTTGGTAGTAACCAGGATAAGGATATCCAAGATACACTTTTTATGTATTTTTTCTAATTGATTTATTATTGTAACGGGCCCCTTGCCTGTGGATCAGAACAAACTATTGAAGCAGGTTGTTACTCCGCAGAGCGCTGGCAAGATAATTCTCAAGGGAAGATTCAGCAGGGACAATGTGCGAAGAAGCAAATTGATCCATCCGTTTGAACACTTGGGGCAGGCTGGTTATTGGGATTTCTGCTTTAGTTAATAACATCAACAAATAATTTTCAATCGGGGCCTGCCGCGGCGGATACCATCCGTACCAGCAACAAATTTCCAGCGCTTCTTAAATGCATAACCTTAGCGGCAACTTTTTGCTACACAGCGATTTAAAACTGATATACAGAAACAAATTTTCGTATTGTTGCACTTGTAAAAACAGTGCTTAAGTATTTGGATAAAAATAAAAACGCTATTATTTTAGCGAATCATAATTTTAAATAAAGCTATGCTGATTCCAGAAAATACTGAAGTCTTTGAATTTCCAACATCAACTATGTGGTTTGATGAAAATGGAATTCTCTGCTCCGTTGCTAAAAAAGTGCCTCAACAAACGATAAAAGAAGCTAAAAAGACAATGGAAGAATTCAAAAAGATAACAGGCGGTAAAAAAGTTTGCCTGCTTTCTGACAGCACAGATTCCACCCCTCTTAACAAAGAAATGCGTGACTATGCCGCTGAAGTAATACCCGAAATTGCAAAAGCAATTGCAATAATTTCCAGGTCTGCCTTGGGAAAAATGGTTGCAAATTTATTCTTTAGCATAAAAAAACAACCGTACCCTGTAAAAATGTTTAAAGATGAAATTGAAGCAAAGGAATGGCTGAAGCAATATTTATAATAAGCAATTATTGATGGCGAATTCTACTTTTTTTAAATGGTTTAGAAATGTTTCTATCGCGAAGAAATTATATTCAGTGGTAGGCATTATGGCTGTTCTCATTGCGGTTGAGCTTGGCACACTTTACTTTGCAGTTAATACACTTTCGTCAGTAAGGGCTTTTGTAGGCGCTGAGGGATTATGGTCAAAATCTCAAAAAGATGCCATTTATAGTTTGCGAAAATATTATAGAAACCATAAGGTGGAGGATGAACAGGCTTTTTATAATTTCATGAAAGTGCCCTTAAGCCACCATAAAACATTGGTGGAACTATTGAAGAAAAATCCTGACTTAGCAGCTGCCCGACAAGGTTTATTAGAAGGTGGCAACCATCCTGACGATATAGATGGTATGATAAAATTGTTCAGAAGATTTAATAACATCTCCTATATCAACAGGTCATTAAACATCTGGTCAGAAGCAGATTCGGTTATTGCCCAGTTAATACCCCTGGCAGAAAAATTACATGCTGAAATAAACCTCCCCTTTCGGGAGGCAGGCATGCCTCCCGGACAGGCAGGGTCATCTTCCCAATCCCAAAATAGACTGGATGAGGTTATTAAGGAATCAGACCTCATCAATCAAAAACTTACTGTACTGGAAAATGAATTTTCTTACACGCTGGGAGAAGGTGCACGCTGGCTGGAAAATACTATCTTAAAATTATTACTTGCCATTGCATTAACCGTGGAATTCAGCGGGCTGATACTTACTTATTTTGTGGTAAGGGGAATTACAAAAGGATTGAAAGAAATCAGGAGTGCTTCAAAAGGTATAGCAGAAAAAGATTTTAGTGCAAGGGCACAGGTATTTTCAAATGATGAAATTGGGGCACTGGCAACTTCATTTAATGATATGGCTGCAGAACTTTCTATCAGCATACAAAAACGACTACAGGCAGATCAGGATTTGGAATCAAAAACAAATTTCATCCGGGAAAATGAAAAGAGAATAGTTGCTATAATGGACACCCTGATACAAACCACTCAATTAAATTTTACAGAAAAGCTTGTAATCAGCGAT
>JBDSYV010000337.1:0-11418 GCA_040110925.1 Ferruginibacter sp. | reverse complement strand
AGTCTAGAACAAATGCAGGGAGTTCATTTATAACCGCAGCCAATACACCTACCGGCCAGTCGTATGGTTATGTATTTCGTAACACAAGGTTTCCTGCTAATACCGGTGCAACAAATTATTACCTTGGACGGCCATGGCCAAGCCCGAGCGAAGCAGCCACTGCACAAAAAACCGTGTTGATTGATTGTAAATTAAACGCAAATATTCAGCCCCAGGGATGGACGGTGTGGGATGTAAACACAATTACTGCAAACATATATTACGGTGAATTTGAAAGCCGCTATTTTAATAACAACCTTGTTGATATTAGCCAACGAGTACCATGGTCTTACCAATTGAATTCTACAGAGGCATCAAACTATACACTGGTAAATATTTTTGGCGCATGGGATCCATGCACTGTTTATAGTGGCTTATGTTCTTCATCAGCAACAGAAATTGCCGTTTCAAATTTTCGTGCAACTAAGGGTGTTTCTACTTCATCAATCAACTGGAATATAAGCTGGCCAATAACGGGTATCCGATACCAGTTATTCCGCTCAGCAGATAATATAAATTTTGCTCAGATTGATGATATCACTTCATTAACTGATACTGCAATTAATTTTCAATCTGCCGATGTAATACCACCCGCAGGTAGCATTTATTATTATTACCTGCTTGCATCAAAAGCCGGGTATGCATCACACAACACAGATACAGTGCAGGTTTCCAGCAAACCAACGATAACGACAAGCAGTGCATTAGGAACATTCACACAAGGCCTGGGTTCTCCATCAGCAGCACAGGTTTATACAGTTTCTGCTGTAAATATGATTGACAATCTTACCATTACGCCTCCTGTTGAATACGAGGTTTCAGCCAACGCCGGAGCTTCGTGGTTTACAAATGCAATCCCATTAATTATTGCTCCGGTAGCCAATACTATTTCATCCACAAGTATAAGTGTAAGGTTAAATGCTGTTGCGCTGGGAAGTTATTCAGGTAACATTACGCATACTTCCTCCGGTGCGGATCCTGTAAACATAGCTGTTACAGGCAATACAGAAGTATCTGCACCAAACCCTTCAATTGTATTACAAAGCTGGCCATTCACACAAAACAATGCAGATAGTGCCGGGCTGCGTTCTGCTGCTGTAAATGCAAGCGCATCTACTTTCAACCTCATGACGGTTTCGAACGGATTATTAAGCCCCGTGACAAACGCAACCATTCCACCTTATTCTACAAACTTTGGACAGGCAACCGCACCAACATCTGATGGATTGTGGGGCACAGCAACCGGTGGTCCGGGAGGAACATTGAGCCGGAAAAACTGGCAACAATTTGTCGTAACAGCATCTGCAGGCAACACGATTAATTTAGATTCTGTTTTGGTAAATGCAGCGTTTGTTTCCACAGCAAGCAATACAAAAATGGGATTGGTATTTTCACGAAACGGTTTTACTTCACCTGCTGATTCAACAGAATTTTTCGCAGGATATGGTGGTCAGCCTGCAGGTACGCTGGTGCCTACAACCAGTGGTACCTTTTTAAAATCATTTCCTATTGCACAACAGAATACAGGGCCTATATCACCGTTAGTTTATAATTATCGTCTTGCCCTTACGAGTGGTGCAGGTATAACACTTTTGCCTGGCGAATCATTAAGCATTAGAATCTATTTTGCCTGTGGCAGCAGTACCGGTGGTAAATATATAACCATACGTGACTTTACAGCAAAAGGAACTGTTCTCACTGTAGTTCCTGTTAATCTTAATGCATTTAGTGCCAGGAAAACTAATACAGGTGCGGGCCTTTATTGGACAAGTACAAATGAACTTAACCTTGATCATTATACCATAGAAAAATCTATAACCGGATATAACTTTTATTCCATTGGTAATGTGGTTGCAAAAAACAGTGCTGGCGTAAATGATTATATTTTTTCTGATGTTGCTTTTATACAAACAAGTTTTTACCGTTTACGCATGACAGATATGAATGGTAAAGAAAGATTGAGCAGCACGATTAAACTTAATAATACAAAACAACCAGCATTCTCAATTTATCCAAATCCTGCGGCGAAAGAGATAAGGGTTAGCTACGAAAAACTTAAGGAGAAAACTTTGTTAGAAATTTATACAATAAATGGAAAAAAGGTTGCCCAACAACAATTACTTGTGGGAAGTACACAAACATTGTTATCTGTACAAGAATTAGCAGCAGGCATATACATTGTAAAATTGTCCGGCACTGAAGAGACTATTGCTGAGCTGATCATAAAACGATAAGAATGGGTTTAACAGTAACCAATAAACAAACTCAACCATTTTACCGCAATCGTTTGCGTAGATAAATATGCTAAAACTAATAAGGTCATTTACTTTTGGGAAGCTAATTATTAACGATTCAGAGTCAACCTATCTATTCAAAAACACACGTCATCATGAAAAAAATCTTTACGATTACCGCTATTATTACTATAGCATTAGTTTTTACAAATACCTTAAATGCGCAAACAGTTTATCGTTCATTCACAACCGGAAACTGGGGAACTTTTGGTTCCTGGGAAATTTCTACGGATGGAGGAGCAAACTGGAATGCTACGGTATCCGGGCAAACTCCCGGAGCTTCAAATGATGTAACAGTCAGGAGTCCACATGTCATAACTATTGATGCAAGCGGAAAAAATGCAAAATTAATTACCATTGTGTCAGGGGCTACATTAAAAGCTGGTGTCCTTGGAACAGAGAGAACACAGCGGGTAAATGGCGCAACACTTCAAAATGATGGCACTCTAGGGGGCGCAAATGATGGAATTACCATTGAGTTAAATACTGCTAATGCAGTTGGAGGTTTTACACTTACAGGTTCGGGTACAACAAACATAAGCCGTTTTCGCATGGCAGGTGGAAACCTCAACCCTTTAAATACAGTTGTCATAGATCAGAATATTAACTGCCTTGTTGGTTCAAATGGTATTACATCCAATTATGCATTAAATGCAAATGGAGGATCTAATACAGATAATTATGTATTAACCATAAATGCTACTAAGACTGTTACTGTAACGGGGGGATATTGGAACAGCAGTGGTGCAAGCGGAGGAGCGGCTACATCATTTGGAAATTATACTTATAATATAAATGGTACACTAGACATGTCTGGTTCTACAGCAGTTGGTAATTCAACATTTATAGGCTCCAATGATCCTACCAAAGCCGTAACCGTTAATATAAATGGTACCGTTAAACTGCCTACTTCTGGTTTAAGTTCATTAATATTAAATGAGTCAACAGCCACCGGCCAACTTGGGCCAGTAACTTTTAACATAAATAATGGAGGATTATTGGATGGTAGCCTTGCACCTATAAGCACAACAACTACTACGCTTGCTCCCCGCTTTTTTAATATTTCCGGAACCGGAAAATTAAAAAGAACGGTAGGTGCTGCTGATGTTTTATTTGCTGTAGGAACATCATCTTCTTACAGCCCTGCAACAATTAACAACGCTGGTACTTCAGATAACTTTTCTGTTAATGTAAGTAATACAATTACAAATACGTCCCCAACTGCTAACGTTGTAAACAAACAATGGAAAATTACAGAAGACGTAGTTGGCGGTAGCGATGCAACATTAAAACTAGGATGGCTAACAACAGATCAGTCTGCCGGATTTAATCCAGCTAATCCAGTATTTATTTTGGGTTACAACGGTTCAGCTTATGTACCTTTTCCTGCAACACTTAGCGGTTCAGGCACAGCACTGGACCCATATATTGCAACTGCAGCCGGCATTACAACATTTGCTGAATTTATTGTAACCAATAATCCTTCAGCGGCACCGGTTAATTTTATCAGCACAAAAGCATTCTCAAAATTAAATGGTGTACAGGTTGAATGGCAAACTGCAAATGAATTTGATGTTCAGAATTTCGTTGTAGAGCATTCAGCAGATGGCAGAAATTTTACTGCAATTGGAACAGTAAATGCAATTACTAACAGCCGCAATAATTCATATAACTATTTTGATGCTACTCCCAACGCAGGAAATAATTTTTACCGCATTAGGGCAAATGAATTATTTGGTTCTGCAAAATATACACCTGTTTTAAAGGTGAATATCAACAGCAAGGCTGCAGAAATGATTATTGCTAATAATCCCATTCAATCAGGAAATCTTAACCTGCAGTTAAGCGGAATGGTAAAAGGAAATTACAACCTGGTTATTTTCAACAGCAACGGGCAACAGGTGCTTTTTAAATCAATCAATATGGAAGGCAGTTCGCTTAGCCAGTCTATAGCATTACCTGCTTTGACCAGCGGTATATATGTGGTTCAGCTTCGCAGCAACGACATTAAGCTTGCAACAAAAGTTACTATTGACTAAGAAAAACTAAGAAGGTATATACTTAAAATGGTTGTGGCTTTCCGCAACCATTTTACATTCGGGTAAAGCAAATAAATTTGGTGAATGAAAATTTTTTTATTATTCTTTTGGGTTTCTGTGCTGGTAATACCGGTATATGCCCAGCAACGTGTAACTGTAGCCCAGGATGGCACGGGTAATTACAACAGCATTCAGCAAGCCCTTGACGCTGTACCTGCGTCTAATAAAACTCCTGTTTCTATTTATATCAAAAAAGGTATTTATAAAGAAGTACTTGTGCTTGACGCCAGTAAAAATCATATCCGCTTAACTGGAGAAGATAAAAATAATACGGTAATAACTTATGACAATCATGCAGGCACCAGGCTTCCCAATGGCGATACGTTAAATACCTGGACCTGTGCAACCGTGTTTATCTATGGCAATGATATAATAGCAGAAAATCTTCACTTTGAAAATAATGCCGGCTTTACTGCAGGACAGGCTGTGGCAGTAAGGGCCGAAGGAAACAGGATTGCATTTCGCAATTGTAAGTTCACTGGCAACCAGGATGTATTGTTTTTAAGCGGAAGTGGTGTAAAACAGTATTTTGAAAATTGTTACATAGAAGGTACTACTGATTTTATCTTCGGTGCAGCAACAGCGGTATTTAAAAATTGTCATATCCACAGTAAAAAAAACTCACACATAACTGCTGCATCTACCAACAGCATTATTCCTTTTGGGTTTGTTTTTTTTAATTGTATCCTTACTTCAGATAGTACTGTAAATAAAGTTTCCCTGGGCAGGCCCTGGAGCCCAACTGCCAGCGTTACTTACATCAATTGCAACCTGGGCAGCCATATTATTCCCGAAGGCTGGAATAACTGGAAGAATCCTGCAAATGAACTAACAGCCCGCTATGCAGAATATAACAGCAGTGGTCCCGGCGCTAACCCTTTGGCAAGAGTGAAATGGGCAAAGCAATTAACGGATGAAGAAGTGAAAACATTTACCATAAAAAATATTTTAGGTGAATGGAACCCCGGGATATTTTAATAAGTAATTTCAAAAAAAACTTACATGAAGCCAATAAAAACAGCACTATGTTCTTTCGGAATGAGTGGATGGGTTTTTCATGCACCGTTTATCCAGGCACATCCGGGATTTGAACTGTATGCTGTACTGGAAAGAACAAAAACACTGGCGGTGCAATCATATTCGCAGGTGATTACTTTCCGTAACCTGGAAGAATTACTGGCAGATGAAAATATTGAACTGGTTGTTGTGAATGTACCCAATGTGTTGCATTATGATTATGCCTTGCAATGTTTAAACGCAGGCAAACACGTGATTGTAGAAAAACCTTTTACAATAACCCTTGCCCAGGCCAGTGAATTAATTAAACTTGCTGAGCAAAATAAATTGCTGCTTTCTGTATTTCAAAACCGGCGCTGGGATAGCGATTTCCTGACCGTGCAAAGAATAGTGAAGTCCGGTATGTTAGGAGAAATTAAAGAAGTAGAAATTCATTATGACCGCTATAATGAAGCACCTAGCCCCAAGGCACATAAAGAAGTTCCGGAAAAAGGAACAGGTATTATTTACGACCTGGGCTCGCATCTGATTGACCAGGCACTGCAACTTTTCGGAATGCCTGAAGCAGTATTTGCGGACACAGTAATACAGCGACCAGTTTCGCTTGTAGATGATTATATGGAAATACTGCTGATTTATCCGGGACTGCGTGTACGGCTGAAAGGCAGTACGCTTATAAAGGAAGCTGTGCCGGCATTTACCGTACATGGCAGCAAAGGAAGTTTTCTTAAAGTGCGTGGAGATGTACAGGAAGCAGATTTGCAGCAACACAAAGTTCCACTTAGTTCCGGATGGGGTATTGAAGCAACTGAACACAAGGGTTTATTGCATACTGAGGTAAATGGAGAAGTATTAAAACAACTGGAAGAAACTGAAGCAGGTGATTATATGCTTTATTACGAAGCTATGTTCCAGGCGCTTAGACATGACAAGCCTTTACCCGTCACTGCGTCAGAAGGGGCCAACGTAATCCAGGTCATCGAAGCCGCATATAAATCTGTTCGAAGCCGGAGTATAATTGACATAAAAAATTCGTGGTGAAGATTTTAACTGCATGCCTGTTTTTATTTTTTTATTGCAATGCTAATGCACAGTTATCAAACGTTTGGGTTGCGGATAATGGTAATGGCAGTTTTAAAAATCCCATCATCAATGCCGATTACAGTGACCCGGATGCGATAAGGGTAGGAGATGATTATTATTTGATCGCTTCCAGTTTTAATCATGTGCCGGGGATACCCATCCTGCATTCAAAAGACCTTGTAAACTGGACATTGATAGGACATGCGTTGAACCAGTTGACACCGCAAGATCATTTTAATAAAGTGCAGCATGGTGGCGGTGTGTGGGCGCCATCCATCCGTTACCACAAAGGAGAATTTTACATTTACTATCCGGATCCTGATTTTGGCATCTATCTTATAAAAGCAAAAAATATTTTGGGCCCATGGTCAGATCCCATACTTGTTGAAGCTGGTAAAGGATTAATAGATCCTTGTCCGCTTTGGGATGATAGTAATGCTTATCTCGTGCATGCCTATGCAGGCAGTCGTGCAGGTATAAAGAGTTTGATTGTTATCAAGCAATTAAACAAAGATGGCTCTAAAACAATTGATGCCGGTGTAATTGTTTATGATGGACATGAGAATGATCCAACAATAGAAGGACCGAAATTATATAAGCGCAATGGTTACTATTACATTTTTGCGCCAGCCGGTGGCGTAAGTACTGGTTGGCAAACCGTATTGCGTTCCAAAAATATTTATGGGCCTTATGAAAGAAAAGTTGTGATGGACCAGGGTTCAACAAACATTAATGGCCCACACCAGGGTGCGTGGGTGACAACACAAACTGGAGAAGACTGGTTCATTCATTTCCAGGATAAAGAGGCTTACGGCAGGGTGGTTCATTTGCAGCCCATGACATGGATTAATAACTGGCCGCTGATTGGCATTGATAAAAAGGGAACAGGCATTGGAGAACCTGTGGTCAATTTTAAAAAACCTAACGTAGGTAAAATTTACCCTATTCTTACACCGGCAGAATCTGATGAGTTTAATGAAAATACACCTGGATTACAATGGCAATGGCAGGCAAATCCAAAACCCTACTGGCGTTTTATATCAGGAGGAAAACTGAGGTTGTATTCTGTTCAACTTCCTGATAGCAATAATAATTATTGGAATGTTCCCAACCTATTAATGCAAAAATTTCCTGCAGTAGAATTTATGGCCACTACAAAACTATCTTTTAAACCCATGCTGGATGGGGAAAGAGCAGGGTTGATTGTCTTTGGCACAGACTACGCATACGTGAGTCTAGTAAAAAAAACTGGAGGGAATTTTATTTCATTTAGTATTTGTAATGCCGCCGACAAAGGAAGTAATGAAATAATAACTGATGCAGAAAAGATTATTTCTGCAGATATTTTTCTTCGTGTAAAAGTAAAACCAAGAGCAATTTGCGAATTCAGTTATAGTGAAGATGGGATTAATTTTAAAACTATTGGTGAAAAGCTTATAACAAAACCCGGCAAATGGGTAGGAGCAAAGTTGGGTTTATTTTGCACAAGAACTACCAAAACAAATGATTCAGGATTTGCTGATGTAGATTGGTTTAGAATTGATGTGATAAAATGATTTTTTAAAATATAGGTATTAAAACTTTTTATATGAAAAAAGCAATTTTGATTTTTATGATTTTGATTTCTTCCTTGTCGGTACTGCATGCACAAAGTAAGAAGGAAACTGCAGTTGCAAATGCTGTTGAGCAATTACGTAAAGCAATGGTTGATGCAGATTCGTTAATGCTTGATAAATTGACTTCATCGCAATTGAGTTACGGTCACTCAGGAGGATCTATTGAAACTAAACAAGAATTTATCAGGAAAATAACTTCCGGTAAATCTGATTTTGTGAGTATAGAATTAAAAGATCAAACCATTTCAATAAGTCACAAAACAGCCATTGTTCGTCATTTGTTGAATGCCGTCACCAACGATAATAACAAGCCAGGGGAAGTACACCTGAAAATTTTACTTGTATTTCAAAAAGAACATGGGCTATGGAAAATGCTGGCAAGGCAGGCGGTAAAGGTTTCCTGAAAAAATTGAATGTTAAAATAACGTTCCCGGTAACGATTGCGTAAATAAAACACAGTATTGATAAGGTTTTAAGCCCTATAAAGGCTAAAATTGTAACACGATTCAACTTAACTGCCATAGGCAGACTTGTATATGAAAAAAACATCCTGTTTTCTGCTGAGTGTATTTGCGATTTATGTGCATAGTTCTGCTCAATCATTTCGTATTCCCAAAATTAAAAACACGTCTTTTAAGAAGGATAGTTTTAATATTATTTCTTTTGGAGCCAAAGCAGATGGTATTACACTTAATACTATTTCTATAAACAATGCCATAGATGCCTGTAATAAAAAAGGTGGTGGTGTTGTGGTTGTTCCCGCCGGAAACTGGCTCACCGGACCTCTCGTTTTAAAATCCAATGTCAATCTTCATTTGAAGCGGAATGCGTTGCTGCAATTTACCAGTGATTTTAATGAGTACAAACTTATTGAAACCAATTGGGAAGGATATCCTTCTGCAAGAAATCAATCTCCGGTTTCCGCTATCAATGCAAGTAATATAGCCATAACTGGCTATGGTATCATAGATGGTAACGGCGATGCATGGCGCATGGTAAAAAAAGACAAACTCACCGCTACGCAATGGAAGACCAAACTTGCCAGTGGCGGCTTTGAAGAAAAAAGTACATGGTATCCTTCACAATCATCTTTAAAAGGTTCTAAAACAGAAAGCCCGGGAGTATTACTAAATGAAAAAACCATCAATGACTTCCAGGAAATAAAAGATTTCCTTAGGCCGAATTTATTAGTACTTACCCGCTGCGACAGGATTTTACTGGAAGGGGTTACTTTCCAAAATTCAGCAGCATGGTGCCTGCACCCCTTAATGAGTTCTAACCTTACGATAAGAAATATTTCTGTAAAAAATCCATGGTATGCACAAAACGGTGATGGGATAGATGTGGAAAGTTGCAGCAATGTATTGATAGAAAACAGTGTATTTGATGTTGGCGACGATGGCATTTGCATTAAAAGTGGCAGGGATGCCGAGGGCCGTAAAAGAGCGATGCCCACTAAGGATGTTATCATTCGCAACTGTACGGTTTACCATGCACATGGTGGTTTTGTTATTGGCAGCGAGATGAGCGGCGGAGCAAATAATATCTCTGTTACCAACTGCAGTTTTATAGGAACCGATATAGGGCTACGTTTTAAAACCACCCGTGGCCGCGGCGGCGTGGTAGAAAATATTTTTGTTGATGGAATTGCCATGAAAGATATTCCCGGCGAAGCAATATTATTTGACATGTATTATGCAGCTAAGGATCCCATCCCATTAGCCGGGGAACAAAGACTGGCACCGGTTGTAGAATTTAAACCCGTTAATGAAACTACACCACAATTCAAAAATTTCTTTATTAAAAATGTGGTGTGTACCGGCGCAGATAAAGCCATTTTTATAAGGGGTTTACCGGAAATGAATATTCATGGTATCAATCTCCAGGACATTGTAATCAGTTCAGTTAACGGCATAGAAATCAGCGAAGCATTTGATGTAGTGATGAATAATGTAAAAGTTATTCTCACCAATACAAGCCTGGTAGCAGATGTGCTTAACAGCTATAATATCAGTTTTAATAAATTCTCAACTATTGCAAATCCTCAAACATATATCCGTATAGGCGGCGAACGTTCCAAAAATATTAAATGGATAAACAGTCCTTCAATTACCAGTGATGAAAAAGTTGTTTTTGAATTTGGCGCTACACAAAAAGCATTTATCATCCAACCATGAAAAAAACATTGTTCATATTAACACTGCTAATCCTTGCACAGGTTTCTTATACACAAAAGCCACCGCTAAGCCAGGCTGTAGCTGCTACGGCAATGCATACCTGGAAAGATTCCTTCGCACTGGATGGCAAACCTGCAAAATGGACCTATGACCAGGGTGTGATACTGGAAGGTATTGAAGCCATATGGCAGCAAACAGCAAACCCGCTTTATTTTAATTATATAAAGCAAAGCATGGATTTTTACGTGGAGGATGATGGCAAAATAAAAACTTACAAAGGGGAAGACCATAATATAGACAATGTAAAAAATGGCAGGGCCTTGCTTACCTTATTCCGGGTAACAGGAAATAAAAAATACTGGATAGCAGCTACAACTTTACGTGAGCAATTGCGGACACAACCCCGTACACAGGAAGGCGGTTTCTGGCATAAGAAAAAATATCCTTACCAAATGTGGCTCGATGGACTTTACATGGCAGAACCATTTTATGCAGAATATGCCATGCTTGCGCATGAAGACAGTGCATTCAATGATATAGCCAACCAATTTATCTGGATGGAAAATCATGCCCTTGATGCAAAGACTGGTTTATTGTATCATGGCTGGGATGAATCAAAAAAAGAGCAATGGGCTGATAAAACAACGGGCCATTCTCCACAGTTTTGGGCCAGGGCAATGGGCTGGTATGTAATGGCATTGGTGGATGTTTTGGAAAATTTCCCTGCAGACCATCCTAAAAGAAAAAATTTAATTGATATACTTAACAGGACAGTTAATACAATAGAAAAAGTGCAGGATAAAAAAACCGGCGCCTGGTTTGATATCCTTGATAAACCTGCTGAACCTAAAAATTATATTGAAGCTTCTGCAAGCAGCATGTTTGTTTATGCTATAGCCAAAGGCGTTCGGCTATGTTACCTGCCATCATCTAAAATATCAATTGCCAAAAAGGGCTGGGCAGGAATTGAAAAAGCATTTATAAAAACCGAAGACGGGCAAACCAATTTATATGGTACCGTAAAAGTTTCGGGCCTTGGCGGAAAGCCTTACCGGGATGGCAGCTTAAACTATTATCTTAATGAACCGGTAAT
>JBDSYV010000336.1:0-10840 GCA_040110925.1 Ferruginibacter sp. | reverse complement strand
CATCAATTTTTTTAGAAAACAAATTTACCTCCCGGTTTAATATTTTTTTGTAACAAAGGTTACATTGATCCAAGCATATCATAACCCTCTCTCTTAACCTGATATTATTTTAACATAAAAATTTGTTGGAGGCAAGCTTTATGGATGCTGCAATTGAAAGCTATTACTATTTGAAGGATCGCAATTGTTGGTATGCCAGAAAAGTTTTTTTGTGCAGCACATTCTTGTATTGGCATAGATGCCGGCCAATGCAGTTAGCGCCGCCACTGCAATAAGAGAATAAGGTATCCCAAAATAATCTGCCAGAACACCGCTTAATAATGCGCCTGCCACATAACCACTATCTCTCCAGAAACGAAAAATGCTTAAGGTTGCCGCCCGTTGTGAAGGATGAGAATTTTCTGCCACTACAGCCAGGAAGTTAGGATATACCATAGCAGTTCCAAGGCCTAAGAGTATTGATGAAATAACAGATAAATACAAGGCATGCGAAAGCACTAAAAAAACAATGGCAAATGCTTGTAATAACATCCCCATGCTGATCAATTGTTTTTTGCAAAAAATATCTCCCAGTTTTCCTGTGAATAATTGCGCAATACCCCAGACTACAGGATACATCCCTGCTACTATTCCTACCTGGAAAATACTAAACCCTCTTTGCAGTAAAAGTAATGGCATCAGTCCCCACATCACGCCATCATTTAAATTATTTACTAACCCGTTGAAAGTAACCGGGCCAATATTCTGATGCTTCCAGGAAGTTTGTTTCCAAAGATTTTTTAAAACAGGAATACGGCTGGTGAGATTTTCTGAATGCACAAATGAGCTCGTATCTTTTATAAAAAAGACAGACAAAATCAATCCTGCCAGCACAAACAATACACCCGGTAAAAATGGAAAATATGCATACCCATATCCTGATGCAATAGTACTGGCAAGAAATGCAGCTAAACCAACAGACAAGTAACCTGCAAATTCATTTATACCCATAGCCAAACCCCTGTCTTTCTCACCCACTAAATCAATCTTCATGATAACGGTAGTGCTCCATGCAAGGCCCTGGTTAATGCCCAATAAAATGTTGGCAATGATTACCCAGTTCCAGTTAGCAGCATACATCAACAAAAAGGGAACAGGCAGGCCGAAGAGCCAGCCGAGTATTAATATTTTTTTCCTGTTTAATTTTTTGGAAAGAAATGCAACGGCATAATTACTAAATGCCTTACTGATACCAAAAGCAATAATGAAAGATAACAATGCTGTATGCCCATTAATACCAAAAACAGATTTTCCAAAATCAGGTATAATAGATCTCTCAAGCCCCACCATGGCCCCCACAAATGCATTTACTAAAACTAGTAAAGCAAACTGCTGTTTATTTTTTTTAAGACCTTGCATTTCATAGGCAAGATAAAGTTTTAGATATGAGGCAAACGTTACAAATGTTACATACCCTGATGTTCATCCGGGAAGAAAGGAAAGGCCTCTTTGACTATGCCTGTTATTGAATCATAGCGGCTGAATAAAAAATCACTAAAGATGTTTAAGGAATTCTTTTTCATCTACAATCCCTTCCTGCCTCCATACTTCCTTCCCATTTTTGTAAATGATAAAAGTTGGAAATCCCTCCACTTTTAATGCCTTAGAAATATCCGTTTGTTGGGCACCATCAATATTTACTCTTGTAAATTGAGCGCCGTATTTCGCAACCAATGCATCAATAACGGGTGCCATTTTCTTACAGGGTGGACACCATACAGCATTAAAATCTACCAGCACAGTTTTATGCATAGGAATCCGGGCCATGTATTCACTAACGGAAATTTGTGTAACGGCCTTATCCTGCTCTACTGGCTTATCATTCTTTTTCCATGCACTGATACCTCCTGCTAAATTATATGCTGTAAAACCATTTTCCCTTAACCATTGCGTGGCAGCACCACTTCTTGCTCCACTCAGGCAATAGGTATAAACAGGCTTGGTTTTATCTAACGATTGCACACGGGTTTTAAATTCATTTTCATTATTCCAGTTGGCGAGTAATGCATTGCTGAGATGACCTGACTGGTACTCTTCGGAAGTACGAACATCTAAAAGCTGGCCATTACTTTGGGCAAGGGCTTTTTCAAATTCAAGTACACTAAGGTTAGTTTGCTGTGCATTGCTATCACATGCAACTAATAAACAAAGGCTGCAAAAGGCTAATAAAAAGATATTTCTCTTGAACATATAAATTATTTTTTTGTAGGGCAGGTATTTAATCCTACCAGGGTATAAAGAGGACAAAAACTCACAAGGCTTGTTATAACAAATATACTGGCAAGCACCAGTAGTACTATACCAAATGTACCGGTAACGGTATTAGTAAAATACAAAACAACAAATAATACAGCAAGAAATATTCGTACAATGCGATCAGTATTACCCATATTTTTTTTCATGATAATATATTTAGAATTGAAAGGTATGCCATAGCATTAATGCACTTAGTAACTTTTGTTACAATAAACACGATACTCATTAAAGAGGTAATCCTTCCTTCAGTTAAAACTGATCTTGCTCACTAAAGAAAAAAAAGAAATGGCAAAATTACCTGGGTTTTAGGCTGGGTATCCTCGTACGGAAGACAGGAAAAAACTACCTTTTAGGAAAGCGTTTTCAATTTATACTAACCAGTTATGTTTATGTTACTATAGGTTCTCCTGCATTGATCCATTCATTAATGCTGCCGGAAAAGTTTAATATATTTTTAAAACCGTTTTTTGCTAAAATAGAATAACCGATAGTAGCCCTGTCGCCGCTCTGGCAATGAATGATCACTTTTTTATCTTTGCTCACCTTATCCAAATTTTCCGGTAAGCTGCCCACGAAAATATTTTCTGCTTTGGCTAAATGACCTGATTTAAATTCGGAAGCCCCTCTCAGATCTACTACCTGCACGCCATTATTATTGATCAGCTGCTTCGTTTCTTCCAATGAAATATTATGAACTTTATCCAGGATACCACCTGCTGCTGTCCAAAGATCAGTGGAAGGAATATACCCATAAATATTGTCCAGGCCAATGCGCATTAACTTCCGGGTAAGATCATCTAATTGCGATGCTTCCGCTAATAAAATAAAAGGTTCATCATATTTTAAAAACCAACCTGCCCATGTTGCAAAAGCATTATTGCCCTGTATATTATAACTGCCCGGAATGAACCCTGCAGCAAATTCGGTTTTATGCCTTGCATCAATCAGTTTCATGCCTTGTGCCATTGCTCCTTTTAATTCTATTATGGAAAGCTGTTTCAGGTTGGGCACTTCTGTTAATAAAGGGCGATCTACTTTATTCAGCTTTTTCATCATGGCAAAATACTTTGGCGGCTCAGGCTGATCTTCCAGTAAGTACTGCACAAATCCTTTTTCATTATCCCCATACTGGAATGCCCAGTTTCTTTCTTTCTCGTAACCCACAGTAGTACTAGGTACAGCGCCAAGGGCTTTACCACAGGCAGAGCCAGCACCATGCCCCGGCCAAACCTGCAGGAAATCTGGCAGCGCTTCAAATTTTTTCAGGGACTGGTACATATCCTTTGCCCCCTCTTCCTTAGTACCCATTATGCCTGCAGCCTTTTCTAAAAGATCGGGCCTGCCGATATCACCTACAAAAACAAAATCACCTGAAAACAACATAACAGGTTTATCACTCGCAGGATGGTCCGTTAATAATAAGCTGATACTTTCCGGTGTATGACCAGGTGTGTGTATTATATCAAAACTCAGGTTGCCCAGTTTAATGTTATCACCATCTTTCAAACCCACATGCGGAAATTCATATTCCCAACCCGGGCCACCCTCATCAGAAAGATAGAGTTGGGCCCCGGTAAGTTTTGCCAGTTCCCTTGACCCGGCAAGAAAATCTGCATGTATATGCGTTTCAAAAATATGGGTAATGGTCATCTTGTTTGCTTTCGCAATGTCAAGGTATGTGTCCACATCCCTTTTGGCATCAATAACTGCTGCCACACCTGCCTTCTGGCAGCCAATAAAATAACTTGCCTGTGCAAGGCTCTTGTCAAAAACGTGTTGAAAAAACATATGCAATATTTAAAATGTAATAAAGTGAAATTATTTTGGTCATCAATTATTTTAAAAAAATATTTCTTTAATAAGAATATAAAGGCCCATTACCAATACAAACCAACCGAATGCTTTTTTAAGTTTTTCGCCAGCAATTTTCTTTGCTAACAATCCGCCAATAAATATTCCTGCAATGGCAATGGTTGTGATGATGATTAAAAATGTCCAGTCTATATTAAAATGCCCTATATCACCCGTAAAACCTATAAGCGAATTTAATGCAATGATCAATAATGAAGTGCCCACAGCTTTTTTCATCGGCATTTTTAAAAGCAATACAAGCGTGGGAATAATCAGGAAACCTCCGCCAGCACCAAGGAAGCCTGTTACCAGGCCTATTAAAACGCCATACAATACGAGTTTAAGAATATTGCCATGTTGATGTTCATTATTGCTTTTTACATTTACCTGCCGCTTATTTCTAATCATGGCAATTGAAGCTGCCAACATTAACAAGGCAAATAAAACCATTGTTGCCAAAGACTGCGTAATGCTGAGGCCTCCAATTTTAAAAAGTTCCGCAGGTATTAATGGCAATAAAATTTTCCTCGTTACAAATACAGTTGTAATAGAAGATAAGCCAAACAGCAGTGCGGTTTTTACACTTACAAAACCCCTGCGATAATTATTTGCTGCACCCACCAGCGAGGCGGAGCCCACTATAAACAGGGAATAAGATGTTGCCAATACAGGATTCACACTCATCACATATACCAAAATTGGCACCGTTAATATGGAACCGCCACCACCTATCAAGCCCAATGAAATGCCCACAAGTGAGGCTAAAAAGTATCCCAATATCTCCATACAATTTTTATTTACCAGGCTGCAAAGTTGTTATAATTATTTTGCATGAATGGTCACAAAAGTTACAAAGAGATTTTCGAATTAAATACCTCTTACTGTAGATAGATAAAAAATAACATTGCTGGATTATTGAGCTGCTACTTTATATAGGCATCTTATAACCATAGTGGGAAAATTCTTCATGTTTTAAAAACGAAGTTCTCTGTTAAGTTGTGGCAGTATAAGAAGGCCAGTATATGTTACGCATCACAATCAAGTGGCGGGCATAGAAATGATGCTTCAGCCAATTCGTTTTTATTTTTCCAAAAATAAATTGCCAGTTTTAAATCCAGGCAACAGGTGATCTCGTATATGGTTTGGTTTTTCATAGGATATTGGATTTAAAGCGGGGCTTAATTTTTATTATGGCCCCTTTTTTTTGTTCTGCTATCCAGGAACTTAATCTTTAAAATTATGAATCATTCATTTACCAATTAATGCGCCTCATAATATTTAAGATTTCTATTAGGTGATCTTAAATGTCTAAGATGTTGGTTCGAACCTATTTTAAAACCATCCAAAGCACCTGAGAATATTTAATATTTCTCTTAGATGATCTTAATAGTCCAGGGTTGTGTTTTTAAGGATTTTAATAGATGCTGGAAAATTAAATGATCAGCATTGTCAAAAATTTCAAAGCCCTCTTATTTTTTCATAGGTTGTTTTTTCCAGTAAGTGAGCGACCGCCATAACCATTCAAATGGCCCGAAACGATAATAATGCAACCATACAGGTGAAAATATGAGCTGGAAAATCCACACAGCTAAAACAACATAATACAATTGGTGATATGAGAGTTTATTATAATTCCCCAGACCATAACCGTGAAAATATAATGTACAAATTATGCTTTGCATCAGGTAATTAGTGAATGCCATTTGCCCTACACTTGCTAAAGCCTTCATAAGCCACGGCACTATACGGCTACGGAAAATTAGCATAATAAGGCTGGCATGGCCCAGGGATAAAAAAACTCTTTTTACATCATATAAAACAAAATGATTTACCCGGTATGTATCAACATATTGTGCAATGTTAGCCATTCCCAACTGTCCCCTTGTGAAAATAAGCCAACCCACAGGGATACCAATACCATATCCCACCAATAAACCCATGGTATAATCCTTTGTAGTAAGGTTATTGGAAAAAAATCCCCACCTGAAAAGTGCCATACCTATCAACATCATGCCCAGGCAATCCCATATGGCCCAATGATACGTGCCCCAGGTTTCATCATCAGCATTTCTTGGAAGCAGGTGATTAAATACTGCTATATATCCAGACCGCATTTGAGTTACATTTTGTTCTATTCTTTCCGGCTGCGGTCGCCAGTTTTCTCTTTCAAGCCAAGAGGCTTTTGCTTCTTTCTGTTCTGAAGTTAATTTTTTGCCCGCCTTTTCTGCGGCCACAGCTTCCAGGTAGTTATGCCGGCTTTCCCTTGTTTCATTATGCCACAAGCTTGTTTTTAATGAAGCTATTGACAAACACAATATGCCCAGGAATAATAATAATTTAGGGGATGAATTTCTGAAAGTATAAAGCAACATGCCACATAAAGCATAAAAGAATAAAATATCTCCCCACCATAACAATACATATGCATTGATAACCCCGAAAAAAAGTAGCCATAGCAAGCGCCTGTAATAAAGGTAAACAACGGGCACTGCACCGGGCATCTCTTTTTTATTCATCGTGAACAATATCATACCGGCACCAAAAAGCATTGAAAACAAGCCCCGCATTGTTCCCTCAAAAAAAATACTCACCACTTTAAGGGTATAAAAATCTGTAGTGTTATGTAAACCTCGTCTCATAGAATCATAAACACTGGGGTCTATACCAAAGCCTGGAATATTCATGAGCAGGATACCCAGCAAACCTACTCCTCTTATTATATCAATAGTCTTTATCCGGTCTGCTGCTTGCACAGGGCCTGCATTTACAGGAGTTTCAACAGGTTGCATTGAAGGTTCTAAAGAATTATCCATGAAGGTGAATTTTAATCGTGATTTAAGAAATTACAGTAACAGGTGGATTAGCATTCCCAGGCGTATGGTTGTCTGGAATAGCATCATGACCATAATACAGCTTGTGCAATAACCATTCTGCCGGGCCACGTTTATAGTACTTTAGCCAGATGACACTTAACACTAACTGTACAAGGATAACTTCTGCAGCCACTATATACAGTTGAAATTGTGATAGCCTTGCATAGTATCCCATTCCATATCCATAAAAAAAGATGGTACAGATAAGCGATTGCAAGAGGTAATTACTTAGCGCAAGTTTACCGGCACTGCTGAAAGCGGTCCAGATGCCGGAAAGAAAATTAACTGACAAAAAGAATATTAACAGGCAGGCGTAGCCCAAAGCCAGAAGGGCTCTTTCAATAGGGAAAAAAATATCATGTGGTACCGCATTCCCCTTGATGTATTTTGTAAAATCATGCAGGCTAACCTGCAGGTAATGTAACCTGAACCAGCCAAGTAACAGTCCTGCGGCAATACAAACAATAGCAATGATAAAATATTTACTGCTGCTAAATCGGTTATGAAAGAACCGGGTTTTATAAAGTGCCATACCAAGGAAAATCATACTTGCTAAATCCCATATACCAAACTGGTAGGTCCATTGTGCTTCTCTTGACTGGGCTTTTTCCAACAAATGGTTCCATGTTTTTCCATAACTCAGATTATGCATGGCTTTAATATTGCCTTCATCCTTTTTTACATCTACTTTCATATTGGCCAGCGTGCCTTCCCAGGCTTGCTTATCCTGCTTTTCAAGTTTTGTAAGGGTATCCTTTGCCTTCACTGTTCCTTTAGCACCCAGCGCTATAGAATCCTTCTCATATTTTTTTTCCAAAGCAGTAACGGAAAGAAATTTCTGGTACCTATCTTTCTTGTCAGCATAATTCCAGAAGTTTTTGCCACAATAAATAAGCGTAGTTAAAATAGCTGCTATGAACAAACCACGGTAGCTCATACGTACAAAGGGAAAAAGCAGGATGCCCATTATACCCAGGTGAAAGAGCAGGTCATGGGTCCATAAAAAAACAAAGGCATTTATTAATCCAAAAAGTATAAGCCACATCTGCCGCCTGATAAATAATTCACCTGCAAATACGGTTGCCTTGCTTGTCTGGTTTAAAAAAATGATCATGGCAGCGCCGAAAACAATAGCTATTAATGCCCGCATTTTACCATCAAGCAGCAGTTCCATTGCCCCATACACCCGGTAATTCCAACCTTTAGAAATTACCAGTAATTGATTTTGCTGCTGATTGCTAAAGCCTCCAAAAATCCAGATGCTGACAAATAAAGCACCCAAAACAGCAACCCCACGAATAACGTCCAGGGATTCAATTCGGGAATATGAAGGAAGGGGGGATTTTGGTATTTCGGTATCGTGATCTCCGGTAGAGGAAGATGTAATCATGTGCAGTAGTTTGGCTTATGAAATGAAATTTTGCTTTAAAGTATATCTTAATTATCCAATACACAAATAATTTAATATTAAAATATAAAGAACATGACAAACGGTAAGTCTTTCAATTCAGACAGTAAAATGATTTATTAATCCCACCCCCGGAGGACTGCCCGGTTGTTGTCCTCAGCATCCAGTGATAATTTAAATGCAAAAAGATTTATCTTGAATGGAAAAATAGTTAAGTCATGAGGTTCCTTTTTATTTTACCCCTTGTTTTTTTTTCTCTTGGTTGCAGTTCTCCTGCTGATGCGCCTGCGGATTCTCCCGAAATAAAAAGATTAAAATTACTGGCTTCACAGGTTACCATAACCCGCGACACCTGGGGTATACCTCATATCTATGGCCGTACAGATGCCGAAGCAGTTTTTGGATTAATGTATGCACAATGCGAAGAAAGTTTTGAAAGAGTAGAAAAGAATTACCTGCAGTTACTGGGCCGCATGAGCGAAACGGAGAGTGATGCCTATATCTACCAGGACCTTGAAATGAAAATTCTTTATGATTCAAGTGGAGCCATTGCAGATTACCATAAAGCACCGGACTGGCTGAAAAAATTACTACATGGATTTGCTGATGGCATAAATTATTATCTCCACATGCATCCCGATGTAAAGCCAAAGGCACTCACCCATTTTGAACCCTGGTATCCACTCATGTTTACAGATGGTGCTTATATCTCCACAAATACCGGTGGCCTTGAAAGAGAAGATTTAAAACAATTGTATGGCGATAATAACTGGCTCTCAAAACTGGGCAATGTGTTTATTAAAAAAGATAAGGAACAGCCAACAGGTTCTAATGCTTTTGCCATTGGTCCTGCAAGATCTGCCACTGGCAATACGCTGCTGTATATTAACCCCCATGTGTCTTTTTACTTCCGCACAGAGGTACATATGGTGAGTGATGAAGGTTTGAATGCCTATGGCGCTGCAACATGGGGACAGTTTTTTATTTTCCAGGGTTTCAATGAACATTGTGGATGGATGCATACTTCTTCTGCCGCGGATGCAGCAGATCTATATGCAGAAAAAATCATTAAAAAGGATGGTCATTTTTTTTATGAATATGATGGTGCGGTAAAGCCTGTTTCACAGAAAAAAATAATTATTGCTCATAAGACAAATGGCAATTTGAATTTAGATTCTATAAATATTTTTTACACGCATCACGGCCCCGTTATGGGCAGCAGAAATGGGCAATGGTTAAGTGTAAAGGAACGTAACCGCTCCGCAGAAGGCCTTGTGCAGTCATGGCAGCGCATGAAGGCGGTTGATCTCACCGGGTTTAAAAATGCATTAGCATTGAAAGGAAATACATCCACGAATACGATGTATGCTGATGATAAAGGGAATATCGCTTACTGGCATGGCAACTTTATTCCACGCAGGGATCCATCCTTTAAATGGAACAAGCCGGTGGATGGATCTTTGGCTTCCACAGAATGGAAGTCAACACATGACCTAACAGAAATAGTAAGCCTGGAAAATCCGGTACAGGGTTTTTTACAAAATTGTAATTCTTCTCCGTTTAGTGTTGCTGGTTTTAATACATTGGATAAAACAAAATACCCTGCATATATGGCGCCTGAAGGCGAAAACTTCAGGTCTATCAGGGCCCTTGACCTTATAGAAAAGGAGAAAAGTTTTACCATTGATAAACTGGCTGCTGTTGGGTATGACCATTACCTTGGTATTTTTGATAGCCTGCTGCCAGCATTATTTAATGCTTATGATGCCTTACCTGTTACCTTACCACTATCACTGCAACTCAGGGAACCCGTTAGCCTCCTTCGCTCCTGGGATAAAAAATCAGGTGTGGAATCTGTGGCAACAACGCTTGCCATTTTCTGGGCCAACCAGTTATTATCAGAAAACAATATCCCTACCACCGATGAATCTATTGCAAACCAGCTAAGCTTAACCAGTGCTGTAGCGAAACATACAACTGCCCTTCATAAGCTGGAGGTTTTGCAATCACTTGTGGCTGGACTGGAGAGAGCATTTGGGTCATGGAAGATTCCATGGGGACAAATAAACCGTTTCCAGCGCACAACCGGCAGCATGTACCCGGCATTTAATGACAGGGCCACAAGTTTACCGGTGGGCATGGTATCTGCTTATTATGGCTCTCTTCCTGCATTTGAAGCCGTATGGCAGAAAACTGAAAAGCAATATGGTGTGGCAGGGAATAGTTTTATAGCCGTTGTGGAATTTGGAAAAAGATTAAGCGCAAGATCAATTGTCGCTGGTGGGCAATCTTTTGATCCGTCTTCAAAACATTTTAATGACCAGGCAGAAATGTTTATTAACGGAAAACTGAAAGACGTTTTCTTTTACAAAGAAGATGTGGAGAAAAATAAAGAAAGCAGTTATCACCCGGG
>JBDSYV010000335.1:0-23794 GCA_040110925.1 Ferruginibacter sp. | reverse complement strand
TTAATTTATCCAAAATAACCGGCATGTATCCCAATTTATATTATGTTTTTAAGGATTGGTTTGGTGTGCAATGGCATGCACTTAGTTTTTTAAATACATTCGGCTTGATGGTTGCCATTGCCTTTGTAGTAGCTGCCATTGTAATAAGTTTGGAACTTCAACGAAAGGAAAAACTGGGATTGCTATCTCCAAGAGAAGAATTTATAACCGTAGGAAAAGCCGCATCTACGGCTGATTTAATCATCAATTTTATTACAGGTTTTTTATTTGGTTATAAGCTTATTGGATTATTCTTTAGTAAACCTGAAGGCATTTCTGCCCAGGAATATATCTTTTCAAGGGATGGTAATTTTTTAGGTGGCCTCCTTATTGGCGCATTATTATTAGGCTTAAAGTGGTATGATAAAAACAAGCAAAAATTAAAAGCTCCAGAACGCCGGTCTGTTCGCATATGGCCGCATGACAGGGTGGGAGACATCATCATATTGGGATTAGTTTTTGGCATATTGGGAGCAAAGCTTTTTGATAATCTTGAAAACTGGGATGAATTTATTCAAGACCCCATCGGCAGGATTTTTTCTGCCAGCGGCCTTGCTTTCTATGGGGGATTGATTGCCGCATCTATTGCCATTTGCTGGTATGGTTATAAAAAAGGCATTAAAATTACTCATCTTGTAGACTCTGCCGCTCCTGCATTGATGATTGCTTATGCCGTAGGTCGCATTGGCTGCCAGGTTTCTGGCGATGGCGATTGGGGAATATATAACAGTGCATATATCAGTGATGAATACGGCAATATTTCTCCTGCTGCTCCCGGTGATTTTGAAAAAAAATTACAAGCCAATACCTCCTACTTTACTGAAGGGAAAGCATTAGATACTGCTGGCAAGCTGCTGTATATAACTGACAGAGCCTATGGAACACTAGAAAAAGTGCCTCATAAGAGTTTTATTGGCCCTACTTTCCTTCCAAAGAAATTTTTTGCTTATTCATTTCCTCAAAATGTAAATAAGGATGGGATCGTAATTCCAGGTAATCATGAAGAACATAACCGCGTATTACCTTCTCCTGTTTTTCCTACTTCTTTATATGAATTTATCATCTGTACTATCTTGTTCCTCATCTTATGGGCAATCCGTAAGTCAATCAAAGTACCCTATGTCATGTTTGGGATCTATCTTGTACTTAATGGCGTGGAGCGGTTTTTTATGGAACTAATGCGGGTAAATAAATTATATAATGTGGCGGGCATGCATCTTTCGCAGGCCGAAATAATAGCTATTTGCCTGGTGATCAGTGGGATAGCCCTAATAGCTTATGCATACATGAAAGCCAAATCTCTCAAAGCATAATTTTTATATTGTAACTTTTATAAAAGGATAGCCGTCTTAAAAACCGGTTATCCTTTTATTTTACCGCCCAATACTAAACATTGTACCTTGCATTGCAAAGTACTTACTTTTGTGAAGTAGTTAATAAAGTATATAACTGCATTTTAATTAGCCATTCCCGCGTGAAGAACGGGATAAAAAACAAAGTATAGTCATGAAAAAACTTTTAACCTTGCTGGTTATTACCAGCACTGCTATGATGGGCTTTGCCCAAACCGCTGGTAAAATTACCGGCAACATTAAGGATGGTGGTAATCAGAAAATTATTGACGCCGCCACAATTTCCCTTCTTAAGGCCTCAGATTCTACTTTAGTGAAAACTTCCTTAACTGATAAGGATGGATATTTTGCTTTTGAGAATATTAAGGAGGGTAAATACCTGGTAATGGCCACATCTCTCGGGCATTCAAAAGTGTATAGTGCGCCTTTACAATTAACCGAAACAAAGGACTCTATTTCTACCGGAACTCTTCAACTTATTCCTGTAAATAAAGACCTTGCAGAAGTTGTCCTTGTTTCCAAAAGGCCATTTATAGAAAGAAGAATTGATAAAACAATTATTAACCCTGATGCTATGATTTCCAATACAGGTTCTACAGCATTGGAAGTACTGGAAAAATCGCCAGGCGTTACTGTAGATAAAGATGGCAATATCAGCCTGGTTGGTAAACAGGGCGTTATTGTTATGATGGATGGCAAGCCAACTTATATGAGTAACCAGGACCTTGTGAACTTCCTAAAAAGTATGCCTTCCTCTACAATAGACCAGATAGAACTAATGACTAATCCCTCTGCAAAATATGATGCTTCAGGAAACGCAGGTATCATCAACATTAAAACGAAGAAAATAAAGCAGAAAGGATTTAACGGCAGCCTTAGCACGGCATATGGACAGGGATTTTATCCCAAAACTAACAATAGTCTTAACCTTAATTACCGCTTGAATAAAGTAAATGTGTTTTCTACAATTAGTGGTAATTATAGGAAGAACTACCAGGTACTGGATATAAAGCGAACTTACGTTAATCCAGACGAATCTGTAAAAGCAATTTTTGAACAATCTGCAAATTCATTAAGAATCCGTGAGAATTACAATGCTAAAATTGGGATGGATTATTATGCCAGTAAGAAAACAACCCTTGGAATAGTTTTTACAGGTTATACAACGCCAGGTTCTGAAAATACTACCAACACCAGTTTCCTGAAAAATAGCAGCATGCAGGTGGATTCTATTGTTACCGCAAAAAACAGGGAAAATTCTACATGGAGAAGTGGTGCAGTGAATTTGAATGCAAGACATATTTTTGATTCAACAGGCAGGGAACTTTCTGTAGATGTAGATTATGTAAAGTATAGCTCTAACAAAAACCAGTTGTTCTTAAATAGCAGCTTTCAACCGGACTGGGTTAAAAAATCCCAGGATGAACTTAAAGGAACTTTACCTTCTGACATAGATATTTACTCCCTCAAACTCGATTATACACAGAGTTTACCTAAGTCCATTAAAATGGAATCAGGTTTAAAGTTTAGTTATGTAACTACAGATAATATCGCCGGCTATTATAATTTAATTAATAACGTTGATGTTGTAGATTATGACAAAACCAATCGTTTTCAATACAAGGAAAATATTAATGCAGGATATGTAAATTTCAGTAAGTCAGTTAAGAAATGGGGCTTCCAGGCTGGATTAAGAGTAGAAAATACTAATTATGACGGGCTGCAATTTGGTAATCCGCAGAGAGCCGATTCATCTTTTAGCAGATCATATACAAGTGCATTTCCAACCGGGTATGTAAGTTATAAGGCAAATGAAAAAAACAATTTCTCACTATCTTATGGCCGCAGGATAAACAGGCCTGATTATGAAGACTTAAATCCATTCTTGTTCTTTATTGATAAATATACTTATGGTTCAGGAAACCCTTTCCTTAAACCAAGTTTCAGAAATGTTTTTGAATTAACACATAGTTACAACAACTTCCTTACAACCACTTTTAATTACAGCAGGGCAAAGGATTTGTTTACAGAACAATTTGAACAAAAAGATTTTGCAACAATAGTTAAGCAGGGAAACTATGGCATAAGTGATGACGCAAACTTATCAGTAAGTGCACAACTAAAACCAAAAAAATGGTGGTCTGTGATGGTTTATACAGCAGCAAACTACAGGCATTTTAATGGCGCTGTAAGTGGGAATGAAGTTGATCTATCTGCCACTACTTTCCTGGCAAATGTAAATAACCAATTTAGCTTCAAGAAAGGCTGGAGTGCTGAACTTTCAGGATTTTATAGGAGCAGTGGAGTTGAAGGACAGATTGAGATCCTTGGTATAAGCCAGTTCAATGCAGGCATAGCTAAACAAGTGCTTAAAAACAAAGGCACTGTGAAACTGGCTGTTAGAGATATGTTTGGTCCCATGCATGTACAAGGAAGAATCAATTTCCAGAATACAAGAGCAACTTTTGAACAACATAATGATAACAGGGTGGCAACCCTCAGTTTTAATTACCGCTTTGGTAAGCCTATAAAGGGTTTACAAAAAAGAAAAACAGGTGGGGCAGGAGATGAGCAAAACAGGATTAAATCTGCTAATTAAACTTCGGGTTTTTCCAATTCAAAAAAGCGCAATCCTTATGGGTTGCGTTTTTTATATTTGCATAAAAAAATATATGCCTTCATTTGACCTTGTAAGCAAAGTAGATCTGCAAACCCTTGATAATGCGATTAACGTGGTGAAAAAAGAAATCACTAACCGATTTGATTTTAAAGGATCGCATGTGGTTATAGACCTTAACAAGAAGGATTTAAAGCTAAATCTTGAAGCTGATAGCGAAATGAAGCTGGAACAGATTAAAGATGTGTTGATTAGCCGTAGTATGAAACAGGGCCTTGCTGCAGAAATATATGATTTCAGCAAAGAGCCACATGCCAGCGGCAAAATAACAAAACAAGAAGTTTCAGTACGGAATGGCATAAAACAGGAAGATGCCAAAAAGATTGTAAAACTGATAAAAGACAGTGGCTATAAAGTGCAAGTGGCCATAATGGATGATATTATAAGGGTTACCGGGAAAAAAATAGACGACTTGCAGGAAGTTATACAGGCAAGTAAAAGCTGGACTACCGGTATTGCCTTACAATATGTGAATATGAAGAGCTAAGTAGCAGTTTTTTTGATAGAAATCCTTAACTTTGCCATTAAACTTAATTATACGGCAAAATCCGTATTAAAAACAGATAAATAATGAAACAAGACCTTCATCCAAAAAATTACAGGCCGGTAGTGTTTAAAGACATGAGTAATGGTCATACCTTCCTGAGTCGCAGCACTGCAGCAACTAACGAAATCATTGTATTTGAAGAAGATGGAAAAGAATATCCCGTAATTAAACTGGAGATTTCTAACACCTCTCACCCGTT
This sequence comes from Ferruginibacter sp., assembly GCA_040110925.1. Lineage (GTDB taxonomy): Bacteria > Bacteroidota > Bacteroidia > Chitinophagales > Chitinophagaceae > Ferruginibacter. The sequence continues at coordinate 18,980 of JBDSYV010000335.1, read as the reverse complement.
TTATACTGGTAAAAATGTACTGGTAGATACTGCAGGCCGTATTGACAAGTTTAAAAAGCGTTACGAAAAGAAAGAAGCAGTAAAATAATTGGTGAAGATCCATCTTCATCTGAAGTTTGTTTTTCATGGCTATACTTTAAAGTCCCTTCGGTTTTCCGGGGGGATTTTTTTTAGATTATAGCTGATAGATGACAGTTGACAGTGTGAGCACTTCTGACAACTGTCATCTGTCCTCTGTCAACTAACTTAACTTCCAAACCCAAAAACGTCCTATTTTTAACCTCATGATTATTTTCCTGGATGAAAGCAAGTCAAAAGCTAACCTAATCCCCTTCAGCTACACAAGACATGTTGCAGATATACGTGTGGGTATTCTTACCATAAGGCAAAAGTGGGCAATATTATTACCCAAAGCCATTTTTGCAGATAAGCTACAAGCCGGAGCTTTAAACATTGATGCGGCTGTTATTCCAACAAATGATAATTACAAAGCCTTATTGAATGCATCTGCTAATGTTGAAGGCAGCAAATTACCATCGGATATAAAAACCCTTTCATGGCCATGGTTGATTACGCATTACAATGACTGGGCAATAAGAAAAGATTTTGAAATCATCATCAGGGGAAAAACCAGTGCACCAATTCCTTCTTGCGTGCAGGCATCAGGAGAGGAAAACATTTTTATAGAAAAAGGAGCCATTCTGCGCCATTGCATCATAAATGCTGAGAATGGCCCGGTTTACATTGGCAAGAATGCAGAAATAATGGAAGGCTCACTTATACGAGGGCCCATAGCAATTTGTGAAAGCGCAATGCTGAAAATGGGCGCTAAAATTTACGCAGGAACTACAATTGGTCCATATTGTGTGGCCGGTGGAGAAATAAAGAACAGCATGCTTATGGGTTATAGCAATAAAGCTCATGACGGTTACCTTGGCGATAGTGTAATTGGTGAGTGGTGCAATCTTGGAGCAGGTACAAGTAATAGTAATTTGAAAAACACGGGTGGAAATGTCAGGTATAAGTTATCAGAAAAGCTGGATGGCTTTGAAGTGGGAACCAAGGCTGGGTTACTAATGGGTGACTATAGCCGTGCAGCTATAAATACATCCTTTAATACCGGAAGCGTGGTTGGAGTTTGCTGCAATATTTTCTCTGAAAGAAATCCGCCTGTTTTTATTCCCAATTTTACCTGGGGTGATGAAAAATATATTTTGGAAAAAGCTTTTCGTGATATTGATAATTGGAAAAAAATGAAAGGTCAAGCTATTACCGAAGAAGAAAAAAATATCTTGCAGCAATTATACAATCAATAAATTTTTATGCGTAAACAAATAGCAGCGGCAAACTGGAAAATGAACCTGGGCCTCGAAGAAGGATTAGCTCTTGTAGATTTAATTTTATCAAAAGATATAAATCTGCAATCACAGCAGCATGCCCTTTTTGCCGTGCCTTTTCCATATTTAATTCCTGTCAGTGATAAATTGAAAGACGTTAAAAACTGTTTCGTTGCTGCACAAAATTGCTCTTCTAATAATAACGGTGCCTTCACTGGCGAAATAAGTGCACAGATGCTTTCATCAATTCACATACCTTATGTTATCATTGGTCATAGCGAAAGGAGGGAGTATAATCATGAGGGCAATGCCGAACTGGCCAGGAAAACGGATAAGGCGTTTGAAGCAGGATTGAAGCCTATCTTTTGTTGTGGTGAGTCATTGGAAATACGGGAATCAGGGAATCAAAATCAATATGTACAAACCCAGCTACAGGAAAGTCTTTTTCATTTGGATGCAGTACAAATAAAAGAATTTATCATCGCCTACGAACCCATCTGGGCAATAGGCACAGGCAAGACGGCCAGCAGCGGGCAAGCGCAGGAAATGCATGCACATATACGGAAGGTAATGGCAGATAAATATGGAAGCGAAATTGCCGACAGTATTTCCATTCTTTACGGAGGAAGTGTGAAGGCAAATAATGCTGCAGAAATCTTTGCTGAAGCCGATGTAGATGGAGGCCTGGTGGGAGGGGCCAGCCTTGTGGCTGATGATTTTGCAGTTATCATGCAAAGCCTTAAAAAAAATTAACCTGGTAATTCAGCCGTTTCAAAAAGATTAAGTTTATCCAGGTCAAGCACGGTTCTGTTATGGCCACTGTCCCTGTGGTACATGGGTAAAAATTTAGCACCATAAATTATTTCATTGAAAGTATAAGACGTTCGGGCCACAACAGTATTGCTAAACATATCATCAAATGCTTTTAAGAAAACAATGATCTCTCCTTTACTATTTTTAAAATCATCTTCTGTAAAATTATAAACAGGACTGTCTTCTTTAATAGGATGCACTACAGTCCAGCTAAGGTTTAATGTATTAATTCTTTCCAGTTCAAGTTCTAATGGATAAAAACGGTTTTGTGCTATGCCATTCTCTTCTACCACAAGACCTATGGTAAGTTTTACTTCAGCTTCTGATAGTATTGTATTTTTAAAAGGGGATAATCTCAACATCAGGCCCTGGCCTCCTTTATACGGTGCAATAAGTGCATTGTGCGAAAATTTTACATAGGCAATGGGTTTACTAAACCGCCCATACATAAGCCCGGTGGCCACTGCAAAACTTAATAGCCCTATCAAGGCCTGGAATGCAGCAAGGCCACTGGTTAAAATGCCGGTAGGGGAAATCCGTCCATAGCCTACCGTGGTAAAGGTTTGTGCACTGAAGAAAAATGCTTCTGCATATTTTTCGAACTCGCTATGGGTTTCCATTCCACTCAGGTGTTCTACGCCCAGTAGATAATATACTGTTGCAAAAAACATATTCACCACCACGTAGAATAGAAGTATTATTAAAAAAAAGCGCCACCCGCTTATCGCCAGCATGCTATGAAACCAACTGTACCTTTCTAAAATGCCCAGGCCGGTTTTATGAATATTTGCATTGCCGTCTTTATTAACAAACCTTCCACCATAGTTTGTAGCATTATCGCCAAATCCAGTATTGGCGGTTGTCCTGGCTTTTGTGCTTATTTTTTTCAACATGAGTGATTTTTCTATTCTTCAGGGAAGTTAGGGAATAGAAGCTAAAGAATTATATTGCAAGGCAAATGTTTTTTCAATAGTTCACCAGGATAAAAAATAAAATCTTTTGAGATCGTTTAAAGGGTTAATCAATAAGGTAAGGCTTATTTTATTTGATGCAGACAGTAAAAAGAAATCCTGGAAGCATGAATACCTTGCCTATAAAAATGCTATCAACTCACTTGCGGCAATTAGTTCGCAACAAGGGTATTCTACTATTCCGAAGTTAAGGGAATGCAATCTTGTTTTAAAGGAGGACCACCCGGAAGCTTTGAAACTTAAAGATTTATTAGACAATTTTGGTTCTGATAAATCATCGGTACACAATTATCATTTATTGTACGCAGGCATTCTAAAAAACAGGGTTGCCATAAATATTTTCGAGATGGGCCTGGGCACGCCGCATTTGGAAATGATTTCTAACATGGGGCCAGATGGAAAGCCGGGAGCTTCATTAAGGTCGTTCAAAGAAATGTACCCGAATGCAAATATCTATGGCGCAGATATAGACAAGCGAATCCTTTTTAATGAGGACAGGATAAAAACATTTTATGCGAACCAACTTGACAAAAATAGCCTTGCAGATTTACATTTGCTATTGGCACCGTTAACTTTCGATTTAATTATTGATGATGGCTTGCATACACCCGAAGCAAGTATCAATACCCTGGAATTTGCAATTGATATTCTTGCCCCTGGTGGATATTTTGTTATAGAAGACATTAAAGAAACAGACTTACAATTCTATCTGGTGATGAAACAATGTTTAAATGATGAATTAGAGATTGACATATTTGAAACCCAGGCTGCATTTATTTGCGTGATAAAAAAACTAAGCTAAGAAACTCTTGTATATTTCTTTTCCTAACTCCTTCAGGTACATGAAAGGGTTTTTAATTGTTCTTTTAAACCTAACACTATTTTGTTCAAAGTGAGGGTGGGCATAATGCCTGTAATAATATTTTTCATAAATGGCGAGGGTTTTTTTAGCAGGCAGGTTAGTTAGCATCCCGGTTTTTGGCCCATAAAAATGTAACATTTTCGGCAACCCTTTTTTACATTTGACATCATCGGGGTTTAATAATTTTAAGGTTACTGTATCATACCTTCCAATAAAAAATTCATAGTCCGTTGGTTCTATTTTATTTTGGGCAACTTTTTTATGTATAATATAATTCAGAAGTCCCTGGTCAGCATTATTTAAAAATATATCCGGCTTTTTTAAAATGGGGGGATTGCCAAATTCTAAAACGTCTGCAAAATCTTCACGATGCAGGATATTATCATAGGTTACTAATTGCCCTGCGTAAAATACATAACCAGGATATTTATATTCTGTATCCCATTTCTTCAGTTTTTTAATATCAAACCACCATGTATTTAATTCCTTACTATTTTCTTTGTTATATATTTTCTGGCATATAAAATCAGATTCAATTTTTTCCAGCTCTTCTACAATATTGCCAAGCAAAATAATATCTGCATCCATAGTTAATATTCTATTCCCACTTTTTTCAAATAACGGCTCAAGTTTACCGTAAGATTCCTTAAAAACATTGTAGGTTGAATTATATCTTTTTACATTCCAGTATTTTTCCAGGTAGGTTATATCTATTTCTCCCCATGCATTATCTACAATCAGCTCAATGGGAATATTGATCTCCCAATACCTGATGCTGGAAATGCATAGCTGTGCAAAATAAAAGTCACGTTTGCTACAGGCAATGTATATTTTGTCAATTTTTCCTGGCACTATTTATTAAAATTTTGATTGACTAAATATTGTCCTAAGTCTTGTGATTTCATCTGTATTAACGAGGAAAAGGCTTATTAATTTTACGTGGTTACGTTTACAAAATGCTATTAGCAAAATTATACTGTAAAGCATAAAACCAACGGACGAAGCAATAGTAAAGTAGTAAACATTATTTTGAGGACTAATGATATTATAAACAATCACTAAAAATATAATTGTGCAGAGCAAAGAAAATATAAGAACTTTTATTTTCTGTATAGCTGGAAAGTAGATGGAGTATGGATAAGAAAATGCCATGAAAATTATCCCCGGGGTTGATAGTGTGAAAATAACAGGCATATTATCAAAACTTTCTCCAAATAAAAAAGGAAATACTACACTGCCACAAAGCATGAAAATGATACAAAAGAAAATGGCGCCGTAGAAATAAATTTTTGCAAGCAGGGTAATATTATTTGTATTGCCATCTTCTGCTTTTTTTACTGTGTCTGGAAATAATGCATAAGAGATCATGCCGGGAAGCAAAAGGGCTATTTGTCCAAAACGTGAGCTCTGAATATAATTCCCAAGGTCAGCATTGGAACAGGAATGTTTTACAAACCAATAATCCAATCTTATCAATAATAGGTTTAACAAAGCTGTGATGAAAAAAATAATCGAAGCTTTAAAAATCATTTTCTTTTCTTCTATCAATAACCCGGTAAAATGGAACAGTTTTTTATTGATGAAAAACATTAAAGCTACTATAAGTCCGGAGCCATAAACTGTTGCTCCCAACCAATATAGAAATTGTTGCTCAGAAGCATGGATGCCATTATAGAAATGATAAAACAGAAAAGTAAGTAAAATGAATTGCCCCAGGCTTAATACAATATTATATTTAAATAGGCGCCCCTCTGCATTTAGCAGGGCTGAGAAAATATTGGTAACGGCAATGCCTGTAATAAAAAGGAGGAAGAGAACAAGGTGCCCTGGAATTACAACAACATTATAAAAGATGGCCTGTAAAAGGATAAGCAAACCCACAATAATATGAACAGCTACCAATATTACAAAGGCAAAAGAGCTTATTTTTTGTGGACTGATTTTTCCGGATGAAAGATAATAATTCAATGCGGTATCCATACCGGCAGTAAAAAAAACGGCAATGAAAGCGTATAATGAAAAGTAGTAGTTAATAATTCCAGAACCTGCGGCGCCATAATAACGACTTATTGCAATGGTAAGTACATAGCCACTTACCAGTAAAATTGATTTTCCTGCAATACTTTTTAGTATGTTTTTTTTCAAAGACATTTTATTGCAAAAAACCTTCGCTAATTGGGTTTAATATTTATTGGTAAACTGTCCTGTTGCTGCACATGAGACCATATGCATCTATACAGTGTGTACATTCTTTAGGAATATCTTTTGCCAGCCGATGGCCCTCCCTGAATTTTGTTGCTGCTTTTGATCTGAATATTTCAAAAGGATCATCATACAATACATTACCAAAAACTACTGGTGGGTTTGTAACTGTTTCGCCAAAGAAAGTAAAAGGAGTGGTAACTGCCAAAAAATCGCAGGGAGAAACATTGCCATTATAATTTACAAAAAACGACTCCACTGCCTGGCAACCTTTCAACTGAGGGTTGGTCAATGGTAGCTCAATGGCTTGTTTATTTTTCCTGGCAATAGTTATGCTTTCTTCAAAGATGCTGTTTACTTCAGGGTTGCCTTCACGGCTGTACAATACCATATCCCTGTTTTCTTTTGTAAAAGATAAAAGGTTACTTACATAAATTGTTTTTACACCATATTCGTTAACCATATTTAAAAGACCCGGTAACTGGTGAATATTATTTTTATGGGCAACGAATGTTACTGCGATTTTATTTTTGAGGTTAGATTTTGAAAGCCTTTCCAGTGCTAATAAAATATTTTCGAATACAACACCGTTTTTGAAAGTTTCTACTACTTCTTTTGTTGTTCCATCCACAGAAATATTAATTTCTGTTATAGGATATTTTTCCAGAAGCGATATTTTTTCCGGCGTGAGTTGCATTGAATTAGAGAGAAACGGAAATTTTATTTTAGGATTAATTTCCAGCAAATAATCCATCATCCGGAACAGGTCTTTGTTGATGATGGCTTCAAAGGTGGAGAAAACAAAATAATCAGCGGTCTTGACCATTGGATTTAACCTGTCTGCTATTTTTTTAAATTCGTCGAATAAAATAATCTTGGTTACACCATCTTTTATTTCAATGCCATAATTAGTGATAAAGCAGTGTTTGCATTGAAGGTTACAGGCAGATACTGTTTGAAGAACTATTGTAGCAGGATAATTGGCGTAATATTTTTTAGCACCCATAAACAACCTGCTGAAAAATTCATTTTTAGGTATGCGTGATAACTTGTTGTAATATATTCTCAGGTCTTTAACTATTTTCAGCATTTCCAGGTGATTAGGTACAAAGATAAGCCATAGGAATTTTAAATATTTTGAACGGGTTTCAATATGTTGCTGATTGAAAAATTCTCCGCTATTCGCAAATCATAATTTATTTCAACAACCTTATTGAACTAATTAATATTTGTTCATCAAAAGCATCTCCATGGCTGGATTGCTGTTGAATTTTTCTTACAATACTCATTCCTTTTACCACTTTACCAAATGCTGCAAATCCTTGTCCATCTGGTGTTCCGCTTGCACCAGCATCAAGGCTGCTCTGGTCACCAATGCAAATAAAAAATTCTGTAGTGGCCGTGCCGGGCTCAGTGCGTGCCATAGATATTGTGCCACTTGTATGCGATAGGCCCGACTCCGTAGTTGACTCATGCGGGATAGCTGTTTTCTCTATTCCCGGGTTAGTTTTATAAACACCACCCTGTATTAATCCTGTATTATGATCTGTTGGCATTTCATCTGCTTTTAATACACGGTAAAATGAGGTATTGTTATAAACGCCGGCATCTACATTTGATAAAAATGCAGCAACTGTTTTTGGCGCCTTTGCAGGATATAATTCAATTTCAATTTCGCCCAGTTGCGAATTGATGATAACATGAGGCTCAGTTCTTTTTTGCTGGTTGCATGCTAATACAAAAAACATTACCAAAATAACCAATGCAATCAATGGCAATAACTTATGGGTTTCAATCATTTCGTAGTTTTTTAAACTCGGAGCCGTCTTTCCATTTAGGCATTGTAGTTTCAAAAGCAAGCCTGCGGCCCACAGCAAACAATAATTTTAATTCTTCTACTCCTCCTTCAAAATGCCAGGTGGCAGCATCATATTCATCTGAAGGGCGATGGTAATGTTCTTTAGTATATTCATCAGATTTTTGCTGCCCGTATGCTTTTCCTTTGCCAATAATATCTATACCAGTTTTCATATAAAGTGCAGGAATACCCACTTTGGCAAAATTGAAATGATCACTGCGGTAGTAAGAACCAGCTTCGGGATGTGTTTCAAAAGAAATATCTTTTCCATTGGCAGCAGCATAATCTTTTGCATAATCTTCCAGGTCATTTTGCCCACGACCTACAATAACATAGTCCTTTCTTTTTTCAAAAGGCGTAATGCCATCCATATTAATATTAGCCACCGTTTTTGCAGCGGGATAAATCGGGTTTTGTGCATAATATGCTGAACCCCACAACCCTTGTTCTTCTGCCGTTACCGCAAGAAAAATTATGGTTCTTTCCGGTGCAGTTTTCATGGATTTAAAGGCCCTTGCCAGTTCTATTAAAGAAACAACGCCGCTTGCATTGTCCAATGCACCGTTATAAATTGAATCGCCTGTTTCATCGGCTTTACCAATGCCAAGATGATCCCAATGAGCTGTATAAATAATGGTTTCGTCAGGACGTTTACTACCGGTTATTTTAGCAATCACATTATGAGATTTATCATAAGTGGTTTCCACTTTAATAGAAGTGCTAAGATTTACTCCCATCGGTATCGGTTTGAATCCAGCCTGCCAGGCGGTATGCAACAAGGCTGTATCCAATCCACCGGCCTGCATTAATTTTTTGCCGGCATCTGCTGAAACCCATCCAATGATATCTGCATATTTTATATTTTTCCCCCGGTCATCAAGATGTAGTTTAGAACTATTCCAGTTATTCTGCACAACAGAAAAAGGGTAGCTGGCTGCAGCTGTATTATGAATGATTAAACAACCCTTTGCACCTTGCCTTGCTGCCTCTTCAAATTTATAAGTCCACCGGCCGTAATAGGTCATTGTTTTTCCTTTAAACAAAGTTGTATCGTCACTTAGGTATCCAGGATCATTCACCATGATTAAAACAATTTTATTTTTCACATCCAGCCCTTCATAATCATTCCTGTTGTATTCCGGTGCTACTACACCATAACCGGCAAATACCAATTGATCATCATTGAAACTGACTGTGGAATCTGATTTGTCTGTCCAGATGACATAATCATCAAAACCCTTTAGTTCAAAATTCCCTTTGGCGGATTTCACTTCCATTGTGGACGCAGCAGTGGTTTTGATGTTAACCATCGGCACTTCCTGGAGAAAACTGTTACCATTTCCAGGCTCAAGGCCAAGGTTTTTATACTGCTGTTCAATATAGCTGATGGTTTTCTGTTCAGCCCTGGTAAAAGGTTTTCTCCCTTCAAAACTATCAGAAGCAAGTATGGCTATATTCATTCGCATGCTGTCAGGATTGATGGCTGATGAGCCATCGGCTTCCTGTGAATTACTCTCTTTCTGCGTACATGAGATTGCACATAAAATAATTGAGCTGAAAACAAATAAATTTTTAATAAACATGTTAGTTGATTTTATAAAAATTGAGCATTAAAGATAAGCAGGAAGTCATTAAGAAATATCTGTAGTGCAGGGGTGCAGTTCTTATTCTTTTTCTAATGTCTTTTGCATACAAACACTATCAGGCAGCCTTTTATAAGGGCCATAATTGTCTATGATGATATAACCGGCATTTTCATACAAGCTACGGGCAATTTTAAAATGAATACTGGTTTCCAATATAGTTTTGCTAAATCCATTTTCAATTGCCCAACCTTCAATTTCTTTTAATATCATTTTTGAAAGCCCTTTGCCACGCTGTGTTTTATCCACATACATTCTTTTTACCTCTGCTGTATCCTTATCAATTTTTTTAAAGCATCCGCAAGCTACGGGCAGTTTGTTCAGGTACAATACCACGGCAGTTGGCAGATCCGGAACTTTGTTAAATGGATCATAGGTTGCCTGGTTTTCATTCAATTCGTGCCAAAGTTCATGATCCAATTGCCGGATGAGTGTAATAAAATCGGGGTCATTTGTGGATGTCTTTTTTATGAGCAGGGATGTAAGCATTTTTTAACCATTATATCTTAAATAAAACCATTGATAAATTTAAAAATGCATTTTATGTATTTTGCCTTCTTACATACTTGGTAAGAATAACAATGGTCTGTCCTTCGATCTTTCCTTCTATCTGCTCATTGTTTCCTTCTACCAGGCGGATATTTTTTACCACAGTTCCCAGTTTGGCATTCAGACTAGATCCTTTTACATCCAAAGATTTTATTAGTACAACAGTATCGCCGGTTTGGAGCATATGACCGAAGCCATCTTTATGTATATCATTTCCTGCCTCCGTTTGGTGGTCACCGTTTGCTTTGGCCCATTCAAGCAGGTCATCATCCAAATACATCATATCCAGGAGTTCCATGGCCCAGCTTTCATTCCTGAGCCGGTTCAGCATGCGCCAGGAAACCACTTGCACGGCAGGCAATTCACTCCACATACTTTCTTTAAGGCAAGCCCAATGGCGGCTGTCCAATTCTTCTTTTTTCTCAATCTGTGCATGGCATTTGTTGCAAATCATGATGCAGTTACTTTCTTTACTTTTTAACCTGGGTGCAACCTCGTACAAACTTAACAGGCTTTCAGATTTGCATAATTCACATTTATTTTCTGCCCTCTTTAGCAATATGTCCTCAAGTTTCATAATGAGTTATTTTAGTAAAGGGCAAAGTTAATTCATTCCATTTTTCCCTTATAATTTTTGCTAAGGCCTCAATAATTGTAGTTGATTTTTCAGATCGCAATTAACCCTGATATTTTCGTCTTTACACAGTATGAATTCCCGAAATATTTTAGAAATTTGTATGGTAAAAAAATCTAAAATCATTTAAAGAAATATCATGGAAATGTTTAGCAGACCAGTAATAACAATTAATAGTAGCATTAATGCACCTGTAGAAAAAGTTTGGAATTTCTGGACTTCACCAGAACACATCACACAATGGAACAATGCATCGGATGACTGGCATACAACCCGTGCAGAAAATGATGTAAGGTCAGGAGGTAAATTCCTGAGCAGGATGGAAGCAAAGGATGGCAGTATGGGTTTTGATTTTGGTGGAACCTATGATGAAGTTCGTGAAAATGAATATATGGAGTATACTATAGGGGATGGCCGTAAGGTAAAAATTAACTTTATTTCAATCGGAAATAATACAGAAGTTGAAGAAAGTTTTGAAGCTGAAAGCACTAACTCTTTAGAGATGCAAAGAACCGGCTGGCAGAATATTCTCGATAATTTTAAAAAGCATGTAGAAGAAAACTAATGGATTATGGCTAATTATTATTTTGAAATGCTGGAATTTAAAAATTAGCAATATTTATGATTGGCAATTAAGCCCGAATGGCTTTAATCTGAATAACCGCAGGTGAAACCTACGGCGAAAAGAAAAAGAAATATCTACTTAACCCCGAAGGGGTTTAACGTATATATTGCGAAGCGTCTTATTTTATATTCAACCCCGGTAAGGGTTGTTGAGCAATAAATGTTTTAAGCCCTTCAGGCTTCCCAGCACATCAAAATATTAATTAGCCGGATTAAAATAGTGCTATAAGCTTATAGCACAAAGCTGTACTTTTAGAATAAAAAACATGAGTAAGTATAACAGCTTCCTGGCCTTGTTTGTTATTTCTATTGTTGCATTCATTTTTTTTATGGCTTCATACCTGCAAATAATTTTTGCATTTGTCATGCATTCAAATGAATATTCCAATCATCAGCCAATAGAATTGTTGGCAACAATATTTACGCCTCGGGTTATTATTTCCGTAACCATTTTGGGCATCAGTAGTTTAATATACCGCATACTTGGAATAGTGTATGTAGCTCGGAGTAGCACAGTATCTGATGGAGAAAAAGCTATATGGATAATTGGCTTTGTATTAATGGGATTTATTAGTGGGATCGTTTTTTTAATTTTGGCAAAAGGTAAAAAGTTTGTTTAGTGATTGCCGGTCCGCAGATTACCTTCTAAAGATGGTCAGAACCACTTAAAACGAATGTTTTGAGTGGCTTTTTTGTTTTCGGTATGAAAAGGTTGATCAAAAATGACCAGTATGTAAGTGACCAATTAGGTGACCAATTCAATTTTTTATTTTTGGTTACCGAATGACTGACAAATATTCAGTCCTCAATCTCTCTCTTCACAACGAACGAACGAAAAAAAGCTGGGGTGCCATTATTCATTTAATCACTAAATGTCACCACGATGAGCACACAACAAAGCATAAAATTATCCCTGCAGGCTAGCAGGTTTTTTAAAGCTCCAGCCGCTTTGGTCGGGGCTTTTTTATTATACCCATTGGGGTATAGCTGCATTTATTTTAAGCTAATTATACCTTTATGGGTATAAAATCAATATTATTACTATCTTTATACCCTAAAAGGTATAAAATGAACTTATCCATATTCCTGAAACAAAAGCGAAAGGAGAACAACCTCACACAGGAAGACCTGGCAGCAAAAGCCGGGGTAGGACTTCGTTTAGTAAGAGAAATTGAACAGGGCAAAACTACTATGCGTATGGACAAAGTAAATCAAATACTGGATTTATTTGGTGCCCATCTGAAAGTAACACCAAAAACAAAAGGCAATGATTAAAAGCGCAAAAGTACTGTACGATGGAAAATTAGCAGCCATACTTTCGGAAACGGATGATGGCTATACTTTAGAATATGATCATCAATACCTGGAGCTTGCAAACAGCAAGCCAGTAAGTCTCACATTGCCCAAACAAAAAGAAACTTATACCAGTAAAACATTGTTTGCTTTTTTTGACGGACTGATTCCAGAAGGCTGGTTACTGGATATCGCTATTGATCAATGGAAACTAAAAGCGAATGACCGTTTTGAATTGTTACTGGCTACCTGCAGGGATAGCATTGGCGCCGTAACGGTATTACCTATAAATAAAAATAAATAGCCATGGTAAATTGTTGGCTTTGCTATAAGGATGCCGGGGAGATGAATTATCATCCGGCCTGCGCCAAAAAATTCTTTGGTACAGCCGAACTGCCTGTCCTAGAATTAAATGACGAGCTCCTGGATGCATTGGCCAAACAGACAGTGAACCAAAGGATAGCCGTTACAGGTGTACAACCAAAACTATCATTAACCCTCAAAAAAACGAAGGCAAAAAATCGTTTAACCATTGTAGGACTTTGGGGAGAGTATATTTTAAAACCACAGCATCAGCAATATAAAATGATGCCCGAAACTGAAGACCTTACCATGCACCTGGCCGGGCTATTCAAGATTCCTGTTTGCCAGCATACGCTGATGCAAGCCAGCGATGGCAGCATGGTTTACCTGGCCAAACGCTTCGATAGAAAAGATGGGAGAAAAATACACCAGGAAGACCTTTGCCAGCTCTCGGAATTATTAACCGAAAACAAATACAAGAGCTCTTATGAAAAAGCCGGTAAGCTGGTTTCAAAATATTGCAACAAAGGGTTGGATCTGCTGAATTATTTCGACCTGGTATTGTTCAGTTATTTAGTAGGTAATAACGACATGCACCTGAAGAACTTTTCTGTTTTACATCAGCCGGCCGGCGTAGTGCTCAGCCCGGCTTATGACTTATTAAATGTAAACCTGGTAAATCCAAAAGACAAGGAAGAAATGGCATTGACGCTGAATGGTAAAAAGAACAAAATAAAATTAGCCGATTTTTCTGCACTTGCAGAAACACTGGGCATCAATGAAAAAGTGTACACAAACAGGTATAAACATTTCAGTAAAAAGAATGCAGCAGTTTCCGACATGGTTGATAGTTCTTTTTTAAGTAAGGAGATGATAAAAACATATAAACAGATATGGAAAGAGAAACAAGCCATATTTAAAGAGAAATAGATATGGTAATACTCCGGTACATAATTGTTCTAAAATGGAATAAATAGTGCCTTCGGTAACCAATTCGTTGACCTTTTCTAAAAATGTACTCTAACATATTGGTTTTAAGTGACCGTACGAGTCCCGCCCAGGCCTTCTCTTTTGGAGAAGGGTGGGAGTCTTTTTTTTTTGTTTAAAACTATTAACTATTATAAAGGCAGCAATCATATTATATTAATGGCCAGTAACATTTATTATTTTCTTTCATCTTTTGAATTATCTTCGGCAAGAGAATTGTCAACCGCTAAAAAATTGAAAGCTGAAGGAAATTTAAAAATCCGTTCGGTTCATATGTGGCAAAGAAAGTCCGAAGTACCCATACTGATATAGAGAATCATTTTTCATTATCATAAGCCTTTAAAATGGCAGAAGTAAATTTGGGGAAAACAATCCATCGTTTTGGTTATACCAGCCGCAAAGATGCCTGGTGGGTTAAACCTTTGCTCACTTTCATCGGCCTTTCAGCATTTGTTATCTATGTTACCTGGGCAGCATTCCAGGGCGAGCATTATCATTCTGGCGCATATCTTTCCCCGTTATATTCACCTGAACTTTTTGGTGACTCGCCGCATAGCTGGTTTGGTCCAAAGCCCGGCTGGTGGCCTGGTTGGATGCCCTGGTCGCCGGCACTTTTAATATTATGGGCGCCTGGGCTTTTCCGCTTCACTTGTTATTATTACCGTGGTGCATATTATAAATCCTTTTGGGCCGATCCGCCTTCATGCGCTGTTTCAGAACCAAGAAAAACCTACCGTGGCGAAAATTCTTTTCCCCTTATCATTCAAAATGTTCATCGGTATTTCATGTATATCGCTTTGTTCTTTATTATCTTTTTGTCTATTGATGTGTGGAAGGCGCTATGGTTTGCGGATGCTGTAACTGGTTTAAAATCTTTTGGTATCGGTGTAGGCACTTTAGTATTAGCTACCAATGTAGTCTTGCTTGGTGGATATACTTTCGGTTGTCATTCACTTCGTCATGTTGTGGGAGGTTTTATGGATAAGCTTTCGGGAAAACCAGTTAGGCTCACCATGTATAAATGTGTAAGCTGCCTGAACAAGAAACATATGCTATGGGCATGGATGAGTTTATTCTGGGTAGGATTTACGGATATTTATGTGCGCCTTTGCTCTATGGGAATATGGGTGGATTGGAGGATACTATAACTTTTTTACTGACCAGTGGCTTGTTTTGGTGTAATGGAGCTGAGTAGAAAAAGCAAAAAGTACAAGAGTGCGAACTGCCTACCGCAGGCCGGCGCAAGAAAATAAGAGTCTTATTACTAAAGCTGGTAACAAAAAATAAACGATAACCTTCATGACTTCTTACGACACATATACATATGACGTTCTCGTTATCGGTGCCGGTGGCGCAGGTCTTCGGGCTGCTATCGAAGCATCAACTCATGGAGTTACAGTTGGCCTGGTATGCAAATCTTTACTTGGCAAAGCACATACGGTAATGGCAGAAGGTGGCATTGCTGCGGCCATGGCAAATGTGGATGACAGGGATAACTGGAAAGTGCATTTTACCGATACACTGCGTGGCGGACAATACCTGAACAACTGGCGCATGGCTGAGTTACATGCAAAAGAAGCTCCTGATTGCGTGAGGGAATTAGAATCCTGGGGTGCAGTTTTTGACCGGACCAAAGATGGAAAAATATTGCAGCGGAATTTTGGAGGACACAAATATCCCCGGCTTGCGCATGTAGGTGACCGCACAGGCCTGGAAATGATTCGTACCCTTCAGGATCATGCAATTCACCAGGGCGTGGAAGTACATATGGAGTGCACAGTTATTACCTTATTAAAAGATGGGGATAGAATATCAGGAGCATTTGGTTATGAAAGAGAAAGAGGGCGGTTCAAAACTTTCAAAGCAAAGGCCGTTATACTTGCTACAGGTGGTGTGGGCAGGGCTTTTAAGATTACCAGCAATAGTTGGGAATATACCGGTGATGGACATGCACTGGCATATAACGCAGGTGCGGAACTAATTGACATGGAGTTTTTACAGTTTCATCCTACGGGTATGATATGGCCCCCAAGTGTGAGAGGAATTTTGGTTACAGAAGGTGTGCGTGGCGAGGGTGGAATTTTATTGAATAAGGATGGTGAACGTTTTATGTTTAACAGCATTCCAGATGCATATAAAGATCAGACTTCCGATAATGAAGAGGAAGGCTGGCGATATATACAAGGAGATAAAAATGCCAAACGTCCCCCGGAATTACTCACCCGTGATCATGTAGCCCGTTGTATAGTTAGAGAAATAAAAGAAGGCAGAGGCAGCCCGCATGGAGGTGTGTTTTTAGATATAGCCTGGATAGGGAAAAAGATATCTAACGCGGAAGCGCATATCAAAAAAAAGCTTCCGGGTATGTATCATATGTTTAAGAAGCTTGCCGATATTGACATTACCAAAGAACCCATGGAAATTGGGCCTACCACGCATTATATGATGGGGGGTATAAGGGTGGATGCAGATACACAAATGTCAACAGTGCCTGGGCTTTTTGCTGCCGGTGAATGTGGTGCAGGATTACATGGTGCCAACAGGCTGGGGGGTAATTCACTTTCTGATTTATTAGTTTTTGGAAAAAGAGCAGGAGAATATGCAGCAAAATTTGCAAAGGAAAATAATGCAGTTTCAATTAATGAGGCACAGATAGATGATGTAACTAAATGGGCATTGGAACCTTTTGAAAGAGAAACGGGGGATAGTCCCTATGATGTGCAGTTTGCCCTGCAGGAAATGATGCAGCAGTTAGTAGGTATAGTACGAAATGAAACAGAAATGTTGCGGGCACAAGAACACCTGGGCATGATGCGGCAGAGGGCTGCAAATGCAAGTGTATCAGGAAACAGGGAATTTAACCCTGGCTGGCATACAGCACTAGATCTTCATAATATGCTTACGATTTCAGAAGCTATTACTATGGCTGCATTGGAAAGAAAAGAAAGCCGTGGTGCTCATTTCAGGGAAGATTTTCCTTACAAAGATTTACGGTGCGGAAAGTTTAATTTAGTGATCGAAAGGAATTCTGATGGACAAATGAAAATAAGAGAAGAACCCATTCCGGAAATACGCGAAGACCTTAAACAAATTATTGAAGAAATGAAATAATGGCAGTAACAACATTTCAAATATTACGCGGCAATGCCAGCGATGAAAGATCAGGTAACTCCCGGATCGAGAATTATGAACTTGAAATTTCTGAAGGGATGGTTGTACTTGATGCTATTTTATTGATCCAGGCAAAATTTGCGAATGACCTTGCCGTAAGATGGAATTGCAAGGCAGGGCATTGTGGTTCCTGCTCTGCAGAAGTAAATGGCGTTCCCAAACTTATGTGTATGTGCAGGATGAGTGATCTGCCGGAAGGTAAACCAGTTCTTGTACAACCCATGAAGGCTTTCCCGCTGATTAAAGACCTGGTAACAGATGTATCCTGGAATTTTGAGGTAAAGAAAAAAATAAAAAAGTTTAAACCACGTCCGCCTGATGCGGCCGATGGCACATGGAGAATGCAGCAGGAGGACATAGACAGGGTACAGGAATTCAGGAAATGTATTGAATGCTTTCTTTGCCAGGATGTTTGCCATGTAATACGGGAACATCATTTGCAGGATAAATTTATTGGACCAAGGTATTTCGTACATATTGCCGCATTAGAGATGCACCCGCTGGATGTTGAAGACAGGAGAGGGGATTTGAAAAAAACGGATGGCATTGGATTTTGCAACATCACAAAATGCTGCACAAATGTTTGCCCGCAGGAGATAATAATAACTGATAATGCAATTATACCCTTAAAGGAAAGAGTAGCGGATAAATTCTATGACCCCCTGAAAAAATTATTCAGCATGTTTCGCTCTAAAACGAAAGAGTGATCCATCTACATAAAGGACCCCGGATTTTATACCATTAAAACATTTCTTATGTTTCAAATCAAGCCAATTTCAAAAGAAAGTATCCCAATGGCCCTCGAAAAAGCAGAGCGGTATCGCCTGCTCAACGAACCTATGCTTGCAGAAAGCATATGCCTCGATATTCTTGATGCTGATCCTGAAAACAGGAAGGCACTCATCGTCATGCTTTTAGCTATTACAGACCAGTTTGGAACTACCGCACCTGGCGATATGGGCCGGGCAAAAGAATTACTTAACCGTTTTACAGATGAATATGAACTGCAATACTATTCAGGCCTTGTATGTGAGCGTAAGGGAAAAGCGAAAGTTGGTAAACCCAGTTCCTATGGGGGTGATACGGCATACGAATGGTTGAGAGACGCTATGGATCATTATGAAAAAGCAGAATCGTTGCGCCCTACAGAAAATGTTGATGCCGTCCTTCGCTGGAACACTTGCGCCCGGCTCATCATGGATCATCATCTGAAACCAAGGGATGAAGAATATGTTGAACTGCCATTGGAATAACCTAATTAAGTAATGGAAATATTGAAACAATACGCTTATTCCTTTTCCTTTCTTCTCAATGTAATTGCTGCATTTTTATTCAGATCTCCTGAGAATCTTATCTCACGTCTTTGTTTATCGTAATTCAGGATCAGAAGGCCTGTATTGGGTGGTATGGAGCCAAGTGTTTCAGCATACATCACCAATTGAATGCTATCCCCTAAGTCGGGGGTAAAATAAATCGTTTTGGTAAAAGCAACAGTGCTCAATCCCTGCCGGGATACAATTGTTTTTCCATTCATGATTATACTCACGGTATCACCATCCACTTCACCATTATCATACAACGTAAACTGCAGGCTATCGGCTTCTAAATAAAGTTGGTCAATGGTTTCTATCTTTCTTTTGGCAAGATCAATAACAGGGGCAACGGCAATATTTATTGGCTGAGGTTTGGCCACTGCTGATTTTACAACAGCTGGTAATGATGGAGGCGTGGTA
>JBDSYV010000334.1:0-3692 GCA_040110925.1 Ferruginibacter sp. | reverse complement strand
ATGTGGACTTTGCACCAGACCGTGTAGCTATGCAGGACGCCACCGCTCAAATGGCCTTATTGCAATTTATGCAAAGCGGCCGCACCAAAGTAGCTGTACCCAGCACAGTGCATTGCGATCATTTAATTGAAGCAAAGGATAACAGCAAAACCGACCTTGCAAGGGCTGTAACCGAAAGCAGTGAAGTATTTAATTTTCTTTCCTCAGTGAGTAATAAATATGGGATTGGATTCTGGAAACCCGGCGCCGGTATTATTCACCAGGTGGTACTTGAAAACTATGCCTTTCCGGGTGGAATGATGATAGGTACGGACAGCCATACTGTAAATGCTGGTGGCCTTGGCATGATAGCAATTGGTGTTGGTGGTGCAGATGCATGCGATGTAATGGCTGGCCTGCCATGGGAATTAAAAATGCCCAAACTTATTGGTGTAAAATTATCCGGAAAGCTAAACGGATGGGCAGCACCTAAAGATGTAATCCTTAAAGTAGCCGGAATACTTACTGTAAAAGGTGGCACGGGTGCCGTTGTTGAATATTTTGGAGAAGGCGCAACCAGCATGAGTTGTACAGGCAAAGGCACTATCTGTAATATGGGTGCCGAAATCGGCGCAACTACCTCCGTTTTTGGGTACGATGAAAGCATGAGCCGCTACCTGAAAGCTACAGGCCGTGACGATATTGCTGTAATTGCAGATACAATACATACACACCTAACAGGTGATGAGGAGGTTTATGCTAACCCCTCTGCCTATTTTGACCAGGTAATAGAAATTGACCTTAATACATTGGAGCCACATCTTAATGGCCCTTTCACGCCTGATCTTGCCACGCCAATTTCAAAAATGAAAGAGGCAGCCGCATCGCATAACTGGCCCACCAAAATAGAAGTAGGGCTCATTGGAAGTTGCACCAACTCTTCTTATGAAGATATCAGCCGGGCTGTAAGCCTGGCCCGCCAGGTAACAGAAAAGGGTTTGAAATTAAATTCCGAATTCACCATTACCCCAGGATCGGAACAAGTAAGATTTACAATTGAAAGAGATGGATTCCTGGATATTTTTAATAATATCGGGGCTACGGTTTTTGCTAATGCATGCGGGCCATGTATAGGTATGTGGGCGAGAGTAGGTGCAGAAAAGGCAGAAAAAAATACCATTGTGCATAGCTTCAACAGGAACTTTGCCAAGAGGGCCGATGGTAATCCAAATACTTTTGCATTTGTAGGCTCGCCTGAAATAGTAACCGCCATGGCAATTGCCGGCACTCTTGATTTTAACCCCCTAACCGATACATTATTGAATGATAAGGGTGAATATGTAAAATTAGATCCACCTACTGGTTTTGAATTACCACCCCGTGGCTTTGCTGTTGACGACCCAGGTTTTCAGGCGCCTGCAGCTGATGGCAGTCATGTACAGGTTATCGTTTCGCCAGACAGTAAAAGATTACAACTGCTTGACCCGTTCCCGGAATGGGATGGTGAAAACTTAATGGGGCTTCGCTTGCTCATAAAAGCAAAGGGGAAATGCACAACAGATCATATTTCTATGGCAGGACCCTGGCTCAAATTCCGTGGCCATTTAGACAATATCAGTAACAATATGCTGATAGGTGCTGTGAATTTTTTTAATGACAAAACCAACCTCGTAAAGAACCAGGTTACAGGCCAGTACAATGCCGTACCGGATACACAACGCTTTTATAAAGCAGCAGGTATAGCTACTATTGTGGTAGGAGATGAAAACTATGGAGAAGGTTCATCAAGAGAACATGCAGCTATGGAACCCCGCCATCTTGGAGTACGTGTAGTGCTTGTAAAATCTTTTGCCCGTATTCATGAAACCAACCTGAAAAAACAAGGGATGCTTGCCCTTACATTTGAAAACAAAGCAGATTATGATAAAATTCACGAAGATGATGTGATAGATGTGATACGCTTGAAAACATTTGCGCCGGGGAAAAGAATAAAGATTGTATTAAAACATAAAGATGGCACAAAGGATGAAATCATGACAAATCATACCTATAATAAACAGCAGATTGAATGGTTTAAAGCTGGAGCTGCCTTGAATATCATTAGGAGAGAATTTGCAGCCAGGCAAAATTAATTTTCCTCTTTATTTTAAATTGAACCGCTCTTAAGGGAGCGGTTTTTTTATGCAAATAGCTATTTATTAAAGCATAAAAAAAAGTAGAATATTATACCTGGTTTAATTGCGGTAAGATGGGCAAAACCGCAGGCTTTTAAATTCCCTGAACCCTTAATAAAAATATTTTTTCAATTTAGGCCTTGCATTATTAAGATTTACTTTCTACTTTCACCCCGCCTCTCTACCGCTACACCCTAATCGAAATCGCTCACTTTATCATTATTTTTTAAAAAAACTTAAAACGTTTTAATCATGAAGTATGTAATGGTATTAACCTTAGGCTCCTTTTTATTCCTTGGTTGCAATAATGAAAAAGCCACAGAACAAAAGGATGAAACGGCTATGTCTGGTAAGAATGAAACCAAAACGCAACAGCAGGCTGAATTTGCGGATGCAAAATATGCTGATATTGGCAAACGGGGTATTGCGGCTCTCTCCTCCGGTGATATTGATGGATGGATGGCCGGTTATGCTGATACTGCCACTTACCGCTGGAATAATGGTGATAGCTTAATAGGGAAAGCAGCCATCACTGAATATTGGAAAAAAAGAAGAACAGAAGTTATTGATTCCATCAGCTTTACTAATGATATCTGGATACCCATAAAAGTAAACAAACCACAGAGAGTTGAAGAACCTGGTATATGGCTGCTGGGCTGGTACCAGACAGATGCCAAATATAAAACCGGGAAGCGGATGCGGCAGTGGATACATACTGATATGCACTTTAATGCAGATGATAAAATAGACCGTGTAATTCAATACCTGGACCGGGCTCCTATCAATGCTGCAATGGCAAAATAAATCTTCTCATGGACTACCACAAAGCCGTTCAGAAATGGGCGGCTTTAATAATTCAGGACCCAAAATTATCCTGAAATATGAATGGAGCTGAATGTAGCTTAAAAAATTAAACCAGATAATTAAAGAAATTATGTAATATTATAGAACTAAAACTATTTTATGTACAAACAAAATTCAACGTTATTATTTGCAGCAGTCCTTGGTATTTTTTTGCTTTCATCCGTAATTTTTACGGGATGTAATGATGAAAAAAAGGAGTCAACTATGGAAACCACTGTGACAGACACAACAACAATGCCCATGATGGATACCACTCACATGGATACGGCTAATACAAGGCCAATCATGCCTGGATCATGATGTAGCTTACTTAATTTATTCTTTAAGGCCTTCTTCCTTGCTGCCATCGGCTTCGGAAGAAGGCTTCTTAATTACCATCTTTCTTGTTTGCAGCTTTATATTTTCAGCATCAGATGCGAATGGATTTCTTGTTAAAGTGGAAATAAGCCAATGTTCTACCCGGTGATGAGTGGGAATGAGTATGGCTGCAATACATACAAAAATCATGATTTCGAAAACAGGGGTATGGTTTGTAATCTCCAGTACACGGGGATGTAATAAAAGGGTAAGGTATTCAAAGAGCATAAGCAGCGAAACAATTCCCATTGTTTTAATAACCTTAACATGTACTTTTCTTCTACTCAGGAAAAGCGTAAATAAAAATAAGCCCGGAAT
>JBDSYV010000333.1:0-3259 GCA_040110925.1 Ferruginibacter sp. | reverse complement strand
TGCTTAAAAGTTTGTGGTGATTGTGGCAATGCATAAAACTGGCCTTCATTCATACGGCTCGGTACTACAAAATCTCTTGCACCTTCGGGTGTCGATTTTATCAGGAAGGGCGTTTCGATATCCATGAAATTATTTTCGTGCAAATAATTCCTTGTGCTTCTTCCTACTGCATAACGTAGTTCCAAATTCTTTTTTACTGCATTTCTTCTCAGGTCTAAAAAACGATACTTCATCCTCAATTCATCACCACCATCAGTTTCATCCTGTATAGTGAAAGGTGGCGTTGCAGATTGGTTGAGGATTTTATATGCACTTACCAAAATTTCAATCTCGCCTGTAGATATATTTTTATTCTTGCTGCTTCGTTCATTTACTTTGCCAGATACCTGAATTACAAATTCACGGCCGAGAGGATTTTTATCCAGTTCAGCATTCAGGCTTTCTGAAAATAATAATTGCGTAATGCCATAGCGGTCACGCAGATCAACAAATGTTATGCTGCCAAATTTGCGAACGGTTTGCACCCAGCCGGAAAGGGTAACTTCTTTAGAAATGTCAGCAATGGTTAATTCTCCGCAAGTATGTGTTCTGTACATAGTTATTTTGAATGTTGAATGATGAACTGAAGTACAAGAGTGCGACGCCAATTAAGATGATGAATGCTATGCTGCCGGGTTACCAAATATTTATGTTACGGGCATTTGTTCATTACTGTACATCGTTGTGTCACTCACTGCAACAGTTGTGCTGCTACCAGCATTGCGCAAAGATAATAAAGTACTGCCTGATGCCTACATCGTCTCCAATTCATTGTGATGGCGAGGTTTCCACGCGATATAATAAAAAGCCAGTACCAGTATGCCTGCGAAAAAAGGTAGAAGGGCTAAATGTTTAAAGGACCAGGTTCCTATCAATTGGAAACTGTCAAATACAAAGAATTCGCTTATCATCCAGTAAGAGTTGGCGGTAATCCAGAAAACAATGGCCAGGTTATGACATAGTTCGCTAATATATTTTCGTGTTCTCCATGCAATTAAAATGGCGATGATGAGTGTAGGAAAAATCATGGCAATGCCCAATGGTTTCCATACCATGCACCAGGCCACATCTTTAAATAGCCAGAAAACGATGTGCAGGTTTTCCATGCGCCGGTATTTGAGCGGAATAGTGTAAATATCCTCATTGAAATGCTGTACAGGACTATTTTTTTGCTTGGACATAATAATGATTTATAACAAATGTAAAACGAGGGCCTCGCTTTTCAAGTGATGGGTTTTAAAATAATTCATTTCGAAAATAAAGAAAGCTAAAGCCCTTGAAGCCCTGGAGAGTGTTGCAATACAATTTACTTTATTTATTCTTAAAAGCGGGTGTAAGGATTTTGCGTTGCCTGCAGTATGCGATTTTTAATGAGGGCCAGTGGCAGGGGTTGCAATAGTTTTGGCGGGTCTATATTTTCATCAATGTCATCAAAATAAGTAACCGCTTTTAATGCTATCAATGGGTTGGCATAGCTGTACTTTTTTTCAAAAAATCCAATCATTTCCGCCATGGAAAAATGCTGGAGTAAAAAATAAATATCAATAAAATCCTTCAGCCTTTTTCCACTTTGAATTATCGCATGAAGTTTCATGGCGACAATATCTTCCTTGCTTAAGAAGGTAATGCCTTCTTCTGTTAAGGGCAAATTAATTAATGGATAATCATGTTTTACAAAATCAGTCTTTATATTGTCAACAACAGCCAATACTGTATTATTTTTTGATAGTGTAGCTGTAAAGACGTGCCTGTCTTTTAGGGCGTCTTCTATTTCAACTGCAGTAAAATTTCTTTGAGTAAAGAAATCAATATCAATGGAATTTCGATGACCGAGAAGCAAAGCAAGGGCTGTGCCCCCTACCAGGTAAAAATCAGCTAATTCGGGCAGGGTTTGCAGTTGTTGTATTAACCGGTAGGTTTTTTCCGAAATAATAAAGGGATTTTTATGCAGCATGTAAAAAACCGGATGTTAAGAAAAATTTTGAAAATTTTTTATCCCGTTCATCTAACTGGGCACTCCAATCAATTGCTTCAAGAATTTGTTCCTTAGTATATAAGTTAACCATTTCACGCCACTCCTGTAAGTTGCCCCTTTCCAATACTCTTTCAATTACAATTTTGTACGATTTCTTATAATTAAACGTAGTTAAATCGTATTCCCAGAGCAATGCCGTGTTAATGATATCGGGTTGTTTTTCCTGCATTTTTTTATCCCTTAAAGTTACGGAATATGTACGTGAAAACCTCAGCCTCAGTTTCCCCATCCGCCCTTTGGGCACCTTCTCAAAAGGAGAAAGAAAAAGGATGTAAATCCCTTTAGGTTTCACCCTTCACTATATACAATTTCACATTCATTATTTTACAACCACCCTCACCCCTTCGCTATGGCTGCTGAATTCAGGCGCATACATGCACTGTATATTAGTAATCCCATTGCTGAAATTGCCGGTATGCGTAACAAACATGGGATACTCAAATACATACGTTCCCTTGGGTAAATAACTAAAGAAGAAGCTGGTGCTTGCATCTTTAGTGCTTTCGTAATAACCCAGGCCGCCCTGCCATTTATAACTACTGATCACATTCACAGGTTCCATGCATGCTGCCCGCATATCCTTCATGTGCACATATTCCATATCCCGATCGCTGCGGAGCTCAATTCGAACTTTTATTTTATCACCCACATGCAATTGATCGCCATCTTTTACCGGCGTGAGTACAGGACCCCTGGCGGTGTTTGTTTCTATAAATAATTTCTTAACCAGTATTAATGGCGTAGCTGCAGAAGTTATTTTATCCAGGTCTTCAAAATACTGCCAGTAAACTGCACCCCAAGCTGTGGAGGAAGATGCAGGTGATGCTGAGGTAACTTTTACTACAATATTGCCCATACCCTGCTGCACCTTGCTACCTTCAATAGTTTTTTTGAAATAGCCTGTGCCTGCTTCTGTTTTTTCATCAGCGGAATTAATGATTGTATTACCTAATTGTATAGTAATATTTTTTTCTTCCGCAAGCCAGTTATTGCCATTAAGTAATAATGCATAACATGCTTCTGCAGTGGCTTTGGTTGTATGCCATTGATTGGTTTGCTTATTTTTTAATAACCAGGTTTTCAAGTCATCTACTGTTTTGTTATTTTTATCTATATCGGTAAATGCTTCTATCATTAATGCCTGGCTTTCTATAGGAGCCTGCTGCCAGTAATAACCGCCAGTTG
>JBDSYV010000332.1:0-3308 GCA_040110925.1 Ferruginibacter sp. | reverse complement strand
TTTACACTAAACAGGGGACTGGCTTCATGTAATATTTTTTTACCTTCCTCAGTATTTTCATCACCCATTCGCAAAGCAAAAATTTTACGCCCGGCTTCCCAATAAGGAGGGATACTTGCCATAAGCGTAAATAAATTACTGGGACCTACGATATCTACTCCTGCGGCATAGAGATCTGGTGTAAAGCTTAGTCCTGCAAGCGTTGCGTATCCACCATAACTGCCGCCCATTATCGCTACCCGTTTAGGATCAACCATTCCCTTTGCTACAAGATATTTTACACCCCAGGTAATATCGTCCTGCATTAATTTCCCCCATTGCAGGTTGCCTGCATCCAGGTATTTTTTTCCAAACCCAGTGCTGCCCCGGAAATTTGGCGCCAGTACTATAAAGCCGCGGTTGGCCATCATCTGGAACATAGGATTATATCCCCAGAAATCCCTCGCCCATGGCCCCCCGTGAGGGAATACGAGTAAAGGCATTTGCTTACCGGCACTTTGTTTTGGCACCGTGAGATAGGCCTGTATTTCAATGCCATCACTGCTTTTGTATCGAATAGCTTTCATTGGACTGAAATACTTTTCGTAAGGTTTCAATTTTGGCCGGGGAGAATATTGGAAAGTGAGTTTTTTAGTGCTGCGGTCAAAAAGATAAACATCGGGGGTAGATATATCGCTGCTTAAATTAATGAGAAATTGTTTTTCATCACGGGTACTGTTATTGATGCCTATCTCTCTGCCAGGGAATTTTTTTGCCAGGAAATTGTAGTCAGCTTCCAGGGCTTTGTCTTTAAAATACCGGCGTTCTTTATCTTCGTAATAACTGGTGTACTCCAGTTGATGGCTCTTTTCGCTGAAGGAAGCATTATTCAAATCAACTTTTTTTAGGGGATCTTCTTCCACTAATGTAGTAGCGCCGGTTTTAGGATCCATCAATAACAACTGAACGAAATTGGTTCCTTTATTACTGCTGATATACAATTTACTATTGTCCGCTGTAAATGCTAGTGGCCCTGCAGATTCCAAAGGACCTACCTCGTATATTTTTGTGAATCCTCCATTGCCTTCAATGCGCAATATCTCTGTACTGCCATCTTCAGGATTACGAATGGCCAGTCGTGGCTTTTCATTCCAGTCGAAAACCCATCCACCTATTCGATCGGTATTGTCACTTATTTTTTCCAGATTACCTGTAGATATATTTAATTTATACAAGTCATGCCATTTGGGATCCCGCTCATTAAGACCAATCATCATTATATCCGGTTGCAGTTTGCTCACCGCATAAATTATAGCTCTCACTTTTTCATTGGGTGTAAGGTTTCGTCCTGTTGGAATGCCGGTAGCAGCATCAGGAGCATCATAAGGATTCACTGCATAAATATTATAGTTTTCATTACCGCCTTTATCTTTTAGGTATAGCAGGTATTTTCCGTCATTACTCCAAAAATAACCTGCTATTGGCCTTTCATTATCAGTAAGCCGTTTTGCCTTTTCAAAAGATTCTGTAGTTTTCTTTACATAAATGTTCATTGTGCCATTATAAGGCTTCATAAAAGAAATAAATTTTCCATCGGGGCTTAACTGGCCACCCGCAATCTCGGGGTTACCTAATAAAATCTCCCTACCTATCAGGGGAGATTCAGTTGATTTTTTATTAGCTCCTGTCTTGTTCTGTGCAATTATTTGTGTGCCCATGATTATTGCCAATGCAGAAACCAAGGATAATTTCAAAACACATCTCATGTTTTAGATTTTAATAAATGATTAATAAAAAAAGTTTGGGTTTAATAAGATATGGACCAAACGCCATTAGCGTATGCATTATTGGGTTTTGTACATGGGAAGGGGATTTGGAAACTAATGTAAGGTTTTAAATTCGTTCGGCTATTTATTAAAAAAAAATGCATTCATTATAATAAGTAAAGAAATTGTATTCAATTCACTTGTTACGCCGTCAATTGCCGTGAAGCTTGTTTAGCTTATCCATGGCTGGGTTCCTGGTATCTCATGAACAAGTGATTCTCCATAGCAGGCGGCTGGCGTTTGATAACCTGGTTTAAAATTTCCTTCCAGTATTTTTTTGGAAATAAGCAAGCTACTATGAGCAGTGAGGGTATAACCATCGGCACATCTAAAATGAGCGCTAAATTTTTCTCCCTGGTCATTGGTCACTTCTCCCCACACAAGGGTTTTTGCATTGCCGCGTTGCTCATCTGTTGGTCCCGGGGACCGTTGCTTTATCTTATTGCGTAAAATATTTTTAAACCATGCCATCCGTAGCAACCAGTTGAAAAGGTTTTGAAGTTTCAAAAACTTATACAATGCAGGTTTTATCGCAGTGTAGGTTTCTATATTGCCTATACCTGTAGTAAAAAAGGCAGTAGAGATATCGCCCCACGGTATAGACATTACAAATAATTTTTTTATGCCAAAATCAACACAAAGACTTTTACTGCCAAGTGTTTGCCTCTTAATTTTACCGTCTATTCTTGTTGCTCCGCCTTCACCCAGCTTGCTTAGCATCGTCATGGCCGTTCCGTGACTAATGGTTCCACCTAAAGATGCAAAGGCTAGCCTGAGTAGCGTTGCATTTGGTAATTTATTTTTCAAGTGCAGGGCCAAGCAGTCCGTAGGCACTACATCGAAACCTGCACCAGGCATAAGCATAATATTTTTTTCTTTTGCAGCAGCATCAAAACTTTTAATCATTTCAAACACACTTATATCACCATTAATGTCAATATAGTGGGTGCCTGATTTTAGGCAGGCTTCTACCATTTGGCTGGCCGTAGCTGCAAATGGCCCGGCAGCATGAATTACCAAATTAGTTTGCTCCAGGGCGGCTTGAAGTTCCGGTGTATTATTGAGGTCAATGATCTTAAAAGGCAGATTTAATTCAGCTGCCAGTTGTTCGATAGCTTCTTTGCTGCGGCCGGCCAGTATGGGTTGAAGGCCATAGATATGGGCATAACGGGCAATAAGCTTACCCGTATAACCATTGGCGCCATAAAGCAGGAAACTGTTGGATTGCATCATATTTTTTTGAAAAAGGGAAAAACTAAAAAAATGGCCCTATGTCATCCACGTATTTACCAAGGGATAATGAAAACAAATTTAAAAGGCAAAGACGGGTAAAAAATAAAAAATGCCCCAGAAATCTGGGGCCATTTATTTTTCTGGCGGAGAGAGAGGGATTCGAACCCCCGGACCTGTGACAGTCAACGGTTTTCAAGACCGCCGCATTAGACCGCTCTGCCATCTCTCCGGCGCAAAAATAAGGGCATGAGGATTTTATTCCAAAACTAT
>JBDSYV010000331.1:0-14354 GCA_040110925.1 Ferruginibacter sp. | reverse complement strand
CTTACCGTTTTGTTGTCGTAATAAAATTTCTCTACCTGCATGTTTAAATTTTCTCTTTTTTTGATTGATTAGTTGGTTTTAATTCATTGTCAAATAGCATTCTTACAGATGGAGTATAGTCATCATCATACTGGCCGGAGGAGGTGCTCCATAAAAAGGCAATTAAAAATCCTGCGGCAACAAGAAGGCTTACCCCAAGTAAAATGAATAGTACCGACAATGGCAATAGTTTAGTGGTCAAAACTATATTTATAGCGAACCGCATGCAATGAGGCATGTCAAAAATGGGTATGATTATAATCAGGTAAATTCATGAAGATGTAATCTGTTTACCTAACAGGCTACTTATCAGGCTAACCAGAACAACAATACTTATACTACTTGCTGGCATAAGTATGGCGGCAACCAGTGGAGATAGCTGCGCACTGGCAGCGAATGATATGCCGATCATATTATAGAAAATGGAAATAATGAAGGCTGCTGTAATAATTTTTTTTCCTTCTTTTGCGTAGCGGATTATGCGCCCAAGTTTATGCAACGAAGCGCCATCCATTATAGCATCGCATGCTGGCGTGAACCTGGAAGAATAGTCACTTACAGCAATGCCTGCATCAGCCTGCATGAGTGCGCCAGCATCGTTCAAACCGTCACCCACCATCAGTATTTTTTTTCCTGCCGTCTGTAATGTTTTTATATATTCAAGTTTTTGTTGAGGCGATGAATTGAATTGGTAATTGGTTTCAGGACCGGTATATTCCTGCAGCAATATTTTTTCAGATGGGTTATCGCCGGAAAGTATATGTAATTTATATCCCTGTTTTTGTAGATTGGTAAACATTTCTTCCAGGCCATCGCGATATATATTCTGAATGCTGTAATAGCCTTTATAATACCCGTTTATTTTTAAATGGACTTCGGGCGATGAATGGCTTTCTGAAATAGAATTGTCATCCATGAACATGCGGCTCCCCATATCAACCGTGCTTTTTGCAATGCCTGCGCTTATACCGCGGCCGGCAAATTCATTAAAGCTATCGGCTTGTAAAATGGATTGTCCCGGCAGGTTTTCTTTGATAGTATTGCTTAACACATGAGCCGATTGTGATACTGCGGTCTTTACCAAGGCCATTTCATGTGGAGAAAGCGGGTTGCCATTAAAAGAAATTTTTGCCTGGCCCGGACAGGTGAGGGTGCCTGTTTTATCAAAAACGATATCCGTTATTTTTCCCAGAGTTTCAATTACCCCTTCATTCTTTGCAAAGAATTTATGATGACCCAAAATCCTGATCATATTGCCAAAAGTAAATGTTGCTGATAGCAGTAATGAGCAGGGGCAGGCAATTATGAGCACAGCAGTTACTGCCGGGAAAAGATTGGCCGGGTTTACCAGGCCCCAATAAATAGCAGTAATGGCCGCTATTGAAAAAAGTACCACTGTAAAATACCTGCTCCATGGATGAATGAAAGAGGTTTGCTGGTGCTTCTTGTTTTTAAAAATATCATTATTCCATAATTGAGCAATATAACTCTGCGATGTTTCTTTTACCACCTGCAGCATTATGGCAGGGCCTTTCTGCATTCCTCCTGCATAGATGATTTCGCCAGGGATTTTAGTGACAGGGTAACTTTCGCCGCTCACAAAACTATAATCAATATTTGCAGGGCCTTCCTTCAAAATAGCATCTGCAGGTATCATTTCATTATGACGTATGATGATGAAATCATTTAGTTTTAATTGGGTAGCCGGGATAGTACTTTCCTTATAATTTTTTAAAACTGTAACACCCAGGGGGAAATAGGATTTGTAGTTTCTTTCATAAGAGAGGGCATCGTAGGTTTTATGCTGAAACCAGCGACCAATAAGCATAAAGAAAATTATTCCCGCTCCTGAGTCGAGATATCCTGCGCCTGTGCCACTTATAATTTCGTAATAGCTTCTACCGAATGTTAGGATGCTTGCAAAGGCAATGGGCACATCAATATTGATATTTTTTTGCATCAAACCTTTGTATGCTGAAGACAGAATGCTTCCTGCACTATAAAGTATAACTGGTAACGACAGAAAAAATATGAGCCAGGTAAATGTTGTTTTTAGATAAGCTTGTTCAATATAACCACCAGCAAAATATTCAGGGAAGCTTAACATCATAATATTGCTGAAACAGAATCCTGCAATGCCGAGGCGATATAGTTCTTTCCTGTTATGGGTTACAAGGGGCTTACTTTTTACATCCTGCAGGCTTATATTCGGTTCATAACCAATAAATGCCAATAATTCTACCAGCTTTTTTAAAGAAATAAGCGTAGGGTTATAGCTAACAAATATTTCTTTACGTTGAAAATTTACCCTTGAACTGGTAATGCCTTCATTAATCCTATGCATGTTTTCGAGGAGATAAACACAGGAAGAGCAATGCATCTGGGGAAGGCGGAAGCTTACATTGTTTTGTTGGGGACTGCTGTATTGTAAAAGTTGCTGTATGGTTTTTTCGTCATCGAGGTAAGCAAAGCTGTTATCAAGAAATTTTCCTTTTGCATTGATTCCTGGATTACTTTCCAGGTCGTAATAGTTACATAGATTATTTTCACTTAATAACAGGTATACCTGCATGCAACCACTGCAGCAGAAGGTTTTATCATCTGTTGTTACCGGCTTCAGACTGGGCTCGCCGCAATGGTAACATGGTATAGTTGTTGGTTTTATAATATTATTGGTTTAGGTGCAAATTTAATTTGCGGGCGGGCAGGCGGAAATGATAATGGCTTTAGTGAAATATGATACTTGTCATTTGGGTGGATGTAGCGGGCCGTGAGGAAGTGAAAATTTATAAAGATTCCATATTTTTTTGTCAGGAAAATATAACCCTTATCTTTGCCGTCCGAAAATAGGAAAGGGAGTTTAGCTCAGTTGGTTTAGAGCATCTGCCTTACAAGCAGAGGGTCGGCGGTTCGACCCCGTCAACTCCCACTTTAGCCCTGCAAATTGCGGGGCTTGTTTTTTATACTTATTCCCTCCAATTCATACCTAAATAAATACCATTCCTGCATTGATTTAAGCCATTTGTACGGATTCAATTTTAGAATAAAATTCCAGAGGCTACTTTTGCAACCATATAAAATGCAATATGAACAAGATTTATATAATTATCATTTTTACTGCCCTGTCATTTTCCCTGCAGGCACAAAAAATATCGGGCACTATTAAAGATGAAACTGGCAAATCACCAGCCGGAGTTACTGTTAGCCTTTTGAGATCCAAAGATTCTGTTGCCGTAAAATATGCTGCTACTAAAGGGGATGGGCAATATGTTTTTGTAGGAATTAAACCGGGGGACTATTTAATTAAGGCCACACATATAGGGTTTGCAACCACCGTGTCTGGACCTGTAACCTTAGGCAATGATGACCTAACTGCACCAGTTATTACACTCAACAAACTTCCGTCGGAACTTCAGGGCGTAACAGTTACCAGCAAAAAACCCATGGTAGAAGTAAAAGCAGATAAAACTATTCTGAACATTGAAGGAACAATCAACTCTGTTGGTAGTGATGGTTTGGAATTATTGCGCAAGGCACCGGGCGTTCTTGTAGATAAAGATGATAACTTAAGCCTGGCCGGTAAAAATGGAGTGCAGGTTTACCTGGACGGCCGAAGAACTCCACTTTCAGGAAAAGAGTTGGCTGATTTTCTGAAAACAGTGCAATCATCGGAAATAGAAGCTATTGAAATTATCACCAATCCTTCTGCAAAATATGAGGCAGCAGGTAATGCCGGTATCATAAACATCAGGCTCAAAAAAAACAAATCTTTTGGTACTAATGGATCGGTAAATGCAGGGTGGGCGATAGGCATAACACCAAAATATAATGGCGGATTTTCCCTGAATAACCGTAACAAGAAAACAAATCTTTTCGGAAGCTATAATTACAACCGGGGTAGCAACCGTAACAAAATGGAGTTTTACCGCACACTGGCCGATACCATATTTGATCAGCAAACGATAATGAATAATAATTATGAAGGGCATAGTTATAAAGCTGGTATAGATGTGTTCCTGAATGCAAAAAACACAATAGGAGTAATTGTAAACGGAAACACGAGTGAAAACAGTAACACAAGTACAAGCAATACAAATATCTATTATCAACCTACTGGAGTATTTGTAAAACAACTTGTTG
The DNA here is from genome assembly GCA_040110925.1 of Ferruginibacter sp. GTDB lineage: Bacteria > Bacteroidota > Bacteroidia > Chitinophagales > Chitinophagaceae > Ferruginibacter. The sequence goes on along the minus strand of JBDSYV010000331.1, from coordinate 10,175 downwards.
CTAATAACAGCAGTGCAGGTAACAGGAATAATATAAATACAAACCTGAATTATCGTTATGCAGGAAAAACCAGGGAACTTAATGTGGATGCTGATTATGGCCATTATCACATGTTCAGTAACCAGATGCAACCAAACATTTACTACGATCAGAATGGGAATAAAATAAGCAGCGTAAGTTATAACATGATTTCGCCAACCAACATCAGGATCACTTCATTAAAAGCTGATTACGAACAGGATTTCAAAAAAGGTAAACTGGGGATTGGGGCAAAAACATCATTCATTAATACCAACAATGATTTTCAGCGTTTCAATGTTTATACAAATAATAAAGTGCTGGACACATTAAGAAGCAACCGCTTTGATTATGATGAAAATATTAATGCCCTTTATGTAAATTACAACAGGCAATGGAAAGGTTTTGTTTTACAGGCAGGTGTGAGGGCAGAGAATACTGTGTCTAAAGGCGAGTCCATTGGAAACAAGTTGATTGGCGGACAATATCAACATTATGATTCTACTTTCAGAAAACCATATATTGATTTCTTTCCCAGCATGGCGATCACGTTTAATAAAAATCCAAAAAGTCAGCTAGGGTTTACTTACAGCAGGCGTATAGACAGGCCAGCATACCAGGATTTAAACCCTTTTGAAATGAAGATGGATGAATACACTTACATGAAAGGGAATACACAGCTTAGGCCACAATACACCAATAGTTTTGGTATAACCCATACTTATAATTTTAAATTAAATACCCGGCTGAATTACAGTCATGTTAAAGATATATTCAGCCAGCTAATTGATACAGCTGAGATTTCGAAAACGTTTATGTCCAAGAAAAATCTTGCTACACAGGATATCATCAGTTTAAATATCAGTTACCCTTTCCAGTATAAAAAATTCAGTGCGTTTTTTAATACCACTTCAAATTATTCAAAATATAAAGCAAATTTTGGTAACGGAAGAACTGTGGACCTGGATGCTTTTGCTGTTAATATATTTACACAGGCAAGCCTGAAAATAGCAAAAACCTGGACGGCGGAAATGAGTGGCTGGTATAATTCACCCACCATCTGGCAGGGAACTTTTAAGAGTAAAGCAATGGGATCAATGGATGTGGGTGTGCAGAAGCAAGTATTAAAAGGTAAAGGGAATATAAAGGCCAGCTTAACAGATGTTTTTAAAACAATGCGTTGGAGCGGTGTAAGTGATTTTGCTGGCCAGGTATTTAAAGGCACAGGAAATTTTGAGAGCCACCAACTTAGGGTAAATTTTAGTTATCGGTTTGGCAACAGCCAGGTAAAAGCAGCAAGACAAAGAAAAAATGCACAGGAAGAAGAAGCAAAGAGAACGCAGGGCAGCGGAGGAATAGGAGGGCAGTGATGTTGTATTGATAATTTGATAATGTAGGAATGTGGAAATGCAGTGTATAACAAAAAAATTTTTTTTTAATGGAAAACAACCGGTCTCTCTGGTTGTTTTTTTTCATAAGTATAATTAATATATAGCCAGGCTCATTTAGGATAATGGAATTAGCTTTTGTATTGGACTACTTCCATTAATGTATTAGAAAAATCTCTACAAACACTTCCCTCTTTTACTATGTACTGCAGGATAAATATGAACAATATTTGTATCCTGTTATCCAAATATCCTTTGTAAAAATAAACCCTAACTGTTTATGAAATCTTTTCTACCCCTGCTCCGTGCCGTAAAACCAGCTGGTATTCTTTTTTTTCTGCTGTTTTCTTTTAATACAGTTATCTCACAGGAAACTATGCGGGCGAGCTTGTATATTTCAGATGCCAACGGGCTTACACTTGTAGATGGAAATTTTACCAATTATGATAATATTTATTGTAATTGTGTGGATTGGGATGATGCCTGGAAAATGAATAACCCTGGGGAGAATTTTTGCGTGACCAGGGATAATGTTTCACTGATAGTGGAGCGAAGAAAAATAATCTGCGAAAAGGATACAACTTCGTTTAGTATCTGGAACCTACAGCAAAACCGCAATTACAGGGTTGAAGTGCTTAACCAGCAATTAAATCATCCTAACCTGATTGCATTTTTCAAGGATAACTATCTTGGCACATCTACACCAGTATGCCTTAATGGTAGTACAGCAATAGATTTTAATATTAATACAAACCCTGCATCTTATGCTATCGACCGTTTTCAATTAATTTTTGAAAAATTAATTGGAAGCCCTATGTCTGTGAGCTTTACAGGTGCAAAGGCATACCGTAAAACTGGCCTCGCAATGATAGAGTGGCAGGTAGAAAACGAAATGTCTATTGACAAATACATAGTTGAAAAATCTATTGATGGCCGCAATTTTAAAGAGGATCAGAAATTGGCACCTGGCCGGATTAATTCAACATGGTACCAGGCAAAGGATGAATATGTTTCAGGCAAAGAAAATTTTTACCGCATCAAAGCAATAAGTCTTGATGGGAAAGTACAAATAAGTGAGTTGGTCAAATTAGCAGCCCAGGCCAATGATCGCATTTCTTCAATAGGCATTTTTCCAAACCCGGTAATTAATAAAAAACTGCAGTTGGAGTTTGCCAATTTTGTTGAAGGGGAATATGCATTACAATTAGTTGGCGCAAATGGTATCATTTACATTTTAAATACTGTAACGATTACCGGTAGCCTACAAGCTTTGACGCTATCCATTCAAAGGTCACTGCCTGCAGGAATTTATACGTTAATGATTATTGGCCCGGGGAATAGCCGTATAAATACTAACGTAAATATTCTATAGCATTTACAGGGAAAATACCGTCATAATATTTTAACCTGTTGATATTAGAAGAAAAATACTTGATTTAATACTATTTATTATAATCTGTCGTTAATAACTAAACCAAAAGCAAAAAATAATTCCAATATTTATACACCCCTAATCAATGCGTAAGCATTGCCTGAAAAACCAGCGTATGAAAATCCTCTTTCCTCACATGAGTTCTGTATTACGAACCTTCCTCGTTATCGTAGTTTTATTTGTGGGCATTAATTCCAATGCACAGCAATTAATGCGAACCAATCTTTTTATTGTAGCCAATGACGGTACAAGAACATTAATAGACGGTAATCTCACTATCTATGATGATGTTTACTGCAATTGCGTAGACTATGATGATGCATGGAAAATGACCAATCCAGGTGAAAACTGGGGATTATTACGTACCGGCACAACCCTGGTGGTGGAACGAAGAAAAGCGATTCCATTATCTGATACTTCATATATTAGGATGTGGAACCTGCAACAGCGTAATTATGCCATGCAGGTAATTGCCCGTAACCTTAATCATCCGGGTTTGGTCGGGTTTGTAAAAGACAATTATACAAACACATTAGTTCCCTTTGGCCTTAATGATACAAGCTATATAAATTTTGCTGTGAATGGCAACCCTGCATCAGGTGCACAAAACCGATTCGTTGTAATATTTGAAAGTACGCTTCAGGCACCAGTGCCAGTTTTATTTACAGGTATTAAGTTATCCCGTAAAGACGCCAGTCTAAGTGTGGAATTTAGTGTAGAAAATGAACTTTCTGTTAATGATTATGCTCTTCAACATTCGAAGGACGGAAATGATTTTAAAGATATTAAACATATCCGACCATTCAATAATGGTGGCAGTATGCAATATAAAGAGGATGCCGGTAACTGTGCAGAGGGTGATAATTTTTACAGGATAAAAGCATTGACTGCTGAGGGCAAAACATATTTTAGCAGCATTGCAAAAATTGCAGGACCGGGTGCGGGGCTTGGAATAACTGTTTATCCTAACCCGGTTGTAAATAAACAGGTTCAGGTGCAACTGGCTGTTGGTACAGAAGGAAAATACCAGGTAATAGCTGTAAGTGCAACAGGCCGTGTTTTTGATTTGGGAACCGTTCACGCCAATGCAGCACAAAGTTCGCAGACAATCAACTTGCCTGCTGTTATGATGCCGGGAATTTACATGTTGCAATTCCTTGGACCAGATAACAGTATTCATACAAAAACAATCAGCGTATTTTAATATTAGAACGAAAGAAATTAACTCTACTAACCGGGACCTCATTTTTATGAGGTTCTTTTTTTACAATAGTATTGCACGAGGTTGATTTGAATTGCAGTTATTAACTTTGTCAGGTTTTAAAAACTGAAGCATGGTAAAAGAAAAAATATTAGTGATAGGTGCCAGCGGGCAGATAGGCGTGGAACTTACACTTGCCTTAAGAAAAATGTATGGCGCCGCTAATGTAGTGGCTTCTGACCTGAGAGAAGAAAATGCATTGCTACATGGCACCGGTCCATATGTAAGTATGGATGTAATGAACAAGGAAATGTTGCATGTGCAGATAATAAGACAAGGCATCACACAGGTATATTTACTGGCTGCTATACTTTCTGCTACCGGCGAAAAAAATCCTAACCTAGCCTGGCATTTAAACATGCAGGGTTTGCTTAATGTACTTGATATTGCCCGGGAAGAGAAACTGCATAAAGTTTACTGGCCTTCCTCCATTGCCGTATTCGGTCCCACATCTCCAAAACAAAATTGCCCGCAGCAAACAATAATTGAACCCACCACGGTTTATGGTATAAGCAAATATGCAGGTGAGTTCTGGTGCAATTATTTTTACCAGCGCTATGGGGTTGATGTGAGGAGTTTGCGGTACCCAGGCCTGATAAGTTATAAATCGGCTCCCGGCGGCGGCACTACAGATTATGCTATAGAAATTTTTCATGAAGCCAAAGAAGAAAAAAAATATGAATGCTTTTTAAAAGAAGATACTTACCTGCCCATGATGTATATGCCAGATGCTATAAGGGCAACCATAGAATTGATGGAAGCACCTGCTGAAAAAATTTCAATTCGCACATCCTATAACGTGTCAGGCATGAGTTTTTCTCCTAAAGAAATTGCTGCCGAAATAAAAAAGCATATCCCGGAATTTAGCATTAGCTATAAGCCCGATTACCGCCAACAAATAGCCGAAAGCTGGCCACAAAGTATTGACGATACTGTAGCACAACATGATTGGAACTGGAAAAATGCTTATGATTTGCCTTCAATGACATCGGATATGCTGGCAAATTTGTAAGGGAATTACTTATTAACAATGGCCTGAAAAATGTTGACTACCCTTTTCAGGGTATTGTTTGAATGAGAAAACAATTCTTTATTTGCAAAGTAAAAGTTTTGGCTTCAATATGATTTCCTCTACTTTTGCATCCGATTTATTAAACCAAAACAAAAAAAGTATTTATGAAAAAATTATTCTTAATCTTCGCAATTGCAACAATTGCAACGCTTGGTGCTAATGCACAGGTAAGCTTTGGCATCCAGGCAGGAGCTAATTTTGCCATGGGAAAATCCTCAACTGATATTACCATACCCGGCTATGCACTAACAAATGATCCAAAAGTAGGTGTATTTGGAGGGTTTCTAGCCGAGATTCCTTTTGGCGAAAAAATTGCATTCAGGCCTGAATTTAATTTTATTCAGAAGGGAAGTAAAACAGGTGCCACCATTATTGGATTTGGTTCTCCAGAATCTAAAATCACTTTGAATTATATAGAACTTCCTTTGAATGTTGTATATAAGCTTCCTGTAGGTTCAGGTAATTTCTTCTTTGGCCTTGGGCCTGCTTTGGCTTTTGGATTATCAGGAAAAGACAAATACACTGATCCAAGCAGCCCAAGCGATAACAAGACCTATGATATAAAGTTTGATGGTAAAAAAAGTGATGATATAACTGATCCTAACGATAATGATGGTCATTTAAAAAGGTTTGATGTAGGCTTAAATATTATTGCAGGTTACAAATTACCAATGGGCGTTTTCTTCAGGGTTGCTTACACTCATGGTTTCATGGACGTGGATCCTAATAAAGACAATGCATCTCCAGATGATCGTTCTAGTTATAAGAACAGAGGTGTTAGCCTTGGAATAGGTTATATGTTTGGTAGCAAATAATAATATCAAAACTAATTTCGTTAAAGCCCTGCAGTCCGCAGGGCTTTTTTTATTGTTGTAAATTGTCCTTTAAAGTTTTATTATGAAAAAAAATTACCTGGTTATATCTATTTTTCTGTCCCTTAATTGTTCGTTGTCTTCTGCTCAATCAATAAAAAGCTACCAGAAAAAAAGTTCTGTTATCTCTTTGGGTTATGGTGTAAATAATATCTGGAAACAACTTTTCAAAGAATCTGTTTTAAGTAATTATTATAGCAGTCTAAAAGGAGTAGGGCCCGTAACCCTTATTTATGAATATGGTTTTACCAGCAGAATAAGTGCCGGCGTTGCTTTAGGTTATTCTTCTTTAAAAGCTGTGTCAACGTATGGCACCTATCGAAATGATGAAAAGCTTACAAATTTTTCTGTGTTGCTGCGGGGTAGTTATCATATTATTAATAAGCCAAAATGGGATGGATACCTGGGCGGCGGTGCGGGCTATTATAAGTTTAATTATACATCAAAAGACAACAGCGGCGGTAGTCTTGAAAATATAAAAGTTCCCGGAGCCTTTGGCTGGACGGGCCATGGTGGAATTAAATATTATTTTAATCCCCATTTTGCAGGCATGATAGAGGCAGGATTTGTTGCAGGTTCTTATGGACAATTGGGGGTTGCTTATAAATTCTGATTAATTATTTTTCAATAAGGTTATTCTCGTATGCATATTTAATTAAACCAATAAGGCCACTGGTTTTTGTTTTCCTGAAAATATTTTTCCTATGTGTTTCTACTGTCCTTTCACTCAAAAATAATGATTCTGCTATCTGGCGGTTATTCATTTCTTTTTCAATCAGTTTCACTATTTCTACCTCTCGGAGTGTGAGGTGAATTTCTTCATTATTTTTTTTCTTTTCTAACTGTTTCATCATTTCTTCAAGAACTTCTTCACTAAAATAAATGCCACCTGCAGCAATTTTTTCCAATGCTGTTATCAAATCCTGCTTGCCAATGTTTTTCAAAACATAACCACTTATATCAGCATCTTCTATCATCTTATTTACCAGGCTACCTTCTCCACTCATGCTTAGTGCCAGGATTTTAATTCCTGGAAACTCAGCCCGCACCTGCTTTGCAAGGTCTGCACCATTCAACAGAGGCATCATAACATCGGTTAATAATATATCAACATGAGTTTGTTGCAAAAGTGAGGGAACAAGTAATGGCTGCGTGGTTTCAATAGAAACCACAAAGCGGGGGTGCCCCTGGAGAAGTGATTTCAAGCCATCAATTACAATCTGGTGGTCATCCACAAGGGCAAGCGAAATTTTTTCCTGGGTCATTATAGTAAGATAATTTTATTTATAAATCAACCTTAAGCCACTGGTATATGTATAGCCACTAAAGTTCCTTTCCCCGGGCTGCTATCAAAATCAATAGTGCCCTTCAGATAAGATATACGAGTTATCATATTTTTTAAGCCAATGCCTTCAAAATTATTAAGGTTTTTACTTTCAAAGCCTGTTCCATTGTCTTCTATTGTTACGGCTATTCCATCTTCATCCTTTAACAATGAAATATCCATTTGGTTTGCCTGTGAATGTTTTAATACATTATTTACACATTCCTGTATTACCCTGTACAATACTGTTTCTATATTATTGTCCATTCTATCCTGGAGCCCATCTGTGTGCAATGATATTTTAATTATTCGGCTGTCTATCCTGCTTATAAATTCTTTAACTGCGCTACTTAGCCCAGCTTTGAGCAATGCATTTGGCATCATCTGGTGGCTAACACTTCTTATTTCCCTGCAGCTTTCATCTACAAGGGTTATTACTCTTTCAAATGCATTTTTTTGATTCTCATTATCAAATTTTAATTCAGATTCAAAAACAGATAAATTCATTTTGGCAGCACTCATCATTTGTCCTATACCATCATGTAAGTCGGCGGCTATTCTTTTGCGTTCATTTTCTTCGGCATATATGATGGCTTTTGTGGCAATATCCTGTTGATTTATTACCTCAATCTGCAGGCGTTTTTCCTGCTTAAGTTCACGCCTACGGTAATATGAATAGCCAAGCAATGCCAGCAAAACAGCAATGCCTATTGAACCGTAAATCCAATATTGTTTTTTAATCAATTCAAATTGCTGTTCCTGTATCTGTTTATCTTTTTTGGCAGTTTGGAATTTAGTTTCCATTTCAGAAAACCTATCATTCATATCATCTGTATAAATTGAATTATTCATTTCTATGGTAAGCCTGGCCATTTCCATAGACCTTTTGTACTCGCCCGTCTGCGCATATAATTTTGATAAGCCATCGTATAATTTCGCTTTTTCATTCCGGCAGGAGGAAAGTGTATCTGCTAATTTTAATCCCGTTATATATTTATTTTCTGCTCCGGGAAAATTTTTCATTTCAGTTAATATTGAGCCCCAGTTTACCAGGCAACTCACCTGTCCTTTTATATCACCTGACTTAGTGCGGATTTTCAATGATTCTTCAATCAACGGAATGGCCTTTGAATAATTCCCCATCTTTTGATAAACAGAAGCGAGGTTATTCAATGAGTTAGCCAAATATTCCGGGTTGCCTATCTGCCTTGATATGTTTTCAGCCTTTCCAAAATATTCTCTGGCTTTGCCCGTTTCATTTTTTAATAAATAGATATTTCCCATATTCACGTAAGAACCGGATAAACCAAGTTTATCATTAATCTCTTCCTTAATTAAAATGGATTGTTCTTGATATTTTATCGCTTCATCATAGTTGCCAACATTCTGGTTCACGATGCCAATATTGTTCAGGGAATATGAAATGCCAATTTTATCAATAAGCTGTTCATAGAGGGCAAGAGCTTTTTGTGCAAAAATTAAAGCTGAGTCAAACTTTGATTCCTTTTGGTAAATAATCCCAATCTTATTGTATAAAGCAGCAATGCCTTTGGAATCCTTTAACTTAACCCTTATTTTGTACGCTTCCCGGTAAGATAACAATGCATTCTCAAAATCCTGCTTATCATAGTAAATTATGCCTATATCATTATAAGCCTGTGCAACAGCTTTTGGAAAATTTATTTTGTTGCCAAGTGCAATGGCTTTATTACCATATTCAATGGCTATCTCCTGGTTGATTGTTCTATACTGCCAGGTGAGTTCATTATAACTTTGAGCAAGGGTACTGTCCTTTTGGGATGAAATTATTTTCTCAATACTGTCAATAATATTTTGTTGAGCTATTACTGATGTCGGAATAAAAATAATAAAGAGAAGCAGGCTTCGTAGATACAAAGTCATTTGCGGTTTCATTTGATGAATATAATTAATTTATAAGAAGACTTTAAAATGCCCCTGATATTTTTATATAAAAAATGACAGATGGTAATCAGCGATTAAAGAAAAAAAATTATTCCAGGGACGGAGAAAACCTATAAAAACCGGGTTTGGTATGACGCTATTTAAAATTTAGTACATCAGCCATGGTGAATATCCCCATTTTGCCAACAATAAACTCTGCAGCCAACAAAGCACCTGCAGCAAATCCCTGGCGGCTGTGTGCAGTATGAATAATTTCAATATCATCTATAGCGGAATGGTATTTTACATGATGTGTTCCTGGTGCCGGGTCTATGCGTTTGCTTGCGATATTTATTTCTGCACTTTTAGCGCTGGCATCGTTTACCCATGAAGTTTTTGAAGGGATATTTTCAATGATCTGTTCGGCAAGCGTTATTGCCGTGCCGCTGGGTGCATCTTTTTTTGCTGTGTGATGGATCTCTTCAATAGCAGGTTTATAATCATTTCGGTTTGCCATAAGTATGGCCAGTTTTTTATTCAGCTCAAAGAATATATTTACGCCCACGCTAAAATTACTTGCGTAAAGCAGTGAACCGTTTTTTTCTTTACATGCAGTTGCTACTTTATCCCAATGCTTCAACCAGCCTGTACTGCCACAAACTACAGGCACTCCAGCATCTATGCACATAAGCAAATTAGCAACTGCATTATGGGGATTGGTAAATTCTATGGCAACATCTGCTTTTTGTAAATTGGCCTCGGTAAGCTCAGATTGATTTGCAGAACTAATGGCAAGTACAACATTATGATTTTTTTCTGTGGCTATCGCTTCTATTGCATGCCCCATTTTACCATAACCGATTAATGCAATGTTCATGAGGAGAGAGGTTTTGTTTTGAAATTTAG
>JBDSYV010000330.1:0-4575 GCA_040110925.1 Ferruginibacter sp. | reverse complement strand
TCATTTATCGTAAGCTGGATAAGGAAAGGTCTTAGCGGAGCCATAGCTGCCAGCACTACAGACAAAACAAGAGAGCCATAAAATTTATTCTTGTATGGAGCAGCAAAAGTAAAAACCCTTTTCAACAACGAAATTTTTATGATTTTCTTTTTGCCTTTTTCAATGCTCATGAATGCAAAGTTAGGAAAAGGTAAATGTGCTTTGGAAAATGACTCCCGATAGCTTTGTAGATGTCAATAATCATTTAACCCTCGTCCAAACGACGACATTCAGCCGGGCGGGTAATTATCAGTTACGGTGTAACCAATTATCAATTATTAACCGTGGATGCTTCCGCCTGCTTATGATATGCCTTAATAAAAATAGCCCCGAGATTTTTGTATGGAGGTATATAATCGTCCCAGCTTTCTCTTACTTCCTTATTTGGGTCTCTTTGAAATAAGGAAGTCAAATTAGACCACATGGCTTTCCATTGCAGGTTTCCTCCGCTAACAAATGCCTGGTTCAGGTAATTTAATATGGGCTTATTGATATCTCCTTTACCAATTTCTTTTGTGGAAATTATATGGGCATCTGGGCACAGGTCCAGGATCTGGTTTAGATTTTTATAGCCGCCGCATGAACCAAGGACAATTATTTTTGCATCGGCAGGCATCCTGGTTATAGTGCCCGGGAGCCAATAACTATGTCCGCGGTGCACAGCAACTGAAGGCTTCATTTCCTGCGTTTCCATATAAGCCGCCAGGTGCACTTGTGCACTATCATCAAGGTTTGCATCAAAATCCAGCGGGCGATTGGCAAATACCCATACATCTGCTTTTACTGCCTTAATTTCCACCCATTCTTTTTTCATGGTTACTTTCCAGTCTTTTGCAGAAAACGAGTTTACAAACTGGTTGAAGAATTGCTTGCCATCATCATCACCATAAAAAAACACCTGTTGCACTATGCGGCCTTTCTGGTCTTTCAGAATATTGGTATTCACTTCATAGATTGACGGAATACCAATGGACTCCGTAAGGTCAATTTTTTGTGTGGTATCAGCAGAAAGAAAAATTGTTTTTAGCAAACTATAAATTATTCTTCCCCTGTTATTAAAGCTGCGAATACTGGCTTGCTCATTTGTTTTTACATATTCTAAAATAGTATTCAGCAATTTTTTGTCAGTGATACTGCTGTATGCATCAGCCACATCTACCGCATCCTCCAGGTTACCGGTCTCATCCAGTTTTGCGACAAATGCTTTCATGAGTATTTCCGATTTTGCCACAGGCATGCCCCTTAAAAATGTATCCAGCTTATTATAGTTGGCCGCCATTTTTATAAACTTTTTAAAAAAATCAAAATGCACGTTCATTAAAAGACTATCCGTTCGGGCGCTTGTACCCATGCGCTGCAGCATACGGTTGAAGCTATGTTTGTAACTGCTGGTATAAATATCATTCTCACCCATCACCATCATAAAATATAATTCTTCAGGCGACAATGGATCTATAGCCCTCATTCTTATGGCAAGGTTATTCTGATTGTGCAGTTCATTAATGGGTGTTATGAAATGCTGCAATGCTTTTGATTTCAGCATTTCTCTCAAACCATTTACACCAAACATGGCAATTGGCGTATCTCTAACAGGAGGTGCCATCCGCTTATAATATTCAATTTCTGTCTTTACCAATAATTTAAAATAACCCACGCTGTCATATCCTTTATCTCCATCCCCTACATATTTTTTAATACTGTCAATGGATTTTTTACCGGAAAGCAAATCATCTAAAAAAGGAAAATAAAATAAGGCATTGGGAGTCTGGCTAAGTTTTGCAACTGCCTGCACCATTTCGCTGGTATTGCGGTGAATCAGTTTTCCTTCAGGACTTTTAATGCTTTGTGCATAAGAATATAATTGTACCGGGTTACGTTGGGTGGCAAGTAGCACAAGACTATCCGCAAAAGGTTCATTCACAAAGGGCCTGATGGTTGCCATAATTTTATCAGGATGCAGCGCACAGTATTTTAAGTAAATAATATTGATAGCCGCTTTATAATCCAGGTTATCAGAAAAGACATCTGCATTTATTTTGGCTATTTCATAAGGGGCCAATTGTATATAAGGAAGTATAGATTTTCCTTGGAGATTGGCTTTAAGCATGATTTCAAAATTGTCTCGCAAGGCTGGAAATGCAGTAGGATTTATAGCACGTTGCCTCCAGGCTATCCTGAAATATTTCAACATATTTTCAATATATCTCAGGTACCTTACTTTTTCATTGTTGCTGTTCAATTCATTATTGTCTTCCACCCATTTACGCAAAGCTTCAGTTTTTCTAAAAACTGCATCAGTTACATGGAGGTTAATCTCTTCATTGGCGCTAATGGTTAAATGATTATCCTGTTTACCATCAGCTTTGTCAAGCTGCCTTTGTTCAGCAATTATTTTATCATGAAAAGACTGTCGCATTAACGGCACATGTAATGTGTCATTAAATGCAAATGAATGCCCGCAGGCAATGGAAAATATAAGTAGTAAAATTATTCGGTTCATAAAGCACTCTATCTATTGCAAAGATGATACAAAAAATATGGAACTGAAAACCTCAGAGACCTTAATGGAATTTAATGCTGCTTTTTACTTAACAATTTGATAATATATAACTTGTGTTTAACAGATGCTGCCTTCAATGCATTAAATTAGTTTTGTGCAACTATTTTATTATGAGCTTAGCCAAAAAAATCCTGATTGCAGATGATGAACCAGACATTTTGGAAATTTTACAATTTAACCTGGAAGCCGAAGGGTACGAAGTAAATACCGCCCGTAATGGTGATGAAGCATTGGAGAAAGCTGGCAACATTATTCCTGATTTAATTATCCTGGATATGATGATGCCTTATAAAAATGGTATGGAGGTGTGTAATATTCTCCGCATGATGCCTCAATTTAAAAACACATTAATTATTTTCCTAACAGCAATGAGTGATGAAAGCACTGAAATCAGGGGACTGGAAACAGGTGCAGATGATTTTATTACCAAACCCATCAGCCCCAGGGTGCTGGTAAGTAAAGTGAACGCCCTCTTCAGGCGGATAAACAAAACGGATTCTACAATTATAAAGCTGGGCGATATTGAAATAGACAGGGAGAGATATATGGTGATACTTAAAGGCCAGGATATTTCCCTGGCACGTAAAGAATTTGAATTGCTGGCACTGCTTGCCTCTAAGCCGGGAAAAGTATTTTTAAGAAATGAAATATTAAACCAGATATGGGGCACAGAAGTAATTGTAGGCGACCGTACTATTGATGTTCATATCCGTAAAATACGACAGAAGCTTGGCCTTGATTGTATAAGTACTGTAAAAGGAGTAGGCTATAAATTTGAAATATAAAACCTGCAATGGGTGCAAATGTTATCTGCTAACTTTACACTATGCTCTCTGCAAAAAGCTTAACACCTAACCAACTTTCATTATTTACTGCACTAGCCATTGCCATACCAACGGGTATAGGTATGATGATAGTAACCAGAACATGGTGGGAAGGATTGATTGCTACTATCTTAATTTTTTCCGGCAGCTATGCACTCATCCTTTTTTCGGTGCAAACATTTGTTTACAGGAAAATAAAATTGATTTATAAACTTATTTATCAAACCAAAGCAAGTAAACGGGAAGAATTTTATTACAAAAATATTCTTCCCCAAAAAAGCATTGATGAAGTCAGGGAAGATGTAGAAGCCTGGGCCGAACAGCGTAAAAAAGAAATAGAAGTTTTGCAACAAAATGAAGCCTTCCGTAAAGAATTTTTACAAAACCTGAGTCATGAGTTAAAGACCCCCATATTTGCCATACAGGGTTATGTAGATACCTTGCTAAGCGGGGCATTGCATAATGACGCTGTGAATTCTAAATTCCTCCAAAGCACTGCACGTAATGTGGACCGCCTTGTAAATCTTGTTGATGACCTGGATGAAATATCCAGGCTCGAAAGCGGTGAACAGATGTTACTCCAGCAAAATTTTATCATCCAGGATCTGGTAAAAGATGTTTATGATACCCTTTACATTAAGGCAAAGGAAAAAGAAATAAAAACTATTATTAAAAAAGGATGTGAACTCCCCCTTAGCGTTTTTGCAGATAAAGAAAAAATAAGGCAGGTATTTATAAACCTTATTGACAATGCTGTAAAGTACGGCAAGCAAGGTGGACTTGTAGAAGCCAGCTTTTACAAGATTGATGCCCAAAACGTATTGATAGAAATCAGTGATGACGGTGTAGGAATTTCAGAAGAACATTTGCCAAGAATATTTGAAAGATTTTATCGTACAGACCTGGCCCGCAGCCGCAAAGAAGGTGGCAGCGGTCTTGGTCTTTCTATTTGCAAACATATAATTGAAGCCCATGAACAAACCATTCATGTGCGAAGTAAAATTGATGTAGGAACCAGTTTTGGTTTTACATTGCCGGCAAAAAAAACAACTTAATTACGGCCAAACACACTCACTAAAAAATATTGGTATTTCCCTGTTAGTTTTACTTGCTGAAGAAATTTTAAATACAAAAACACCGTTAAGAGTAACG
>JBDSYV010000329.1:0-2720 GCA_040110925.1 Ferruginibacter sp. | reverse complement strand
ATTTTCTGGGTAAGATTTTTTCCCGCAGCTTTTGGAGCACTCACGATTGTGTGCGTCTGGAATATTGTAAAGAAATTACAAGGCCAATTATATGCTGCTTTGTTGGCTGCTATGGCGGTTTGTTTTTCCTCACTGGTAAGATTAAATACCCTCTTTCAACCTAACTCATTTGAAATTTTATGCTGGACCTTTATTTTTTACAGTTTGGTAAGTTATATAGCTTCTGGCAAAAACAAATGGCTGTATTATTCATCCATAGCAATAGCTATAGGCTTTCTCAACAAATACAATATTATTTTTCCTATAGCCGGTTTATTAGTTGGTTTATGGATAACGCCACAGCGCAAAATATTTTATAATAAACATTTTTATTTTGCAATGCTGATTGCACTGTTGATTATTTTACCAAACCTGGTTTGGCAAATACAAAATGGTTTTCCTGTGAGTAAGCATATGAAGGAACTTGCGGAAACTCAGCTGGTGAATAATGAACGTGTAAATTTTATTAAAGAACAAATACTATTTTTTGCCGGCTCCATTTTCCTGGTATTAATATCTTTTTCCGGTTTTATATTTTATAAACCATTCAGCCAGTATCGTTTTTTATGCTTTGGATTCCTGCTCACTATTGTATTGTATGTGTACCTAAGGGCAAAAGGATATTATGCCATTGGATTATATCCCATGCTGATAGCTTTTGGGGCAGTTTATTTTGAAAAACTATGTTCCCATGGATGGAAGCGGTATATGAGGGGGATTGCAGTAGCCATTATCTTATTAATGTTTATACCTTTCGTTAGAATTGCTATGCCGGTAAATAGTCCATCGACGATAAAGCAAAAAAACAGGGTAATGAAAAAAATGGGTTTATTAAGATGGGAGGATGGAAAAGAACATGACCTTCCACAGGATTTTGCTGATATGCTTGGCTGGAAGGAACTCGCTTTTAAGACTGATAGTATTTATCAAACTTTACGGGATACAAAACATACCCTGGTGCTTACTGATAATTATGGCCAGGCGGGTGCCATAAATTTTTATGCACCACATATAAAAAATGCGGTGTCATTCAATGCAGATTATGCCACCTGGTTTCCTGCATTGGAAAGCCTCTCTGCCATCATTTTGGTAAAAGAAAAGGATGAAGAAATCGTTACTTCAGAAGAACGAAAACATTTTGCTAGCGTTAGCACTATTGGAATAATAACAAATAATTTTGCTAGAGAATATGGCACCAGTATCAATTTGCTTGAGGGGCCAGATAGCACAATTTTACCTTTTTTAAAAAGGAAAGCCATTTATGAAAAGAAAAAATATATGAGATAACTGATTTACAGATTATACATATTGGCCAGTTCCTTCAGCTCCAGTATATTGCTCACATTCAGTTTGCCAAATATCCGGGCCTTGTGCGTACCCACAGTAGAAACCTGGAGATTAAGTGTATGTGCTATTGAGCTTAACGTTTGGCCGCTCAGCAATAAGGATACAATTTCAAACTCCCTTGCAGAAAGATTATTAAAGAGGTTACCATCTTTAATTTTTCCACCTGTTTCAGCAAGCATATCTATCATGGCTTCACTGATGTATTTTCTGCCCTTCAACACCAAATCAATAGCCTTTCTTATTTCTTCCAATGGAGCATCTTTACTTATAAATCCCCGGGCACCAGCTTTTAAAAAACGTTTGGCATAAATATTTTCAGGGCTCATTGAAAAAACCAGCACTTTAAGCTCAGGATACTTCACCTTAAAATATTCCATTAAGCCAAATGTATCTGTTTTGGGCATTTGTATATCCAGCATTACCATGTCATAAGTATTTTCCTTAACCAAGGCCAGGGCACTTTCTCCATCCTCGGCCTCTTCTATCACAGAAGGCTTATATAACTCAGATAAAAGGATCTTTATACCAGAGCGTACAACCACATGATCATCTATCAGCAAAAATCTTTTCATTTTTTTTATTTAGGGTTTAGAAATCCTACTATATTAATTAGTTTAAAAGCCTACAAGGAATGCCATTAAAGTTGCAGACCTTTGTTTTTAACTAAAGTAAACTTAGCTAATAGTAGTATAAGTTAATGATGTTATTAGAATTTTTTAGTACATATTTTAGAATTTTTTCAGAATAGTTAACTAGCTACCAGTTTTTCCTTTAAATGAAACCACAACTTCCATATAATAATTCTTCATCTATTACTTCAGCATCTTCACCTGACGCTGAGTTACTAAAATTGCTTTTAGAGTATAGCAGGGAGTTATTAATAGTATTGGATGCTGATATGAAAATCCTTGCCTACAATAGTAAAGCAGCTGAAATGGCCTTGATTATTCTTCAGCAAAAACTGGCACCGGGTAAAAATGCCGAGGAAGTGGTTCTTAAAGAAAGGAGGCCTTTTTTAAAACAATTGCAACTGAAATTGCGTGCAGGTGAAACTATTGAATACAGTTTTACTTCTCCGCAGAAGGGCCAACCGGTGGTTTACCAGGTTAAATTCACACCCATTTTTGATACCGGAGACCAGTTAAGCAAAATTATTTTTTCAGGGTTAGATATTTCCAAAGAAACAAAAGCAATGCAGGAAATAATAGCCAGCAAGAGTTTGTTACAGCAGGCAGAGTCCGTAGCAAGAATTGGAAGTTGGGAATGGGATATTAAAAGCGACAGAATTTTATGGAGTGATGAATTTTGTCGCATTTGTGGTATAGAACCCGGCG
>JBDSYV010000328.1:0-3600 GCA_040110925.1 Ferruginibacter sp. | reverse complement strand
AGCCAGGGCATTCGGGTGAAACATGACTGGGAATACCGCCGGGAAAAGAAAATTGTTTAAATAATTTTTGCAGGCCATCTTCATCCTGGCTGATGTTAGGATAGACTTCACTATAAGTTCCTTCGAGGTAAACATTGCCTACAATAGCCGGCCCGCCATGACCAGGGCCTGAAATATAAATCATATCGAGGTCATACTTTTTTATGATGCGGTTGAGATGCACATAAATAAAATTTTGTCCGGGTGTTGTTCCCCAATGCCCCAGCAACATGTTCTTGATATTTTCCGGTTTTAGCGGTTCTCTCAACAACGGGTTCTGGTGTAAATACATTTGCCCCACTGAAAGGTAATTGGCAGCCCGCCAATAAGCATTCATTTTATTTAAAAGTTCTGGGGATAACTGTTCTTTATCTGTTTCAATAGTTTGTGTTTCCATAATCATATTTTTCTGAGTAATTAAATATTCTAAATTCTATTGATGTTATTGCATTTGCCTCACGTTAGTAAGACACATGTACCACATCTCTGTTTATAATAGCCTTTGTCAAGAACTCTGATTAACGAATACGGTAAGCAGAAAAAAACTATCTTCTAAAGCCAATACGCCATGTGGAATATCAGCCTTTAAAGCAATCATTTGTCCTTTTTGCAATGAAACCGTTTGTTGCTCTGTGTTAAAGTTTATTTTCCCTTCCAATACCTGCACATGAATATTTCCGTATGCTTTATGCCTTTTTAATTCGGCATTTTGATGCAGTCCAATCAGAACTATAGTGGTATTGTCTGATTTAAAAATGGTGATGGAGTTACGATCAGTAGTTGTCCAGGTGATTTCATCTTTTATCTGAACAATAAAATTATTCAGATCTATTTCCACAAATGGAGCATCTAATATACGGTCTCCTTCCGGCCGTAGTGGCGTGGCTTCGTTCGATTTATTTTCAACTTTTATATTTTCAGTTGGTGCTGTTTTAACAAGATTACCAGGATGTGTACTTAATTTTGAAATTAAGGCATCAGATTTTTCAACTGAGGAAATGCCATAACCATTTACCAACAGCCCTTTCATGTTAAATTTTGGAGAAGAGATAGCGTATAGTATAGACTGATCATCAGGATTTGTTTCACCTTCAAACCGGTAAACCTTATCAATCTCAAAATCGTCTGGTGATAAGGGCATATTTGATTTATCACAGACCAAAAGTTCCCTATTGATATTAAAGTCCAGCGAATAACCTTCCTTTTTTAAAGCGTTGATAGTTTCTGATAATGTGCCATAACTTTCTTTCATACTTTATTATGTTATTTTATTAAACAATTGAAAGGTTTATTTTTCATTTTTATCCTTTATGCGTTTTTCATATATCTCACCAGTCGCTTTTGCAATCATTAATTCTTCATGGGTTGGAATAACATATACTTTTACTATGCTTTCTTCATTTGAAATCTGCCATTGATTTTTATTATTTTTATCTTCATTCAAATGAATGTTCAGATAACCAAAATCATTACAAATGCGTGAACGAATAACTGGTGCATTTTCTCCAATACCGCCTGAAAAAACCAGCACATTCAACCCGCCTAAAACTGCTATATAGGCGCCGATGTATTTCTTTATCTGATAACAGAAAATATCAATTGCCAATGCTGCATCTTTATTTTCTTTTTCCAGCCGAAGCAAATCCTGCATATCTGAACTGATACCTGATATTCCTAACAGGCCTGATTGATGATTAATCAAATCATTAAAGGCTTCTGCATTCATTTCTTTCTTCATTAAATACCAGGCAACGCCAGGATCAAGATCACCGCTCCTTGTGCTCATAGGAATGCCCCCGGCAGGCGTAAAGCCCATGCTGGTATCGAGGCATTTACCATCTTTAACTGCTGCAAGACTGGCGCCATTGCCAAGATGCGCCAGAATAATTTTTCCGTTTGCTTCATCTTCGTTCTGCTTTCTTAATTCCTGCATTAAGTAACTATAAGAAATTCCATGAAAGCCATATCGCTGAAGGCCTTCTTCATAATAGCTTTTGGGAATTGCACAAGTTTTTGCCACTAAAGGAACAGTAGTATGAAATGCCGTATCAAAACAGGCAACCTGCATTAAAGACGGAAATTGATTTTTAAGCAATCTTACTGTTTCTATTTCTGCGGGAAGATGATCGGGATCGTAATCACTGATTTGATTTAATTCATTCAATAAATCTTCGTCTATTATTGCAGCTTGTGTATGCTTCATGCCATGTACAATGCGATGGCCTATACACATTGTCTGTTCAAATTCTTTTTGTTTTTTTAACCATTCAATTAAAACTTCAGCGGCTTCTTTAAAATTTGTTGCATCAATTATTATTTCATTTTGTTCCTGGGTATTGTTGATAACAGTAAACTCAGGCCCGCTCAACCCAATTCTTTTTATTTGTCCCGAAAAAATTCTATTTGGATTTTCATCCATGCTAAACAAGGCGAATTTTATGCTGGACGAGCCACCATTTATCACCAGAATATTTGCATTTTCATTTTTCATATTGTTGTTTCAAATCCGAATAATTGCAATTTTTTACAGGTCGTTTCATAGTTGACGTGGCAAATGCCCTTTATACCCAGGCTTTCAGCAACGGTTACAAACACACATACATCGTCTATACAAATGACTGCCGCAGGCTGCACCTGCGCCATATCAAGTGCCAGTTTATAAATGTTCGAGTCCGGCTTACGAATGTGTACATAAGTTGAGGAAACAAAAAAATCAATAAAGCCTGCTAATCCAAATTCCTCAATCCTATAAGTATTTAACTCTCTTGCTTCATTGCTTACCGCAATAATCTTTAAACCATATCGCTTTTTTAGCCTCTTAATTAATTCGATCATTTCCGGGTATGGCTTTGATTGAGTAAACATGAACTGCCTGAATTCTTCTTTTGTAAAATCTCTTGGTTCATAAAAAACAGCAATGTTTAAATACTCGTCCATTGTAAGCTTGCCTAATTCATAAGTTTCAAACGCAATAGCATGCCTGGTATCGAAATTGGTGAAATCAAGATTGAATTTCTCTGCAGCAAGCTCCCGGGATTCATGACCCCATCCGTTTGTAAGCAGCACTCCGCCAATGTCGAGAAACAGTGTTGTTATATTTATTGTTGATTGCATTATTATGTGTTGTTTTTCTATTTCATAACCAGCCTCCGGTAAAACCCGCTCTCCGCAAGCCTGTAGCGATATATGGGCATTTCCGCATCAATTGCCACATCAGCCCTGTACGATAGTTTTCAATCATTAAAACAATCGGCCCTTGATTAATTCCGAAGTGCCACGGTGATACCCACCAACCATAAGGATTGCCAGCCTCTCCAGGATGAGTCGGGTTAAAAGATGCTTTGAAGCCGTAGGAATTGAACTCTGTCAGCTTAGCCTGATGAATACAATAGTCGAGCGCCACCAAGACAATTTCAGGTTCAAAAGGTAGCGAAGCCGCCATAGCCCACGGCGCAACGGTGCCATCATCAGGCCCATAGGGTACGCCCCGTGCCAGGTAATCAAAAAACTGCCGCTCTATACCATTTATTTTGAGGGTTTCGGGGCCAGGTCCTTCGCTTG
>JBDSYV010000327.1:0-3164 GCA_040110925.1 Ferruginibacter sp. | reverse complement strand
GTGTTACCGCTTTATGTGTTTTAATTTCTTCCCATACAGCCTCCATTTCAGCGCTCCAGTGTATGTCGTCAAATATTAAAACGGTTGAAGACGTTGAGTGGTTAAGAAGTATAGAAAAATATTCAAGTGTGGGTTCCTTTCGGTGATTTCCATCTATAAAAGCAACATCCACAATCGGCATTTTTTCTAATGCAACGGGGAGTTTTTCATTAAAATCACCCGTGAGAATTTCTATATTGTTTACTGGTAATAATTCAAAATTTTGCCGGGCTATGCAGGCAATGGTGGGTGCGCCTTCAATCGTAATTATTTTTGCCAGGGGATTTGCTCTGGCAAGATATGCTGTTGTAATGCCAAACGAAGTGCCGAGTTCTAAGATATTTTCAGCCTTGTAAAATTTTACAAGATTGAATAATAGCAATGAATATTTTCTCTTCTTCAAAGATGACGATGCCATTTTACTCACCATCCGTTTATTTGTTTTGATAATAGTTGAACCTGCACCAAAATCTTCCACATCAATTAAAGTTTTATCCGCCAGTAATTTTTCCCTTACCATCTCAATACTGGTAAAATCGTCAGCAGGTTTTTTATTTTTTACCTTTTGAATAAATTCAAACACAAAGGGAGAATGCACGCCATGTCCATTACTATTACTGGCGTGAAGATAATACCGGAGATATTTTTTGGCTAAATTGAATGGGCTATGCATTATCAGGCTTCACGTTTTATTTCCTGTTCCATGTTTCAAAGCTGTAAGAATATACATGCTTTTCGTCTGCATTAAAATCATCTTTCCTTGACAATTCCCATTTATCATCCTCTATCAAAGGAAAAAAAGTATCGCCTTCCAGCTCTGCATGAACTCTTGTCATATAAATTCTGTCAGCTATTACAAGTGTTTGTTTATAAATCTCTCCACCCCCAATAACAAATATTTCTTTACAATTTGTGCTGGCAGCCTGCCTTAGAGCATCATCAATATCCTTTGCTACCCATACCTGGTCAGCATTCCAACCTTCTTGTGTGGTAATGACAATATTTACCCGGCCTGGCAAGGGTTTGTTTACTGCTTCAAAAGTTTTTCTTCCCATGACAACAACCATTCCCCAGGTCATATTTTTAAAATACTTAAGATCATTGGGAAGATGCCAAAGCAACAGGCCGTTTTTGCCGATGGCATTATTGGTGGATGCGGCTACAAGAAGGGAAATGCTCATAAGGTTAATGGGGAATAGTGAATGGTGAAAAGTAGTAACATCAATTGGTAATTAGTTTATGTAAAATTTTAGAGAAGTATTGATCTTAATAAATACTATTGCATTTTCTTCAATATTTTATTTGCTGCTGTTCAAAATTATTTTTCGATGATTTCACAATTCTCCCTTCATAACACTTACACTGCTACCGGTGCTTTTATGGCAGGATGACTTTCATAATTCACCAATTCAAAATCTTCAAATTTAAATTCAAAAATATCTTTTACAGTGGGATTAAGTTTCATCTCTGGTAAATCGAATGGCGTTCTGCTTAATTGCAATTGGGCCTGCTCAAAATGGTTCTTATACAAATGAACATCGCCAAATGAATGAATGAATTCTCCCGGATCCATATCACATACCTGTGCAATCATCATTGTAAATAAGGCATATGATGCAATATTAAAAGGAACGCCGAGGAAAACATCTGCGGAACGTTGGTAAAGTTGACACGATAACTTTCTGCGACTATTGCTAACAGAGCCGTTATCGCTATGAACTGCATTTTCTCCCCTCTCCTTTTGGAGAGGGGTTGGGGGTGAGGTATAGAATTGAAACAAACAATGACATGGCATCAGTTTCATTTTTGGAAGTTCTGCCACGTTCCATGCGCTGATGATCATTCTCCTGCTATCCGGATTTGTTTTTAGTTGATGAATTAATTCTTTTACCTGGTCCACCTCTACCCCATCTGCTCCCTGCCAGCTACGCCATTGCTTGCCATACACCGGGCCAAGATCACCATTTTCATCGGCCCATTCATCCCATATTTTTACATTGTGTTCTTTCAGGTAAGCAATATTTGTATCGCCTTTAAGGAACCATAGCAATTCATGAATGATGCTTTTAAGGTGTACTTTTTTGGTAGTAACCAACGGAAAGCCTTTGTCTAAATCAAACCGCATCTGGTAACCAAAAACGCTACGGGTACCGGTTCCGGTGCGGTCAGCTTTATCTGTTCCGTTTTCTATAATATAATTGAGCAGTTGTAAATATTGTTGCATAAGACTGCAAGATAATAACACATTAGGATTTGTGAATGGTTAAACCCATTAGTCTCTCCAACAAGGAAATGGCTATTATATGAATTTCTGATATAAAATGCACTGTTCCATAAGCAAATACTCAGGTTTCGAAATATGAAATTTTACATTTGAGCAGCCCTACAGCCCGCTGACCTTTGTTATCTTTGCGCCATGAGCAGCAAAGGAAAAGTATTGATGGCCATGAGCGGCGGTATAGATAGTACCGTGGCTGCATTGATGCTTCATAAAGAGGGTTATGATGTCATCGGCATCACCATGAAAACATGGGATTATGCTACAAGCGTAGGTACTACAGGCAAAAAAGAAACCGGCTGCTGCAACCTGGATAGCTTTAACGATGCCCGGCAAGCCGCTGTTCAGCACGGCTTTCCGCATTTTATACTGGATATACGGGATGAATTTGGTGATTTTGTAATAGAAAATTTTGTGGAAGAATATATTGCCGGCCGCACACCCAATCCCTGCGTTATGTGCAACACACATATTAAATGGCGTGCATTATTAAAACGTGCAGATGCGCTAGGTTGCAATTTTATTGCCACCGGGCATTACGCACAAGTGCACCAGCATAGCAATGGCCGTTATTTTATCCGGAAGGGAAAAGATGACAGCAAAGACCAAAGCTATGCGCTCTGGGGATTGCAGCAGGATTTGCTAAGCCGCACCTTATTACCCCTCGGTACATATCACAAAAAAGATATCCGGCAAATGGCTCATGATTTTGGTTACCCGGAACTGGCTAAAAAAAGCGAGAGCTATGAAATCTGTTTTGTACCGGATAACGACTACCGCGGCTTCCTTAAACGTAATGTGGAGGGACTGGAAGAAAGGGTTATGGGAGGAAATTTTGTTGATCCGG
>JBDSYV010000326.1:0-4867 GCA_040110925.1 Ferruginibacter sp. | reverse complement strand
TGAAAGAGAATGAATTAATTGATTTAGTCATTGAAAAAAGAACTGCTTACATTCCACAAAATCAGCTACCCCAATTGGAAACTATCATCAGGCTTCACAATGAATTACAAATTAATGCTGAGGGAATACCTACGGTTCTGCAATTAATTAGTCAGTTGCAGCAGAAAGAAAAGGAACTGCAGCAACTTAAAAACCTTGTTAGTTTTTATACTGCAGAAATTTAATTAGAAACCACTTGCAGTCCCACAATGGAAATAATTAAGGTGCTGATAAAAAATAATCTCCATAGGCCAGCTGGC
Source organism: Ferruginibacter sp. (assembly GCA_040110925.1). Lineage (GTDB taxonomy): Bacteria > Bacteroidota > Bacteroidia > Chitinophagales > Chitinophagaceae > Ferruginibacter. Next base: position 4,568 of record JBDSYV010000326.1, on the reverse strand, counting down.
TCATTAAAAAATATTATACCAGCCAACACAGTAGTGACGGCTCCTACTCCCGTCCAAACGGCATAAGCCGTACCCATGGGCAATGTTTCAGATGCTTTATATAGTAAGTACATACTTATGGCCAGGCAAACAATAAAACCTGCCCACCACATGAGCATAATATTGCCAGTGCTATGCCTTGCCTTTACAATACAGGCAGCAAATCCTGCTTCAAAAAGACCGGCTATGATTAATAGTATCCAGTTCATATTTTTTTTAATAAAAAATGTTGAAAATAAATTAGGGGTAAAAATATATTTTATTCTTTGGCTGTATTTACCAGAGACCATAACCTTAAATTGTCATGAACAGTTGTTTATTACTTTTGAAATGATAGAGCGTTCATTTATATGTAGAGGGAAATATTAGTTGAGATTTATTGCGGGTTCACCGTTTTTAGAAATTTTGGTGCAACTCTTTTTTTTGACGCCTGTTCATAAGCATATGCAAGGTTTAATAATTCCTGTTCTTTGTATGCCCCTGCCATGAAAGAAAAGCCTACTGGCAAATCATGAACACTTCCCATGGGTAAGGTTATGTGAGGATAACCCGCCATAGCTGCAGGACTTGAAAAAGAAAACCCGGTGCCATAATTTCCATTGATCAAATCAATGAGATGAGCAAATCCAGAGCTTATAGCGGCTATGGCATCAAGATTATTCTTTGTCATCATGTCATCTATTATTTTTCTTGAGCTGAGTGTTTTTGCCAGGGCATCAAGATATTCTTTACTGTCAAGCCCGGCTTTTTCTTCACTAGCCTCAAGTATTTCCTGTCTAAAATAAGGCATGGCCGTTTTTTCATTCTGCTTATTGTAAGCAATAACATCAGCCAGGGATTTAATGGAGGTTCCGGCATTAGCAAGGTAATGATTTAAACCATCTTTAAATTCATACTGCAGCACGGTTGTTTGGCCGGCACCTGCATCTCTCATACCGTTTAACAACTCTATTTCAATGATAACAGCGCCTTGTTTTTTTAATAAATCAATGGCTTCATTGTAAAGCTTTACCACATCCGGGTGACCGGAAAGAAATGATTTTTCAATCCCTATCCTTTTATTTGCAAGAGCGTTTTTGTCCAGGTTTTTAGCATAATCCTTTTGAGCTTTGCCTTTACTTTCGCTTGTAACAGCATCGTTGGCATCAATACCGGCAAGTGCTGATAAAAATATGGCAACATCTTTTACTGTTTTGCCCATCGGTCCTGCAGTGTCTTGTGTTTTTGAAATAGGGATAATACCGCTGCGACTTAACAAGCCCACTGTAGGTTTAATGGCAACAATGCCACAATAAGATGCCGGCGAAATGATTGAGCCGTTTGTTTCTGTACCAATAGCAACTGAACAAAGATTAGCAGCTACAGCCACTGCAGAACCTGAGCTGGAGCCGCTTGGGTTGCGATCAAGGGCATACGGGTTTTTTGTCTGGCCTCCCCTACTGCTCCATCCACTCGATGACCTTGATGACCTGAAATTGGCCCACTCACTAAGGTTAGTTTTTCCCAATAACACAGCACCAGCCATACGCAGTAGTTTTACAATAAAGGCATCTGCTGAAGCTTTATGTCCAAGCAATGCAAGAGATCCTGCAGTTGTCATCATTTTATCTGCTGTATCAATATTGTCTTTTATCAATACAGGAATGCCATGCATAGGACCTCTAAGCCTTCCTCCTTTTCTTTCCCTATCCATTTCATCTGCAATTAAAAGTGCATCAGGGTTTAATTCTAATACTGCATTCAACTTTGGGCCATTTTTATCAATAGCCTTTATACGGGCTAAATATGCCTCAGTAATCTTTCTTGAAGTATAAATGCCTGATGCCATTTTTTGTTGTAGTTCATCAATGCTTATTTCATTTAAAGAAAAATTGTCATCAGCATCAAATAAGCTGTTTTCCAAACCATCTTTTGTGGTATGATGATCTACAGCAGCAAATGAAGCAATTGGACTGATAACAAGACCTGCAAGGGAACCGTTTTTAAGAAATTTTCTCCTGTCCATAAATTGTTAGATTTAATTATTTTAATCCAGGTTTTCACCGGCACCTAATCTTTAAATTCCAGTTGTGAATATATTAAGATTTACTTACTAATTGTGCATTACATTATTGCCGTATTATAACCGTAGTAAATAAATTTTAAAGTAAAAAAATCTATTCTCTTTTAGCCAGGATAGCCACGGTAAGCCTGCTCACACAAATAAGTTTGCCGGCATCATCGGTAATTTTTACATCCCATACATGTGTGCTGCCGCCGATGTGCAAGGGCCTGGCTGTGGCGATAACAAATCCTTCTTTAACGCTACGAATATGATTGGCATTTATTTCCAGACCTACACAAATATGCGTGGCAGGATTGATGATCAGGTGCGAACCCACGCTACCAACTGTTTCAGCAAGAGCACAACTTGCACCGCCGTGCAGGATGCCGTAAGGCTGACGACATTTATCAGTAACCGGCATTTTTATAACGAGGAAATCATCAGCTATTTCTACCCATTCCATTTCAAGGAAGGCAGCCATAGTATCCTGGTTGGTAAACTGTAATTCGGCTACAGATAATTGCTTATGGAACCAGATTGAAGTGCTCACAGTGTGGTAGGGTTAAGGATGGAGTGATTAACCACATCTGGTAAAAAAGCAGAAACGTTTCCACCATTGCGCAGCACATCACGCACCAGTGTGGATGCCACCGAAGTATATTGAGGAAGACAGGTGAGAAAAATAGTTTCTACATCATGTGCAAGATTACGGTTCATGTCGGCAATGGCTTTTTCGTATTCGAAATCGTTTACATAACGAATGCCCCTGAGTATGAAATGAGCACCCACTTCTTTGCAGCAATCAATTGTCAGGCCTTCATATACCATTGTTTCTACTTTATCATTGTTGCGATAAATTTCTCTTAACCAGTCCAGGCGTTGTTGTTCACTGAACATGGGTTCTTTATTGATGTTTCGGCCAATGCCAATAACCAATTTATCAAATAGCGGCAGTGCCCTGTCAATAATATCAGTATGCCCAAGTGTTACTGGGTCAAAAGTGCCGGGAAAAAGACAGATCCGTTTCATAGTTAGAGGTTAAGTGAGAGATGATAGCTGGTAGATGACAGATGACAGCTGTTAGAATTCAGATGACAGATGAAAGTTGATAGTTTGTTATTCATATAGACTTGAGGTTGATTTTTCTGCTTGATCAATTACACGAAATTTAATTATGAATTACACTAATTATTTTTACTGCACTGTTCTCTGTCTACTTTACACTGTCAACTGTCAACTAATTCCCCCAGGCCGCAACAAATATAATACAGCCATGCGTACTGCCACACCATTTTCCACCTGTTGAAGAATGATGGAATGGCCGCTATCTGCAACATCGCTATCTATTTCCACACCTCGGTTTATGGGTCCAGGGTGCATGATAATAATGTCCTTATTTACTTCATCCAGCAATCTTGTTGTTACACCATAAGCAAGGTTATACTCTCTTAATGAGGAAAATAATACCTGATTCTGTCGCTCCAATTGTATGCGAAGCACATTGGCTACATCGCACCATTGCAATGCTTTTTTAAGATTGTATTCAACTTGTACACCAAGCGCTTCTTTTATATAAATGGGAATAAGTGTAGGCGGTCCAGCTACCATAACTTCTGCACCCATTTTTTTGAGCAGGTAAATATTACTTAATGCAACCCTGGAGTGCATGATATCGCCAATTAGCAAGATCTTCTTTCCTTCCAGTGTTCCTGTTTTCTCTTGTATGGAATAGGCATCAAGAAGGGCCTGGGTAGGATGTTCATTAATGCCGTCTCCCGCATTGACGATGGCTGTACCCGGTAAATGTTTTGCAAGGAAATGCGGTGCACCGCTGGCACTATGGCGTATGACCACCATGTCCACTTTCATGCTGAGAATATTGTTTACTGTATCCAGCAGGGTTTCTCCTTTTGATACGGAAGATCCTGAAGCGGAAAAATTAATGGTGTCAGCACTCAATCTTTTTTCTGCCAGCTCAAAAGATATACGGGTACGGGTGGAGTTTTCGTAAAAAAGATTTACAATAGTAACATCCCTCAGCGATGGAACCTTCTTTACAGGCCGCTGTAATACTTCTTTAAACTGTGCTGCTGTAGATAAAATAAAGGAAATATCTTTTGAGGAAAGGTCTTTAATGCCGAGTAAATGGTTGGTAGATAGTTGCATTAAAAAACAAAGCTAAAGGAATTTGTTCAAAAAGATGATAGTTGACAGATGTTAGTTGACAGTGTTTATAAAGTCTGAGATTTTAAATGATTAGTTGGTTATAAATGAGTTTTCGGTTTTGACTTGCTCCTGAATACTTTGGACTGTCAACTAACATCTGTCATCTTTAAGAATATAAAACCACCTCCATCGTATCTTTCATCACTTTTACCTTCTGTGAATTATTACTGTCTATTGTTATTCCACTATAATCAGGTTGAATGGGCAACTCCCGGCCAAAGCGGCGGTCTACCAGCACGCATAGTTTCACGGCTCTGGG
>JBDSYV010000325.1:0-9215 GCA_040110925.1 Ferruginibacter sp. | reverse complement strand
GGCCTTGTCTTTTTTATGGTTGTATTTAGACCAGAACCTTTTTAGCAAAGGTAGCAGGGGACAAGCCCGTATGCCAGTTGGACAGCGAAGCCGATATGGTGATGCATCTTCTGGTTTTGATGGAGGTTATAAAATATCATCTGTCAAACTTTCGGCAGACAACAGTAATGCTAACTACATCATAAACGATACCCGTATGCAGATACGGTTGCCAAAAGCAATTAAGCCCGGCGGAGATGTATTGAAATTTAAAATAGATTATGCTTTCACTTTACCTGAATACGGCGCAGACCGCACGGGCATCCAAAAAACAAAGAACGGAAACATTTATGCTGTGGCACAATGGTACCCACGCATGTGTGTGTTTGATGATGTGCAGGGCTGGAACAGTTTACCGTACCTGGGACCAAGTGAATTCTATTTAGAGTATGGTGATTTTGATTTCAGTATTACAGCACCAGCGAGTCATTTGGTAGTAGCCAGCGGTGAACTGGTGAATGCAACCGAAGTACTTAGTGCAGAGCAACAAAAAAGAATTGCCCAGGCAAAGGCAAGTGACAAAACCGTTATCATCAGATCTGAATCGGAAGTGGCAGAAGGTTTAAATAAGGCCGGGCAAAAGACCTGGAAATTTAAAATGACTAATTCAAGAGATATTGCATGGGCATCTTCAAAAGTTTTTATCTGGGATGCGTCCAGGATAAATCTGCCATCTGGCAAAAAAGCATTGGCACAAAGTTTTTATCCTGAAGAAAGTAACGGTGAAAATGCTTGGAGTAGAGCAACAGAATATACAAAAGGCTCAATTGAAAATTATAGCAAACGCTGGTTTGAATATCCTTACCCAGTGGCAACAAATGTTGCAACTAATTTTAGCGGAATGGAATATCCCGGTATTGTATTCTGCGGTTCCGGTGCAAAGAACAGTGGATTGTTTGGTGTAACTGATCATGAATTCGGTCATACTTGGTTTCCCATGATTGTGGGTAGTAATGAGCGTAAATACGGCTGGATGGATGAAGGCTTTAATACATTTATCAATACATTGGCAGCAAGTGATTTCAATAATGGAGAATACAAACCAAGAGACAGGAGCAATGGAAACCCTGCTGGTTACCTGTTTGGTCCTCGAAGCGAAGGTATTATGCTCACACCAGATGCCATGAAGGAAGCAAACATCAGCGCAGCACTATATTTCAAACCCAGTTATGGCCTTGTGATGTTACGCAATAATATTCTTGGTCCTGATAGGTTTGATTATGCATTTAAGGCTTATATCAATCGCTGGGCCTACAAGCATCCTACGCCATGGGATTTTTTCCGTACGATGGATAATGTTTCAGGTGAAGATCTTAGCTGGTTCTGGAAAGGATGGTTTTTAGAAAATTATAAACTTGACCAGGCGATAACTGCTGTAACTTATGAAAGAAATTTGCCAGCCAATGGTGCTATCGTAACACTTACCAATTATGATAAAATGGCGATGCCTGTTTTATTGAGTTATGAAACCAAATCAGGCATAAAGGGGAATCTACAATTACCGGTGGAGATATGGAATAACACTTCAGTATTCAAAGTGAAACTTCCAACCAAAGAAGAATTGAAAACCGTTATTATTGATGAACAAAGGGCATTTCCGGATATGAATTATGAAAATAATAAATGGACAGGGAATTAGCAATTAAAAATAAACAAAAAATAAACGGGCTTCCAGGTAATGAGGCCCGTTTTTTATAACCCTTTTATTAATCCTTGATACCTGTATTTTTATTTTTCCATTTACCACTTCGTAAATAAAAATAAGAGATAAAGAAAATGCTGCTCCAGTAAATAAATTCGTTGCTCCAGGCTATAGCCAGTGAAATATAATTGACCTTCATAAAATACCATGTATAACCGAGATAGAGAATAATAGCCACTATTTCAATAGCCAGGTTCACTTGTGTTTTGCCAGTGCCTGTAACTCCATTGAGCCATACGTTTGCAATACTCATAAAAAGTAAACCCAATGAAACCATCCTCACTACAGGGATGCCTTCTCTTACAAATTCATCTGACTGGCCAAATAGATTAAAGAAAGCTGTGGGAAATATATTGAGCAGGATACACATGAACAGGCAAAGCCCCAAGCTCCAATACATGATCTTTTTAATTATAGGCAATACTAAATCTTCACGCTGCTGACCCATGAGGTTGCTCACCATATTGTTGCAGGTGGCGGCAAATGCCCAAACAAAAACACCAACAATACCATAAACATTCCGCATAGTATTACTTATGGCCTTGGCCATGCTGCCCCTTCTTTCTATTAGCAGGAAAAAAATAAGCCAAGTGGTTACACTAATAATGTATTGCAATACAAGTGGCGCTGAAACTTTTAATACCTGGTTGCTCGTTGTTTTATCATAGCTGTAGCTGCTTAGTAAATGATACTCTTTCTTAAGCCTGGTGATAATTAAAACCAGCAGTACTACCAACATTCCAACTATTTCAGCTATTACCGAGGCTATAGCGGCACCGTTGAAACCCATAGTTGGCAAACCCGCTTTTCCAAAAATAAGGAGGTAATCAAAAAGTATATTCGTACCTGCTTCACAAATGAAACCAATCATCAGATAACGGCTATTTAATGAGGCCACAAGAAAAGCATTGCCCATCTGGAAGAGAAATAAAAATGGGAGGCCAAGAATCCTGATTTTTAAAAAACTCATCTCAGCAGGGTACGCCGAAGGATCAGCAACATGTTGCATAATATAAGGTGCCAAAAACCAGGTAAACCCGATACAGATAAATGCTAAGGCCAGGCTGATACGAATGCCTTGTGCAAGTATAGTTTTAAACAAATGCGTTTGCCCGCTTCCTGCAGCCCTGGAAAAAACGGTTTGCAAGGCATTGTTAAGTCCATTGCCTGCCACAGCAAATATTAAATAAAATACACCCGTTATCCCGGCATTGCCGAGTGCTTCGGTGCTTAAGCGCCCAAGAAATACTGCATTTGTAAGCATATTCACCTGAGGAATTAGGATTGAAAGCGTAATAGGCAGGGCAATAGAAAGCACCTGGCGGTTAGTAACTTTAACTTTTAAATCTTTTATAGCTATTGCTGCATCCATAAAGTCGGCAAAAATATCTTATTTTGCCTGCTTTAAATTTTGTTTATTGAACAACCTTATTAAAATATTACCATCAGCAGAAGATGCTTCAACACTGCATTTGCTGGCAGAAACAGATGATGCAGGGATTGCTTTCGTCTTTTATACTTCTGACCCTTTTGAAATGAAAGGTTTGCATTGGTATCAATTTGCAAAAGGTACCAGTTCACTTGACAACATCAATGAGATGGAAAAATTACTTTCATCAGAAGAAATTTTGCAGCAACCATTTTTATCGGTGGCACTTTGCAGCAATGTGAAAGAAGCCATCCTGGTTCCTGAGAAATATTTTAATGTTCAGAATGCTGAAGCAATGATCTCCCTGCAGTATGGTAATGGTTATGATGGTAAAATCTTAAGTGAAGAAACACCTGTTATAAATGCTGTGGTAGCATATAAACCTGCTACAACTTTCATTAAAATATGGAACCAGAAATTTCCAGGTTCAACTACACATCATTCAACGGCATTACAATTAAAAGATAAATCATTTGACGCAAATGTGCTGGACTGCATCATTTCCCCGCTTTTTATAAAACTATTTCTATACAAAAATGGAATGCTCCAAATAGTGCAACAATTTGATTATAAAGTTCCTGCAGATGTTGTTTATCATATGCTGAACAGTTGCATGCAATTCGAACTGGAACCAGCTAAAGTATTCATATTACTCAGTGGATTGATTGAAGAAAATTCAGCGCTGTACCAGGAAATTTACAAATATTTTTTACAGGTGAAGTTTATGGAAAGTCCAACAGATTTGTGCAGTGAAGCATTCCAGGAATATCCTTCCCATTATTTCAGCAGCTTAATACACCTGGCCAGGCAATGCGCATTATAAGCGGTATACATAAGGGCAGGCGGATATCGCCACCGGCAAATATGCCTTATACAAGGCCCACTACAGATATTGCCAAGGAGGGCCTCTTCAACGTTTTGCAAAATAATCTTGATTTTGAGGAACTGAAAACGCTTGATTTATTTGGCGGTACCGGTTCTATCAGTTTTGAACTTGCCAGTAGGGGAGCAACAGACCTTACCATTATTGAAAAGGATATGGCTATGCATACGTTTATTAAAAAGACTGCAGCAGCTTTGCATTTTGACAATTTCAGAATTATAAAATCAGACGTATTCAAATTTATAGAAAGCACTAAAGAGCAATTTGATTTTATTTTTGCCGGCCCACCTTATGCACTTGGCACAATTGATGATTTACCCCGGATGGTTTTTAAATTCAATTTATTAAAACCGGGAGGGGTTTTTGTACTGGAACATACACCCCGCAATGATTATAAGACATTTGATTTTTACCGCAGCGAAAGAAATTATGGCACAACAATATTTTCTTTTTTTATGATGCCCGATAAAAATGACGCATGAACAAAGCAGAACTAAGGAAATTATACCGGGAAAAAAGGGCAGCATTAACTGTTATGGAAACAGAAAAGATGCAGGACCTTATACTCATACAGTTTCAGAAAATGGGTATTGAAATTCCTGCATTGATTATGACTTATGCATGCGCTGAAAAGCTTAATGAATTTAACCCGCTTGGCATAACCGATTATTGCTATTTTAAAAATCCCGGGCAGGTATTGTTTTACCCGGTTATTGATGAAAATGATTTTACCATGAGTGCTATTGAAACCGATGATAACACTGTTTTTAAACCAAACAAATATGCCATAGATGAACCCGTAAATGGATTGCCTATGTTTCCCGAAGAAATAGATATGATATTTATTCCATTGCTGGCTTTTGACAAGAACGGTAACCGCCTGGGTTATGGTGGCGGTTATTACGACAGGTTTTTAAAAGAGTGCAGGGAAGATGTTATAAAAATTGGTTTTAGTTTCTTTGAAGCAGAAGAGGCCATTGACATCAACGCCTTTGATGTGAAGCTTGATTATTGTATTACGCCGCACACTATATATTCATTTGAACCTGAAAAAAAGTAGTCTTGTTAAAAAGTTTCCGATATTTATTATTGCCATTTTCATTTATATATGCCTTTGTCATCTGGCTGCGCAATTGGTTGTTTGATAAAAATATTTTTAAATCTGCTGCATTCAACTTTCCTGTTATTTGTGTAGGTAATCTTGCAATTGGCGGCACGGGCAAAACCCCCATGACAGAATATATTGTTTCCTTGTTAAAAGATAAATATGCAGTTGCTACGCTGAGCCGCGGCTATAAAAGAAAAACAAAAGGGTTCGCCATTGCATCTGAAAAAACCACCGCTATTGATATTGGTGATGAACCAATGCAGTTTCACCAGAAGTTCCCCAGTATAACTGTGGCAGTCGGAGAGGAGCGACTGGTAGCCATCCCACAATTACTTCATGACCGGCCCACCACAGAGGTAATCATACTTGATGATGCTTTTCAGCATAGGTCGGTAAGGGCTGGGTTAAATATTATTCTCAGCGAGTACCGGAATTTATATACCCGTGATTTCCTGTTGCCAGCAGGAGATTTGCGTGATATTCCCGGGAGCATAAAAAGAGCCGATATCATAATCATTTCTAAATGCAAACCACAACTTGGCGAAGAAGAAAGAATTAACCTTATCAATGAAATACGCCCCCGATCGCACCAGCAGGTTTTTTTTACCGAAATTGTTTATGATAAACCTTACCCGCTTTTTGGTGAAAAAGAAATAAATATAATTCCGGCTACAGGCATTCTTCTCCTATGCGGAATTGCCAATCCTAAACCTTTGAAAGAATTTCTTACCGCAAATGTAAATACATATGATATGCTGCGATATGCTGATCATCATATATTTACAACAGAAGACTTAAGAGAAATTAAAAAGCAGTTTAAGCAGATGCCCTCTTCCAACAAGATCATTCTTACTACTGAAAAAGATTCGGTAAGGCTTCAAAAATTTAAAGATGAATTAGAAGATTACCCGGTTTTCGTTCTTCCTATCAATCACAGGTTTTTATTTAATGAAGGGGCTTTATTCAGTGAAGCAATATTCAACTTTATTAAACCGTTTAAGGATAGCCTGTAAAGGATAACATACAATAATTACCATTTATAATAAACCTATGAAGCATTTCGTAGAAATAGCTCAAATTGCATCTTTATTCAAAAAAAACAAACTAGCCCAATAACAATCCCCCGCACATGAAGCATTTATTTACCCTTGCATTATTATTTTGCTCCTACTTAAGTTTTGGCCAAACCACCGTTTCAGTGAAAGGTACTGTCCGTACCAATGAAGGTAAAAATCTATCAGGCGCAACGGTTTTGTTATATACTGCCGGTGAAAGGGATACAGTGAGAACTGTGAGTAATGAAAAAGGCGTATTCAGTTTTTCCAATGTAAAGAAAAAGAATGTTGGCGTACTTGTATCCTACGTAGGTTATAAAAGTACATTGAACTATTACGATTATACCAATGTAACTGGTGAACAGAACATTTGGGATATTGCTTTGAGCCCTGGTTCCAACACACTGGAAAATGTAACACTTGAAGCCAATAAAGTGCTGATCAAAGAAGATACCGTATCTTATAAAATAGACAGCACTATGTACAGGAAAAATGATAAAGTAGAAGATGTACTGAAACAACTTCCGGGAGTAACGGTAGATAAGGACGGCACAGTAACCGCACAGGGCAAGCAGGTAACCAAGGTAAAAGTAAACGGTAAAGAATTTTTTGGAGGAGATGTAACAACAGCTACAAGAGAACTAAATGCAGATATGGTCGATAGGGTACAGATCATTGATGATTATGGAGATCAGTCGGCCTTTACAGGCATTAAAGACGGTGACCCGTCCAAGACCTTAAATATTGAATTGAAGAAAGATAAGAACAAAGGATATTTTGGAACCATTTCAGCAGGCCTTGGAACAGAAGGACGATATGCAAATTCCGTTTCTATCAATAAATTTAATAACAGCCAGCAAATTTCATTAATAGGGAACTGGAACAATACTAATGCAACCACTTTCAATTTTGGCTCTGGTGCAATGGCCAGTATGGTTGGCGGTATGGTGCGCTCTATGGGTGTAGGAAGAGGTGGTGCAGGCGTTGGCTCTGCCCTGGGTAATTTTGGTAACGGCGATGGCATTGGAACCACAAAATCTATTGGCCTTAATTATAAAGAGGATTGGAGTAAGAAAGTATCTGCATATGGCAGCTACAGCTATTCACAAAAGGATATAAACACGATAAAAAATATCAGCCAGCAAAATTTCTTTAATAATACAAGCACTACAAACCTGCAGAACTCAAACGAAAATGCGATTACTGACAATCACAGGATCAGCTTTAATATTGAGTATAAAATTGATGTTGATAATTATATCAAATTCACACCTACGGTATCTTACCGTAAATCTTATGGTAATTATTATTCAGACTTTGCCTTTTATAATGCAAATAATATAAAACAGAATAACGGGTACACTACAGATATTACTACATCTAAGGCGCCTAATTTTAATGGAAACTTATTATTCAATCACCGGTTTGCCAAAAAAGGCAGAACGCTTTCTGTCAACCTTAGTGGAGGAACATCATCAACCGATGCGACTGATGATTACCTGAATAAAACAAGTTATTATCTAAATACGGGAACAAAAGATACAACGCTTTCACAATGGATATCACAGGAGAACAGCAACAATAATATCCGCGTTAACGGTTCATATATTGAGCCTTTGAATAAAAAGCAAAGCCTTGAATTTAATTATGCATATTCAAGGCAACTGGCTTCTAATGATAAAGAAACCTTTAATGTAAATCCTGTATCAGGCACAAAAGCATATATAGATAGCCTAAGCAATATTTACGATAATATTTATACTACCAACCGTTTTGGATTGAATTTCCGTACAACAGAAAAAAAATATAATTACTCTTTGGGCCTTGCAGTTCAGCCGGCTACCATCAGCAGTAATTCTATTACGGGTAAAACAAATTACACCCAGCATCTTGTAAATTATTATCCTGTTGTTCGGTTTGCCTATAACTTTTCACGCAGCCGTTCATTCAATGTAAATTATAATGGAAGCACCAGCCAGCCTGCTTATAGCCAGTTGCAACCAGTATATGATTATTCTAACCCACAATACATTACGTTGGGTAATCCTAATTTGAAGCCGGAGTTTACCAATACATTCAGTATGCGGTATAACAATTTTGATTTCATAACAGGTAATGTATTCTTTGGAAATCTGGTGGCTTCATTCACCAAAGACAAAATAGTCAATAATGTTTTCGACAGGGGATTTGGCAGGCAGGAAACACAGTACTTAAATGCTGATGGTTTTTTTACGGTTTCAGGATTTTATAATATTTCAAAACCTATTCAAGGCAGAAAATATGTATTTAACCTTGGTGGAAACGTCACTTATAATCATAATATAGGGTTTGTAAGTAGCCAAAAAAATGAAGGGGAAAACTGGGTAATTGGACAGCGTTTTTCTACAGATGTGAAAATAAAGAAATGGCTTGAAACAAGCGGCGGTGTAAATGTTGCTTACAATAATTCAAAATACTCTTTACAAAAACAATTCAACAGCAATACAGTTGCCTGGACTTTTTCGCACAATAGCAGGATCTTCCTGCCAAAGGATTTCATCTTTACTTATGATATGGACAAGACCATTAATAATGGCTATGCCACAAGCGTGGGAAGCAATCCATTTATCATCAACAGCGGACTGGAAAAACAATTAAAGATCAGCAAACAAAATATTTCACTAAAGCTTCAGGCGATTGATCTGCTAAATGAAAATATAAATATCAGCAGGAACGTTTCTGCAAATTATATAACCGATACCCGAACTAATAAACTGGGAAGGTATTTTATGCTGACTGCAATCCTGAGGCTGAACAAATTCAAAGGAAGCAATGCACAATCTCAGCCCGGGCAAATGAGAATGATGGGACCAGGGATGCAGCATGGTATGTAAGATTCCGTGTTCGTCTTTGCGAGGAGCATTACTTTAAAGCTCATTGTTATATCTGAATTTCTTTGCGACAAAGCAATCTGAGGCAAAAATATGTACAGTTTCAAGGTTATTTTTTGATTTCCAATA
>JBDSYV010000324.1:0-4323 GCA_040110925.1 Ferruginibacter sp. | reverse complement strand
TGTCGGTTTGTAGTCCTAAATTATTCAATGCTTTCGTGGCAGTGGATGCTGCCTTAGATTCTATTTTAGCAGAAAAGCCCGAAGGAATAATGATGGCAATCAATGCATCTTTCTCATGCATCCTTGTGGAAATTTGTTTTTCTGTTGCAGTAGCAGCTACCTTCTTCACTTCAAACATGCCCACTTTTTCAATGGCTTGTGCCAGTTGCATTGCTGCTTCACCATTGTCTTTATTGCACAATAACAATGGAAGTTTGTTTTTATTTACAAGCTCAAACGTACTGTTTTGCGTAGCCGTAATAACGATGGCCAGCACAATGGGCATAATAAACATGAGTATAAGCCCCACTTTGTCCCGTGTAAGTATCTGCAGGTCTTTTATTAAAGTGGCTTTGAGTTTGAACATTGTGGGCTAAATTAATGAACCGTTTTTTGAGTGATGTTTATTTATTATTCACCGCAGAGAAAAGAGAGGCAGAGGTTTTGCAAAGACTACTGCCTACCTACAAAAAGTCTCTGCGTTAACTCTATTTACTAATATTCTCTGTGGTAAAATTTACACTCATCTTATTAAATCATTCAGATAAAATTTCCGGTCCTGTTAAATTAATGAACAATCCTTCTAATCCTTCTTCACTATGATCTATTAGCAGTTGGTTAAGGTTATCATGCACCAGTATTTTTCCTGCATCAATAAGTGCTATTCTTTCGCAGAGTTCCTCTGCTTCACTCAACTGGTGAGACGTATAAATAAGTGTAGTACCGTTTTTATTTAATGCCTTTAAATAATTAATGATGGCTTGCCTAGTATGAACATCAACACCCACAGTGGGCTCATCAAGAAATAAAATGCGGGGGTTATGAATGACGCCAATGGCCAGGTTCAACCTTCTTTTCATGCCGCCGGAAAATTTATGTGAAGCTTTATTTCTTTCGGCAGAAAGGCCAAGCACTTCAAGCAGCTCAGAAGATTTATTTTTTATTTCAGCTTTCTCCATCCCGGATAAAGCGCCAAAAAAACTGAGATTTTCTAAAGGCGTTAATTCCTCGTAAAAAGAAAAATCCTGAGGCACAAAACCAAAGAGCCTGTTTATTATTTTCCTGTTTGATTTTACTTCGTGGCCCAAGATTTTTATGCTACCCTTCTGATATACAAGTAATCCCGTCATGCAATTCATAAGAGTTGTTTTGCCTGCTCCATTAGGGCCAAACAAACCGAATCGTTCTCCTTCTGCTACTTCTAAATTGATTTTATTTAAACAGGCTGAGGGCTGGCTTTTGTATTTGAATACGAGGTTTTCTATGCACACTGCAGGTATGCTCATGAATGCCATTTTATTTTAGACAAAGCCTGGAATGCTTTTTTTTCTACTTCTGATATTTGCAGAAGGTAATCGCCCATTACATTATAATCTGCCTGGCTGCCAATTCTACCTTTGTAAATGCCAGCGGCTTGCACGGCAGCATTGCGCCAGAGGTCACCAGCTTGTGTAAAGTTTTTTGATATTTCAAGGAGTACATCGTTTGGTTGAAAGGCATGCGCCTGTTGCAGGAATGCGGCATAGATATATCGGAAACCGCCACCACCGGTTCCTATTTCTTCCTGCATACGAACCAGTTGGGCAAGATATAATCCAGCAGTTTGCTGCCCGAGTTTATCACGCCATTTTTTTATTTTATTTCCTGTACCTGCTATCCCATTTACGCCTGCAATATTCCCGGGTATGCTAAGCATGTGAAACACATTTCTTTTAATGCCTGTTTCAATGGCTTTTGCTATTTGCTTATCTGTAACTTCCTGCTGTTCTTTTGGATAATATATTTGTCCCCTTGGTGCAAGCGCTCCTTTGGCGAAGCGAACTCTTTCCAGTTCATAAACGGAAAGCGATGTCACTGATTCCATTACAGGATCACTTACGAGGTACCTGTCATCTTCTTTGCCATACACAATGATATTATGTGCATTGAAATGAAAACGATATTCCTTTGGAAAATAAGTTAAATAATAAACGCCCACCTGGCAACCCACCGGCTGACCAGCATCTAAACACTCCTGCAAATATTTTTCGGCGGTTTCTTTTGAACTGAACTTTTTTCTTACAACAGGGATGTTGAGGGAGTTGCAGGTTCTTTTGAAAATGAGGCCGGGCATTGTGCGGAAGGCAATAGCCGGGCCTTTGTTTATTTTCAGAAAAGGCAAGTGAACAAAAAATAATCCTGAACCAATGCCAAAGGCAAGAGGCTCTGTCATTTTTTCAACACCCGTTAATCTAAGTAAATTTGTAGTTACACCATTTTCGCAATGAGCAGCCTGCAAATGTGTGAATTCATGCTTCATTCGTCGTCATGGTTTTTAATTCTTCCACACTTATATTAAATGCTTCAGCGTATTTTTTTAATTTGTTTTCTGGTAATTTTTTAAAGGGGCCGGGCTTTAAGTGTTGTTTGATTGACCATTGCCAGAAACCGGTATAAGCCGCCACGATGCCTATATCCATCAACCTCAGTTCCATAAAATACAATACCGGGCTTGCTTCATTGTTCAATACTTTTTTGCGTGCATTGTCAATCCTTTCCTCAATATCCTTCCATGCAACATCAAGTGCTGTAGCTTTTACTTCCCATCCAGTGCTTAGCTCTGCGGTATAATTGCCAAAACCATCAACTGCATAAACAACCTCCTTGGTTAATTTATTCAGGGCACTTTCATCCTGGGGAATATCTTCTTTTTTCATTTGTAAAAGCTTTTAGTTATTAGCCGTTAGCTGTTAGCAATTTCAATACCTGCGTTGTTTGTAATCGCTTGATATTTTTACAAACTATGTAAAATAAAATGCAGCTAAAAGCTAATGGCTTGCAGCTTATAGCTATCCTCAACAAACCGTCAACAAACTATACATATAAGAAAACCTTGCGCTTTCAGGTACAAGAAGAAAAATCTTATCACCCGTTTTTAGCTTACCGCTATGAAATAATTCATCTACCATTAAGTAAACTGAAGCTGCGCCAACATTACCTACCTGGCTAAGATTTACAAACCATTTATCGTAGGTAATACCTGTACCATTGGCTAACAATTGCTGGTAAATTTTATCTTTAAAAAATTCACTTGACATATGGGGCAGGAAATAATCAATTTCATCTGATTTAATACCATGCTTTTCCAGGGCAGACATTACCCCATAGCCGCCATATAATACAATGTTTTTGCCCAACAGTTTTACATCCTGCTTGATACTTAAAACCGACTGTGCCATTAGCTCTTCGGGGGTGAAGTCCAGGTAACTTTTCAGGGTGCCGTCAGCCTGTTTTTCAGCTCCCATATACATGCAAGTTTCAAGTTCTTTTGCATAAGAGTAGCCCTCAATCCACTCTACCTTAAGGCTTATACCTGTTTCGTTTTTTTTATTAGAAATTGAAAATGCTGCGGCGCCGTCAGAGAGCATCCATCTTAAAAATTCTTTTTCAAAACCGATGTATGGATCTTTTTCAAGTTCCACTAATTTTTGTGCTTCATTTTCAAAATTAGAAGAATGCAGGGAAACAGATAGGCGTTCAGAACCTGTTGCAACAGCATGCTTAACTTCACCAGCTTTGGTGGCCAGGTAAGCATATTTAAAGGCGTGCATACCGGCACAACATACACCTGATGGTGAAACAACTTCAAAGGCATTTGTATCGGGCAACCAACCATGTACCATCACAGCATGAGATGGCATTATCTGGTCAGGGGAGGATGTGCCGCAACTTAGCAGTTCGATATCGTTGATTCCTTCAGGATTATTTTTGAATAATGCTCTCACTGCAAGGGCAGCCATCTGGGCATTGGTATGTGTAGGCATACCTTTTTTATCCAGTGCATAAAATCTTCTTTTGATACCATTATTTCTCAGCACAATTGCTTTGGATCTCGAAGGCGTGTCGTGAATGTACCCGAGGTATTCTTCCATATCATCATTGGCAACCGGATCATTTGGAAAAAAGGAGGATGTATTATTTATATAAACTTCTTGCAGCGACATTATAATGTGATTAATTTACTCCTAAAAAATATTGTTTTTGTCTTTTTATTTTGCGGGATGAAAAAGGTTTAAAAAAAATGGCATCAATGGTTAGAATCACCGGGGCCGCTATAAACAATGCAATTATAAGATAATATTTGAAAGCTACAAGCCACGCAGTTCTATTTTTTCGTTTTATAATAAAATTTGCCCATAGCCCAAAAATCCGCTTTGCCTTGGATTCTATAAACATTAAATTATATTTTACTACAACAGCTTTGTTCTCCACCAGTTCTTCCTGCATGTTATCAAAATTTCCATT
>JBDSYV010000323.1:0-9570 GCA_040110925.1 Ferruginibacter sp. | reverse complement strand
TATTTTTAATATTGTGCAGCAGCGCCGTTGTATTACTATAAATTTCTTTACTATGTATTTTCACAGATGCCCTTTTTACAGCAGCAGCCAGCAAATCTTCATCAATAGGTTTCATCAGGTAATCCGTAGCGCTGTATTGAAAGGCCTGTAAAGTGTAATCATTATAAGCTGTAACAAATATGATTTCAAAATTAATGGTATCAAGGCTTGCCAGGAGCTCAAAGCTATTCTTACCTGGCATAGATATATCCAAAAAAGCAAGCTGTGGCTGCAGCAACTCAATTTTTTCCTGTGCATCAATAGCATCACCACTTTCAGCTATTACACGTATCTCGGGGCAAAATTCCTGGAGCAACTTTTTTAAATAATTTATTCCCCTTGGTTCATCATCTACAATAATAGCAGTAATCATAAAGTATTTTATATAGTTAACCTTAATATGGCAATGGCGCCATGCTGTCCGGTTTCAGCTTTATCAATAAATTGCAAAGTGCATTTCATATTATATTTTTCATTCAACACTCTTAACCGTTCTTGAATATTTACTATCCCAATAGAGCTGTGAGCAGGAAGATTTTGCTTCTTTTCCTGCTTCAATATTCCTGGTCCATTATCTTCGATTTCACAAACAAGATATTCTTTATCAGTAAAAAAACGTATGGATAAGTTTTTTTCACCTGGCTGATTTTTTAAACCATGCCAAATTGCATTTTCCACTAAAGGCTGCACCAGCATAGGAGCCATTTTTATTTCATCCCAGGGGATGTTAGTATCAAATTCTATTTTATATTCAAATTCGCTGAAACGTATCTTTTCCATTTCAATGTATTGCTCCAGGTGCTGTACACATTGGGTTACCGTTATAAATGTTTGCCTTGATTGCTCCAGGTTAGTCCTTATCAGTTGAGCAAACCGGCTAAGATAGCGGCTGGCATTTGTCTTTTCATTTTCCCATATCATTTCCTTTATACTATTCAATGCATTAAAAATGAAATGAGGATTCATTTGTGCATGGAGGCCTTTCATCTCCAGTTCAGCAAGCTGTTTATCAATATTGGCTTTTTGGCTTACCCTACGTATACGGGCCCTGTATAATAAATAAAACGTTGTAAGTATTGCCACACCGGAAAGAATAAGGAACCATGTCCTTCTCCAAAAGGGAGGGTTGATGTAAAGTTCTATCCAGGCAATTATTGGCTGCCAGCTATTTGTTTTGGAAGCTACCTTAAATTGAATGGTATGATGCCCTGCTGCCAGGTTACTGAACAGGAAACTTTTTTGTGAGCCTGCAAATTGCCAGCCTCCAAATTCATTGTTTTTCATAACACGGTAATAAAATTGCTGTTCTCCCGGATCTTCAAAATTTATACTCGCAAGATTTACTACCAGGTTATTTTCATCAAATGATAAAGAAATTTCTTTACCCGGATGGTATATCACGTTCTGATCGTTTATGCCAATACTTTCAATAAAAAAAACCGGTGGGCGACTGTTTTTCTTTAGGCTGGAAGGATCAAAACGAAGAATGGTATTATTGTAGAGTGCATACATTTGAGAATGTATGTTGTCGTAATAAAATCGAATGCCGGTAAATGACTCTTCAGGCATATCATCGCCGATGCCCCATGAGGTAACTTTTTTTGAATAAATATCATAGTTCGCAAGCCCCGAAACGGTTCCGATCCATAAAGTATTTTTTAATAAATAGAGTGCCATTATATTATTATCAGGCAAGCCATTGTTCCGGGTCAACTGTTCATATTTTTTTGTTACAGCATCGTAAATGATCAGGCCATTTTCTACCACACCAAAATACATTGTTCCATTTTCACCAAATGTCAAACCTATAGCCTCTTTCCTGGCGGTTTTAATTTTCGGGAAGGAATCCATCTTTGTTTCAAACTGCCTGCTATCCGGGTTATACCTGCTAATGCCATGGCCACTGAACCAGATTTTATGATTTTGATCTTCAGTTATATTGGTAGGAACAAGTATATTAAATAACGGGTTACTCTCATGATCTTCATTTTGAAAAAAGGTATCATTATGCCTTCGGATATAAAATTTTCCATTCTCAGAATAGCATACAAAAAGGTTGCCTTTTTGATCCTTATATAATGCAGATACCCAATTGGTTTTTTGCCATTCTGGAAGATTTACTTTTTGATAATCATATGTAACAGGGTTAACAACAACAAGTGGTCCATTGGTACCCACCAGTACTGAGTCTTTGTTAAGGGATAAACAACTTGTTATAGTGTTTGATGCTGCGTTAAAGGGCCGAAAATCGAAATGCTTCAATGGTTTTCCATCAGTACGGTTTAATACAAACAATCCCTGTGAAGATGAGCCTACAAATATTTTATCTCCCGACACCGTTATTACCCGAAAGGCTAGGTCCCGTTCATCTTCATTCATTTCTGCTGGTATACGGAATTTCTCAATGAGGCCGCTACTGTTTTTTTGTTTAAGCAACCCCTTGTTAGTTCCAATCCATAACCTTTTATCTTTATCCCTTAAGATTGATTTACATTGGTATTTTTCAAATTGAATTTGTGGCTCATAAATATATCGTCCGGTTTGGTTATCATAACGGATATAATAAAATCCTTTTTCTTTTCCGCTGATGGCATACAAGCTATCGCTGAGCTGGTACAATTTAGATCGCCAATCAAACTTTGCCCTTTCCTCCCTTGTAATTATTGCTTCATATTTTTTGGATCTTACAATATCATAAAAGCTAAGCTTATTCACGGAATCTCTTAATACTACAAAGTTTTTTTCACTGCTGTAAATGGCCCTGAAGGGATAATCGGGATACATTATACCAAGCAAAAATGGACTTGTGTTTTGCTGAAGTGGCTGCAGCTTTTTTAACAGGGTTTCAAAAATCATTGGGCCTTTAATTGTAGATAGTACGTATTTGCCCTCTCCCACATTAATAATGGATATTCCAAAAGTAAACGGAATACTCTCAACTTCTAAAGCAGAATAGTGATCATACCTGAACCATAACTTATGATTTGCATCCATGGCATAAAATCCTGAACGGGTAAGCAGGTAAATGTTCCCTTGCCGGTCCCCATCAATATCCATAATATTATTTACTTTATAACTGTACTTGAGACTATCCGGTGGAATAATAATGGTACTTGCTTCGAGGGTCTTTGTATTTATTAAGAACAGGCCGGTTGTGGTTGTGGCTGCAAGTATATTGTTTGGCAAGAGCTTCAGCTTTACAATATCATCCTGGGGAAGGCTGTTTACACTGCTGTCTGCATAAAATTGCTGGAAATAATTTCCGTCAAACCTGTTTAGCCCTTTTTTAGTAGCTATCCATATATAACCAAACTCATCCTGCACTAAAGCAGTTACCTGCTCATTGCTAATCCCATTTTTAAGACTATACCTGTAATAATTATTATCTTCCGGCTGCTGTGCATATAGGCATGTAAAACTTTGGAATAGTATAATATAAATAATTCTTTTCAAGCAGTAGCTGAATTTGTTTTTTAGCAGTACAAATTAAAACAATTAAAATGCCTTTTCCTACCCGCTAAAAAAGACAGGCCAACCTTTTAAAAGAAGCCATTGGTAATCACATATCAGCTTTATTAGTTTTATGAGTGACCCGTATTACGGATAACGATAATACTTTTTATCATAAAAAAATCGAAAACAACAACCAAAAGCTTTTTTTTATTCCTCCTGGGTTTATATGCCGATATTATTTGCACAGAATATTGGCATCTGTAGAATGAGCCCTCATGCTTCCGCACAACTGGATATTGCAATACATCTATTACTTCTTTAACTACCCGAACAAGAGAAAAATGCTGCCTATTGCTAAAAAGCGTTTTTGATCTCAAAGAGTATGATGTAGTTTAATTTTCTAAAACAGTGAACATTGTAATGCTGCGATTTTATCCGGAAATTAATTATAACAACCTTAATAAATCTCAATGAAAAAAATCTGTTTTATTTTCCTGGCATGCCTTCTTTTTAAAGTCAGCTTTACACAAAATGTAGGCATCAATACCAATACACCGAATGCTAGTGCCTTATTGCATATTGAAACAGGGGGCAATACGGTAAAAGGTCTTTTGCTTACTGGCGTTTATAATTACAATGCAACCGTGCCGGATTTGGGTGCTGGTCAGCGCCTCATGTTTTACCCATCAAAAGTAGCCTTCAGGGCAGGCTCGGTCAATGGTACGCAATGGGATAATATCAATACTGGTTTACATAGTATCGGCCTGGGCAACAATGTAACGGCTAGTGGTTATGGTTCCGTTTCTATTGGGTATGGAAATACGGCCAGTGCTGATTACAGTTATGCTTTCGGTTACAATAATGTGACAACTGGCAATAATGCTGTTGCTATAGGTACAGGAAATCTTGCAAGTTTTAATAATAGCATGGCAATAGGTGAGGGCTGCATTTCCAGCGCAACCAATACACTTGCCATGGGACGAAATACAACGGCAAGTGGGCATACAGCTACAACTTTCGGACTTAACACTGGTTCTAGTGGCCAGGCATCTACCGCCTTTGGCCAAAACACTGTTGCATCGGGCTCCCAATCTACTGCTATGGGTTGGTTTACAAAAGCAAAAGGGCAAGCCACTACAGTAGTAGGCATGTACAATGATTCAATTTTGCTTACTGATGAGTTCGCCTGGAGTCCCACCACACCACTGTTTATTGTAGGCAATGGAAGTGCAGACAATACCAGGAGGAATGCTTTGGTTGTACGCAAAGATGGTAAAGTAGGTATTGGCACAAGCTTTCCTTTAAGCCGCCTGCACGTTGCAGATAGCAGTGTAATATTTTCTGCTGACAATGACATTCCAGTTACTCCGGGAAATCTCGCTATCTCCGGAGCCGGAAGAAGAATGATATGGTATCCTGATAAGGCAGCGTTCAGAGCAGGCTATGTTTCTGCTACGCAATGGAACAGCAGCTCAGTAGGAAATTATTCTGTAGCCATTGGGCTTAATAATACTGCAAGCGGTCCTGCATCTACGGCTATGGGTGCCAGTTGTAATGCCCTTGCTGCTTATGCCTTCTCTGCCGGATTTGCTGCTACTGCTTCAGCGGCGTATTCAACTTCTATTGGTTATTTAACTACAGCCTCAGGCATTTACTCTTCAGCCTTTGGTGGCTATGTTTCTACTAACGGGCAGACTGGTGCTTTTGTATTTGGTGATAATTCAACAACAACCATAACCGATGCAGGCGTTGCCAATAGTTTCACGTCAAGATTTGCAGGAGGATACCGGTTATTTTCTAACAGCACATTAACTACAGGTATGGTACTCGCAGCAGGTGGCAATTCATGGTCTGCTGTAAGTGATGTAAAAAGAAAAGAAAACTTTTTACCCGTTATTGGAGAAGATTTTCTGCAAAAAATTTCTACGATGCCTTTAACCACCTGGAATTATAAAGGACAGGATGTAAAAAAATTTCGCCATTACGGCCCTATGGCGCAGGATTTTTACAAAGCTTTTGGCAGAGATGAATTGGGAGAAATAGGATGCGATTCACTTATTAATCAGCAGGATTTTCTGGGGGTTAATTTAATTGCCATACAGGCATTGGAAAAAAGAACTGCTATACAGGAACATACTATACAAAATTTACAAATTGAAAACATTAAACACCTACAGCAGAATTTAGATTTAAATAAAGTAGTAGCTGATTTAATAAAACGCATTGAAGCGTTGGAGAAAAAATAAGTTTTTATCATAAAAAAGTATTCTGAATGAAAAAAATTATCTCAAATGTATTGTTCATGTTATTTACAGTAATTGGGAATGCACAGAATGTAGGTATAGGCACCGAGTCCCCCTTAAGCCGCTTACATGTAACAGATAGCAGTGTGTTATTTTCAGCGCCAGGGGATATTATAGTAAATTCAACAAGTGCACCTATATCAGGAAGTGGAAGGCGCATGATGTGGTATGCCGGAGCTGCGGCATTCAGGGCGGGCTATGTTACAGGAACGCAATGGAACACACCTTCTATAGGTTACTATTCCCTTGCTACCGGATACAATACTACTGCAAGTGGATATTATTCAATAGCCATGGGTTACGGATGCATTGCCAACTCAACTTCTTCTACGGCAATCGGTAACAGTGCCTATGCCGCTAATTATTATGCTACAGCCATCGGATTTGCTGCCAATGCAACAGGCACTTATTCCACTGCAATAGGTTATACAAATACTGCATCAGGCAATTATTCTTCAGCCTTTGGCGGTTATGTTTCTACCAATGTGCAAACGGGCGCTTTTGTATTTGGTGATAATTCCACAACAACTGTAACCAATGCTGCGGCTGCAAATAGTTTCACCTCAAGATTTGCAGGAGGATACAGATTATTCTCTAACAGCCTGTTGAGTACTGGTGTAATACTCGCAGCAGGTGGCAATTCATGGTCTGCTGTAAGTGATGTAAAAAGAAAAGAAAATTTTTTACCCGTAATTGGAGAAGATTTTCTGCAAAAAATTTCTACGATGCCATTAACCACCTGGAATTATAAAGGACAGGATGTAAAAATTTTTCGCCATTACGGCCCTATGGCGCAGGATTTTTACAAAGCTTTTGGCAGAGATGGATTGGGAGAAATAGGATGCGATTCACTTATTAATCAGCAGGATTTTCTGGGGGTTAATTTAATTGCCATACAGGCGCTGGAAAAAAGAACTAGCGAGCAGGAACAAAATATAAAAGACTTAAAGCTTGTCGTTGCGTCTCTTCAAAAACAAAACCAGGAATTAATAGAATTTTTAAAAATGAAAAAATGAAAATCATTATAACATTGTTTGGAATAGGATGTTTTACTTATGTGCAGGCCCAAAACGTTGGCATTGGCACCCCCACTCCGCAGGCAAGACTGCACATAAAAGGAAATGCAGATACGAGCCAGTTATTGATTGATGCACACAGTACACAGGGAAATTTACGGCCATTAATAAGACTTAGAAAAAGTGATGGGTCTGATTTGCTTTGGATTCATTCGGATGATTCTTCAAACATATTCATCGGGAAAAATGCAGGACGGGTTAACAATAGAGCAGGAGGAGGAATCAATAATACGTTTATCGGTTCAGGAGCGGGTTTTTTTAATACCACAGGTATCAGCAATACCGCAAACGGAATATATTCACTTCGTTCCAACAGCACAGGAAACTATAATACCGCCCAGGGGGTACAGGCCCTTTATTCTAACAGCACCGGAGCAGGTAACACAGCTAATGGATATGATGCGCTTTATTCCAACCTCGTAGGATACGCAAACACGGCCATGGGCATGTATTCCCTACGTGGAAACGCCAATGGGTACGGAAATACCGCAAACGGTTACCAGGCGCTTTATTCCAACATTTTTGGTTACTCAAATACCGCAATAGGGTACCAGGCACTGTATAATAATACACACGGCGATGAAAATGTAGCAATTGGTGACCAGGCTGGATTAACAAGTGCTTTCAGTAGTTTTTGCACTTACTTGGGCTACCATGCGGATAATACTTCCGGAAATACATATGATTATTCTACCGCTTTGGGAACTCTTGCCAGAATTACTGGAAGCGGCCTGGTTAGAATTGGAAATAGTGCTACTGCAAGTATTGGTGGATACACAGCCTGGAGTACTATTTCTGATGGAAGATTTAAAAACAATATTACGGAATCAGTAAAAGGTCTTGACTTTATACTTAATCTTCGACCTGTAACTTATCATCTGGATGTAAATAAATTATCCGAATATCTTGGAGAAAACATTGAAGAAAATAAAAGTAAGAACGATTCTAAGTCTATTGATCTTTTTCAAAAAGCAAAGAGCAAAGCATCAGAGATTTTGCATACTGGTTTTATTGCCCAGGAAGTGGAAGCAGCAGCAAAAAAAATTGGCTATGATTTCAGCGGCGTAGATATACCGAAAAATGAAAATGATTTGTATGCCTTACGGTATGCAGAATTTGTGGTTCCGCTGGTAAAAGCTGTACAGGAGCAACAGACCATCATTGAACAACAGCAAAATAAAATTACTGACCAGGAGAAAAGGCTGTCCGCTTTGGAAAAACTCCTAAATAAATAATCTTTCAAAAAATCTGAGAACAAATTCTTATATAAAATCATGTTATGAAAAAAAATTTTTTTCTTTCAATCGCAATTGCTTTTTGTTTTCATTCAAAAGCACAAAACGTTGGCATAGGAACCTCCACACCCAGCGCAAGTGCCAAGCTTGATGTGAGCAGCACCAGTAGTGGATTCCTGCTTCCTCGCATGAACACCGTACAGCGCAATCTCATTCCATCTCCTGCTGCGGGACTGCAGATTTATAATACAGATAATAACTGCCAGGAAACCTGGAATGGCGCGGGTTGGATTTCTGTATGCTCAAATGGAAACTATTTTAATGGAATATACATAATCCCTTGCACACCTAACTCATGGAATTCAAAAGCCGACTTTGGCGTAGTAGCACGAGCGTATGCCGTTGGATTTGCGATTGGCACCAAAGGGTATATGGGAACAGGGTTTGATGGTTCAAATAGAAAAAACGACTTCTGGGAATACGACCCTTCGGGCAACATCTGGACGCAGAAAGCCGACTTTGGCGGAACAGCACGACTCTCTGCCATTGGCTTTGCAATTGGATCCAAAGGGTATATCGGGACAGGGAATGATGGTGTAAATAAAAAGGACTTCTGGGAATTTGACCCTTCGGTCAATACCTGGACTCAGAAAACCGACTTTGGCGGAACAGCACGACAATATGCCGTTGGCTTTGCTATTGGTTCCAAAGGGTATATCGGAACAGGGGTGGATCCTACAAGTAAAAAGGACTTCTGGGAATACGACCCTTCTCTCAATGTTGGAGGTACCTGGACGCAGAAAGCCGACTTTAGCGGAACTGCACAATTCTCTGCCGTTGGCTTTGCTATCGGCACCAAGGGGTATATCGGGACAGGTTTTGATGGTGCTTATAAAAAGGACTTCTGGGAATACGACCCTTCTCTCGGTGTTGGAGGTACCTGGACCCCGAAAACCGACTTTGGCGGAGTAGCACGAAACGATGCCGTTGGCTTTGCTATCGGCACCAAGGGGTATATTGGGACTGGTTTTGATGGTTCATTATCTAAAAAGGACTTCTGGGAATACAACCCTTCGGGTAATACCTGGATTCAGAAAACCGACTTTGGCGGAACAGCACGACGCGGTGCAGTTGGCTTTGCGACTGGCTCAAAAGGGTATATAGGGGCAGGGGATGATGGTTCAAAGAGAAGGGACTTCTGGGAATATTGCCAATAAGGAAAATGTATTGACCATGATTAACAGGATTAAAGGATTGGCAGGATTTTTTGTGTTACTATTTTTTATTGCCTGCAATAATAAACAGGGGAAAACAGGTAGCCCCCAAGCCGCCGTTAGCGGTGATACGGCTAAAGTAAGTACGCAAAATGTTGCGTCTCTGCGAATAAAAATTTTTAATAACGATACAGCAAGAAGCAATAAACCAATTAAGGGGTTCGGCTACGATATTTACATTAAAGATGCG
>JBDSYV010000322.1:0-7598 GCA_040110925.1 Ferruginibacter sp. | reverse complement strand
CAACACCTAATTTGTCAACAATTATCTTTTTTACTCTTGTTGCAATGTCTGACATGATATTATATTTTAGTTAATACAGCTGCAAAAATATACTTTTTGATCTAATTACAAAGAAATACTAAACAGTATCGTTTGAGCCATTTTCCAAAATAAAATATGTCAGGAAATAACTGCTATAAAAAAGCTTTTTAAAATAAAATATCATTTAAGCCATTGCCGGGCAGAAACCGGATTAAAATTCTTTGTATATTGTACATCCTTCGGTAATAACTTTTTCTTTTTGACCCAACTAAAACAATATGGCATTAAAGCAAATAGATCATGGCAGTAAGGAGTATAAGCAAATGGTACAGTTAAGAAAGCTTATACTAAGAGAGCCACTGGGCCTCCAATTTACTCATGAAGAACTTGCCCTGGAAAAAGAAGATCTGCTCATAGCTGCGTTTGATGAGGATGTGATGCTGGCCTGTTGTATTCTAAGCCGTATTGATGATAATTGCCTTCGCTTAAGGCAGATGGCTGTGGCTGATAAATTGCAACATAAAGGTATAGGTGCTTCCTTAATGACATTTGCCGAAAACCTGGCCCGGGATAAGGGTTATAAAAAAATAAGCATGCATGCCCGCAATACAGTTATTGGCTTTTATGAAAAATTCGGCTACAAAATTAAAGGAGAAGAATTTTACGAGGTAACGCTTCCTCACCATATTATGGAAAAAAGATTATAACTTTTTCCGGATTTTCACCGCAAATATTTTCCTTGCTGCATGTACATCATCTCCTTCAAATGCATCTTTTGGAATAATAAAAAATGAGCGGCTGTTGAAATATAAATGATAAAAATGAGGCGACTCAATCCAGTTACTGAATTCATCCCAGTGCCAATCCCTGCTTCCCTTGTCATTTTCAATTGTAAAATTATCCGCCGATAGAATTGCCCGGAAACGATCTTTAAATGTATTTGCATTTCTATAAACAATTGCGGGCATAACAAACCAGAAGATTATCATTAAACTAAACCATAATGTAGAACTGATCAGAAATGCCAACGGGCTTATTTTATGAAAAAAAAACAATGCCGCAGAAATTATCGCAAAAATATTTACGGCTATTAGTAAAGCCTTTATTTCTATGCGGCTGATAAAATGATAACGAAGTGCCTGGATAACCTTCGGCTTTTGATAAGTAAAATAGGATGAAACCATATCGCTGTTTAGGGATTTGTGTTTTTTAATTCTTTTTCTGAAACCTGCCAGTTTCCCATCAATTCACCTTTTAAGCCAATGAATTCAATTTTAAGCAATCGCTCATTCTTTAGTCCTGAAACAGAAATTTTTCCAAAATTCTGGGCCTCAACAAGTGTATTTGGCTGGCGGAAAGGGTTATTTATTTCAGCACCGCTTACTTTGCTCACGCCTGCGGTGTAGGGCGAAATAGTAACATCGTACATTGGATAAAGCATATTTCTATCCATTTTAATTACTTCGCTATGATGCCTGTCGCCACTGAAGAAAATCACACCATTTATTTTTTGCTCAGATAAAAAATTCATTAGGCTGTTATACTCATAGCTATAATTGCGCATACTTTCCGATTTGCCTAATGTGTTTAATACCTGGCTGCCGGAAATGATTATCTTAAAACTGGCTTTACTGTACAGCAAGGCATTCTTTAACCATTCCAATTGTGTTGCACCAAAATATGTTTTAGTGGCACTGAGTTTTCCATCAATGCTATCAGGCATATCATCTTCGCTGCGAAAGTAACGGTCATCGGTAAGAAATAAATCCACATCGGCATAAGCAACTTTGGTATAAATGCCTTTCCCTTCTTCCCCATAAGAAGGATTAAGGCTGTAATTCATAAATATCTTCCGGCTTTCTTCTTTAAGAATATAACTTTTGCCGGAATTATCCGGGCCATAATCGTGGTCATCCCAGATAGAATATTGTGGCATAGAAGCCATAAACTTTTGCAACACTTTCATACTCCTGTCTCTTGAGGCACGATATTTCAAACCCCAGGCTGTATAAAAATCCACCTCACGTGTGTACCAGTTATCTCCCATCCACACATGAAATGCTGCAGGAGTATTAGCCATTATTTCAAATATGGAAGAGTCGCTGCCATAAGGTTTGCCTGGCCGGTCAAAAATGGGCTCATTAAAATATGCGCAGCTGCCGGCGAGGAAACTAAAGTCTGGAGCAGGCTTGCGCCATTGCCATAAATCTTTGGTTGTAAATTTTGTAGCAAAGTTTGTAATTGTTTCCTTTCCATCAATCACCATGGTATAGCCATACGCTGTATTCATTTCCAGGCCATTCAGTTCAAGTTTTACCGGATTGAAATCATTTCCTAATGCTCCCCGGTATGTAATTATTTTAGAGTTGCTTTTACTTTTTAAAGCAAAATATTTTACCGATACAGTTTTTACTGATGCTGAAACTTCTGCCCAGATGGTTGCATTACGTAGCTCCACATTACCAGCCCAAGGTCCACTTATAAGTTTTGATTGAATTTGCGATTGAGAAGTAATACCAATAAAGAAGCTTAAAATAAACAACAAAGATTTCATCCTTATATTATAATTGTGAATAGATATAGCTGCAAATTAAATTATAATCTGGTCTTGCATTAAAAAAACGGCTTCGTTTCCGAAGCCGTCCTCTGAATTTAAATCACCACTTAGGGTTTTTGCGGGTAAAATATTAAAAAGAAAAACCCTGTATTTCGTTTCCACCGGATTTATAATATACAACCCTTCCTAACTCATCCAGTTTATAGTCAGGGTCTTTTTTATCGCCAAAAATAATTTTGCGTATTTCTGTTCCATTGTTTTTATCAATCATTATCACGCCTGCATCTTTGGCTTCGTTACTTTTTCCAAAGTTTGTAAGCATTGACATATAATTATTTGCCTCTTTTGTTGCTTTAAACCTTCTGCTTATAGAGGCAAAACTACTTGCAGCTGCACCCGCAAAATTAGCTGCATTGGTATTTGCATTTTTTATATCGCGGTCAAGGCCGGGATTTGTACTTCCGTAATAACCTTTTGCATAACTTAATTGTGCAGACTGCGCCATTTGCTGTGCAGCCATAGCTGCAGATGCCAAGCCACCTAGTCCACTAAGCATTTTACCAGCCATGGTTCTTCCCGGTGCAGGCTGATAGTTATGCCAAACCTGCTTGCCATCATAATTATACAAACGGGCATTCTGGTCAGATGTAAGTAAAACACCTTGCTCTCTTACCTGTAAAGACGAAGGCTCTTCTTTGCCATCAAAATTTATCCCTGTAATCCATTCGGACAAATCGCCTTTTTCAAAATCAACTTTGTAAACTATACTATTGGCAAAGACGTACCCGATTTTATCACTTGAATTTTGACCTACACAATTTTTTACTGCAAAACCTTTTTTCCATGTTTTATCACCAGATTCCAAATCAAGAATATTTATCTGGTCAGATGTGCGGTAGTATAAACCTTGAGGTACAAGTTGAAGGTCTCGCACTTCCCCTTTTATAGAAAGTGGTTTTTTAGTAATTGATTTTCCGGCATCCAGGTCTACAATACTTATATAATTAGTGCCCTGGTCTCTTGCAGTACCCAGGATAAGTTTATTTCCGGCCAGTTTATAAGCCATTACATCGCCCTGCAAGTCCACATCACTGTTCCATTTTTCTGCACCAGTATTCATATCAAGACATAATAAGGATGCTCGATTTTTTTTACCTGCACTGTTTCGTTTTATTTTCCCCATGAGCCCACCCCCTCCTTTATTTTCCTTGGCAACATCTTCCTGCCTTTTTTCTGCAGTTGCCACCAGCATACCATGGCTATCGTATAAAATATTAGTTATTGGCGATGGAAGTTCAACTCTTTTCCAAACTTCTTTTCCATCAGCAGTATTAAAAGCTGTCAGCACATCCTGGTTCCAGAAATAAATGATGTCCTTATTATCTCGCTGGAAAAAATCTGCTGCAGTCATAGTAGCTTGTTCGTTGGCACCCTTATCAATATTTTTTCCAATCTGGAATCCACTGAACATAGATTTTTTTTCTTCCTGTGGTGCAGCAACAGGTAAATCACTTTTCATATCAATGCTGTAAAGTGTCTCACCTGTTTTTTTGTTAAGTTTATAAATATTCCTGTTGGTGGCTATGAAAATACCATCTTCGGTTTCACCTGCTTCTGAAACGATCTGCTCAGAATTTTTTTCAAATAGTTTTGCTTGTTCCCAAATTTTTGCGCCATCTGCAAGGCTTACCAACATTAACGTTGGCTTACCTGTACTTCCGGTGCCATAAAACATAAGTGTATTACTTTTTATTAGGTGTAGTCTCTTTGTAACCGCTGCCAGGCCTAAAGTTTTCGTATCTATTATCAATTTTCCTGTAGTTACATCTACTACATTATTTAAAGATTTCATCAATCCCCTTTTTGCCAAAACAATGTATGGTGTTCCTTCTATCGGGTCATAATTTTCTTCCTGGATATTTTCTATCTTATCTATTTTCCAGGACTCAGTACCATCAACCGGGTTGATGCCATACAATGCATCATTAGTTCCAACTACAAGTATTCCTGCATCGGTTATTTTGTACCATTTTACTTTTGATGGAAATGATTTGGACCAATCTTTTGCCTGGCTGAATGCCATTAAAAGGCATAAAGAAAAAATACTTGTGGAGAGGACTTTCTTCATATCAGTTTAGTTTTACCAAAAATAGATTTGATATGAAGTGTAATCAATACCCACCCGAGGGTATTTATTTCAATTTGTCATTCATTTGATGACGATCTGCATCACGTAAAGATTTTTTCTGAATGTTTTTCTCAAAAGCTTCAGTTAGGTTTACACCAGTTTGATTGGCAAGGCAAATAAGTACCCATAACACATCCGCCATTTCATCTGATAATTCTATTCCTTTGTCAGATTCTTTAAAAGATTGCTCGCCGTATTTGCGAACCATGATGCGGGAAAGTTCACCAACTTCTTCCATAAGTATTCCAAGGTTTGTGAGTTCATTAAAATAACGAACACCAGTGGTTTTTATCCAGGTATCTACTTGTTGTTGGGCTTCATTTAATGTAATCTGGTTCATTTCTTATTCTTTATTTTTTGAATCAATAACTATTGTAACAGGTCCATCATTCAGCAATTCTACTTTCATATCTGCTCCAAATTCTCCAGTATAAATTTCTTTACCTAAATCAACTTTTAATTGAGTTATGAATTTTTCATAGAGTGGAATGGCCACTTCCGCCTTTGCTGCTCTTATATAAGATGGCCGGTTGCCTTTTTTAGTAGATGCCTGTAATGTAAACTGGCTTATCAATAGAATGTCCCCATCAATTTCTTTCACCGAAAGATTCGGTACTTTATTTTCATCATCAAAAATTCTCAGGTTCACAATTTTATTGCTTATCCATGCTATGTCATTATCATCGTCGGCATCTTCTATACCAACAAGCACAAGCAATCCGGATTTAATAGCAGACTTTATTTTTTCATCAATAGATACTGATGCTGAAGAAACTCTTTGGATAACTACTTTCATATTTTTTTACACGTATTTGAAGAACACGAATTTCACGTATTTTTTATCCTTTTTAAGAATTCGTGTAATTATTGCGACTAGTATAATTCGTGTTACAAAAAAAGCCACCAGC
Organism: Ferruginibacter sp.; assembly: GCA_040110925.1. Taxonomy (GTDB): domain Bacteria; phylum Bacteroidota; class Bacteroidia; order Chitinophagales; family Chitinophagaceae; genus Ferruginibacter. Next base: position 1,924 of record JBDSYV010000322.1, on the reverse strand, counting down.
TAACTACTGGTGGCCTTAAACCAAAACCCTAAATTATCTAACCCATCATCAAATTCATAAAATAAACTTCAAACTTTAAATACTTCGTAAGTCTCCCCTTTGAGGAAATTTAGAGGGGCTTTAACTACATCCCAAACTATTTCCGCAATTCAAACATTTATAGCATGTACCGCTTCTCACTGTTATATGCCCACATACATTACAAGCCGGCGCATCGCCCTGCATATTTTTAGCCGCAGCATTTACACCATCCATGCTATGCGTTGGCCGTGCAGCAGTTTGTGGAATTGCAGATGTTCTCAGCGGATTACCCAGCACCCTTACTTCACTTAGTTCTTGTTTTCTTTCTCCTATCGTTGGCGTAGCCTGGTCCCAAACTTCATTACCAAGATTCTGCACTTCCGGTTTGTCCAGCACATGCACAAGATCGGTTCTTCCTAAATATTCATAAGCCAGTGCACGGAACATAAAGTCAATGATAGAAGTAGTTGTTTTAATATTGGGATGATCAACCATTCCAGCCGGCTCAAAGCGAGTGAAAACAAATTTTTCTACATACTCTTCAAGCGGCACCCCATATTGCAAACCAATAGAAATAGCAATTGCAAAACAGTTAAGCATACTACGCATGGTAGCACCTTCCTTGGCCATATCAATAAATATTTCTCCAAGTGTACCATCATTGTATTCGCCTGTGCGCAGGAACAATGCCTGCCCGTTTATTTTTGCTTTTTGTGTAAAGCCTCTTCGTTTTGCAGGAAGGGCTCTGCGTTCCACTATCATTGCAAGTTGACGCTTCAGGGAAGTATCAGCACTGTTCTGCACACGTTTGTTCATTTCTTCCAGCAGTTCATCAATAGTAAGCTTGGCCATATCCACAAGAGCCGAAGGAGTTTCTATATTTTGTTCAGCCTCTTCTGTTGCTTCACCAGTCTTTTTCTTTTTATCAGATTTATTACTCAATGGCTGGCTCAGTTTGCTTCCATCACGGTAAAGTGCACAGGCTTTAAGACCAAGCTCCCAGCTAAGGCGATAAGAGTCGGCTATCTCTTCCATATTAGCCTCATTGGGCAGGTTGATGGTTTTACTGATTGCACCACTAAGAAAAGGTTGCGCCGCTGCCATCATACGGATATGTCCGTGTGCATGAATGTAACGTTCACCTATTTGCCCGCATTTATTTGCGCAATCAAAAACAGAAAGATGTTCGTCCTTCAAATAAGGAGCTCCTTCTACAGTCATTGTACCGCATATAAAGGTATTGGCCTCTTCTATCTGCTCATCTGTAAATCCAATCGCCTCCAAAAGGTTCCAACCGAAATCATGGTACTGCTCTGGTTTAAATCCTAGCCTTTCCAGGCAAGCTTCTCCAAGTGTATAAACATTAAATACAAATCCTATTTCAAAAGCACTGCCCATGGCTGCATTCAGCCTTTCTATTTCTACAGGCAAAAATCCTTTTTCACTCAAACTGATCTCGTTGATGTGTGGAGCGCCTTTTAATGTAGCATGACCTTTAGCATAATTTACGATTTCTTCAATTTGCTTTTCATCATATTTTAAATTACGCAATGCCTGTGGCACACTCTGGTTGATGATTTTGAAATAACCACCACCGCTAAGTTTTTTAAATTTCACTAAAGCAAAATCAGGTTCTACGCCTGTTGTATCACAATCCATTACAAGACCAATTGTACCCGTTGGTGCAATTACTGTTGTTTGTGCATTGCGGTAGCCATATTTTTCGCCCATTTGCACAGCAGTATCCCAGGCTTTTGTTGCTGCAGTTAATAAATAATCAGGGCAATATTTTGCATTTATTCCCTGTGGTTTTATTTCAATTCCATCATAGGCTTCCATGGCATCATAGGCTGCAGCTCTATGATTGCGCATTACGCGAAGCATGTGTTTTTTATTTTCTTCA
>JBDSYV010000321.1:0-19920 GCA_040110925.1 Ferruginibacter sp. | reverse complement strand
AATCTGTTTTAGGCCCTCTAAATATTATAAATCAATTCCTGGAACTTATTTACAAACCTGCAAACAGCAGGCTTAAATTGATTTATATTTGAAAATAAAACGGAGGTTTTTAGACGGACTGTCGTTGTACGCTATTTTTCACCTCCGAAATGCCAAGTCTTTTTATGAAAAAAAAACTTTAAATTTGACATATGAAATTTGACATTCAATATGTAAGTGATAGTGATGGAAAAACTCAATCCGTTCAGTTGCCAATAACTGACTGGGAAAAGCTATTGACAAAACTTAACAAATACGAACAGACTTTAAAAATAAAATCTGACTTAAAAGAAGCATTTGCGCAAGTAGCTCAATTAAGAAAATCAAAAAGAAAAAAGGAAACATTAAAAGACTTTATTAATGAGTTATAGTGTTATTCCTATTAATAAATTTAAGAAAGAAGCAAAACGACTTGTTAAGAAATATCCTTCCCTTAAAAATGAGTTGTTCGAATTAAATAATATTCTTGTATCTAATCCTACCGTAGGTACACCTCTTGGAAATAATGCCTATAAAATAAGAATTGCAATTAAAAGTAAAGGCTCTGGAAAAAGCGGTGGAGCAAGAGTTATCACTTATGTATTAACAGCCGATAAAGAAATATACCTTTTAACTATTTATGATAAAGGTGAGCTTGATACCGTCGATGATAATACTCTTCGAAAAATCATAAAAAATATTAAGGACGAGCAATAAAACAGCGTACAAACATCGGGTTTTGTGCAAGCGTGGCATGACATTGTATCAATTGGCTGCAGCTCGCTATCAGCATCATTTTCGGCTGGACGTTAGTAATTTGGCTTTTAGTCGTTATCTTAAAATTCAGTTTTTCAATTAGCATTTGTTCCGGGCTGGACGTTCAATGAATTCCCTGCCTTCGCAAATACTCAACGTTGCCTGCAGCTTCTGCAACTTTCGATTTTCAGACCGACATGTAAGTATCGTACAATAATTCTATTTATTTACGCTTAACTTTATCATCAAATCTCCGCATGAAAAAGACTTTTCTTACGCAATTTGCCCCTTTCCGAGTCATTCCCTTTTTTTTCATTGGATCAATGTTTTTTTATCTATATAAGCCATATACACGATCAATTAGTGAACTAACTTTTATACGTTCTTCTGTTGGAAATAATAAATTTAATCAGGCGCTGAACATAGACAGTGGATATGCCGCACTAAATGGAACAAAACTTTATTGGGAAACTGCAGGCATTGGAGAAGCCATTGTTCTTATCCACGGCAGTTTTGGTGATCGAAGGTTTTGGGATTTTCAGTTTACTGCATTATCTAAAAAATATAAAGTGCTTCGATATGATTTGCGTGGTTACGGAAAATCGGCTCTACCAAATCCTGACGAGCCTTATACAGATGCTGAAGACCTAAATGCTCTTATGGATTTTTTAGAAATAAAAAAAGCTCATATCTGCGGACTTTCGCTTGGAAGCATTGTTGGAATTGATTTTGCACTTTCTTATCCGGGGAAACTTATTTCATTAATACTTTGCGGTCCACGGGTAGCTGGCGATGGAACTGATGAATACAAAACTATAAATGCCGATACAATAAGGATTATTATTGCAAAAACAACTGATATAGCGAAAAATAAAAGCGTAAAAGAAGCGACCGATTATTTATGGACAGGAAATCATTCTATGGGTAAAACTGTTATTTCATCTATTACAAGAGAAAAATTATTAAACATGGGTTATGAATATTCGTGGTGGCGATATTTGAATACAAGTAAGAGAGGACTGGCATTTCCTATGGCAATAAAAAAATTAAATGAAATAAAAATACCAACACTGATTATAACTGCTGAATATGATCTTGAATTATGTAAAGAAGTCGCTGCTATTATAGTGAAAGAAATTGCAGGTGCTAACGTGATCTCAATAAAAGGTGCAGGTCATATAATGAACATGGATAAGCCTAATGAGTTTAATAAAGTGATCTTAAAATTTTTCAGGGAATTAAAATAGTTAAGCCAGATGCAAACGAAAGTATTTTTCGTTTATTAATGACGAAAGCCAGCAGGCAACAAGCGGTTTGGCAATATGGCGGGGTGACAAATATATTCTCAACTTTTTGTTTGCTAATCGGCTTCAGTTCCAGTCGACGGAATACTAATGAGCTACAGAATTAACAATGAACTTTTGTAACTTTATTCAGCAGCGTTTACGGGCTGACGTTTTTCAAATGCCGCCACATCCCCAAGCCGTACCGTTGGCTGATATTTTAAAGCAGCATTCATTTCGAAAAATATTGTAACTTTAGCTATCAATATAATTGAATGTCAAAAGAAGAAATTAAATATGAAATAAGTAAGGTTTTAGACCACTTTTCGGATAAAGATCTGGGTGAACTTTTAGCTTTTCTAAAAGAATTGGATACTAAGCAAGAAACTAAAATTCCGATCACTTCTTCGCTAAATAAAATTCTATCAGAAGATAGAGAATTATTATCCAAAAATGTCCAATGATTTCTGTAAAAGAGGCAGAAGAAATTCACAAAATACTTATTGAGGCATTCGGCGGCTCTCATGGTTTAGGGAAATAGGTGGGCTTGATTCCGCATTAGCCAGACCTTTTCAAACATTTGAGAATAATGAACTTTATCCTACTCCAGTAAATAAGTCTGCTGCGTTAATTGAAAGCATACTTGTCAATCACCCATTCATCGATGGAAATAAGAGAACCGATTATGTACTTATGAGAATCTTTCTTATTACAAACGGGCTAGATATTAATGCAACACAAGAAGAAAAATATGATTTTGTAATTAATATCGCTTCTGGTAAAACAAAGTTTGAAGAAATCACAGAATGGTTAACCAATCATATTTACAAAAAAAACATCAACTAAACATAGGATGAACTGTGTAAAAAATCAAATAAAAATCAAACTATTTTGGGCCTGGCTGAACAATAATTCGGTTGATACAAATTTCCGTTTGGCATTAATTTGGGTTCCAATTTTTAATCGATTATAACTATTGTCAGCTGGTAATAAATTTTCCTTCTTGTGACGTAAACCCTCTGGCAATAAGGAACTGTGCGGCACAATAAGTAAGCATAATTAAAAAAGGTGCTAATTGAAATGGTTGATAAAATTTATTAATCGCCAGAAAGCTATCCGATATTACAAACAACAATGCACCGGTAATAAATTGCAGGCCAGTGGCAGGAGCTACACTTTTATAAACATGAAAACTACTGATTAACATTAAACAGATAATGGTTGCATATAGCAACACGGGAATTTTTAAAGCGCCAAGTAAGGGATAAAGTAGAAAAACCAGCCCGGCACCATAAAAAAGGATTAGCAAAAAAATATACCAGTTAGTTTTTAGCGGTGAGGGATGTATTTGTTTTAACCTAAGAAAATAAATGGTATAAAGAATATGGGTTATTAAAAAACTGGCCAATCCAAAAATGAAAAATAAGGGTTCCCTTTTTTCCAATAACAAAAAGCTATCTCCTATAAAAGAAAAAAATAGTGCGGCAATAATATAAGACCGTTTTTGAGAAGTGCTGTTGTAATAAACGGCAACTGCCAGAACCGGCATCAGTAAGGGTTTTGTAATAAACCTTAAGCCCTCAATATTAAACGCTACAGCAATAAGCTGTAAACAAGCTAGAGCAATAAATATATAGAAACCGCTATGCCTGCGTTCACTAACTGCCTTTATTACGTTCATCGTGTTATGTTTAATTCTTTGCCAAAGTTACTTCACTATATTTTTAAAATATAAGGACTTTAATTCAAGGGCGCATTTCAAATTGTCGCAGGGAAACTAAAGCTTTCTCCTAACAAAACATAAGAAATGATGCCATGAAAATATATCAGTACAAGGGAGTGACACAAGGATGAAGCCATGAAAGACATCTGCTGGTCCCAAAAAAGTAAACGACAATTTGAAATGCACCCTAATTCAGCGGCTTCATAATTTATCTGCCAGCAACGCATGAGCCAGGTTTAATTTTGCTTGTTATAAAAGTTACCGAATATTGTATCTTGGTATTCATACGCCGCAAATATCCTTTACAAAAAATACTATAATCTATGAGCAAAATAAATAGTAATAAAAAGAAGTTGTCAGCAGGCCAGCACATGGCACTACTCAACATATTAAAAGCTCGTTTTGAGAAAAATATGAATCGTCATAAAACTGTTGTTTGGGCGGATGTACAAGCAAAGCTGGAGGCTAATACAGAAAAATTTTGGTCGCTTAATGAAATGGAAAGTACAGGAGGTGAACCGGATGTTGTTAGCTATGAAAAAAAGTCAGGTCAATACTTTTTTTATGATTGTTCAACAGAGAGCCCTAAAGGCCGTAGAAGCATTTGTTACGACCATGAAGCACTGAAGGCAAGGAAAGAAAATAAGCCGGAAAATAGTGCTATTGAGATGGCAACAGATATGGGCATTGATCTTTTAACAGAAGCCCAATACCGGGAGCTTCAGAAACTTGGAAATTTCGATACGAAAACATCGAGCTGGATAAAAACGCCTGCCGAAATCAGAAAACTTGGGGGTGCCATCTTTTGTGATCGACGCTATAACACTGTCTTTGTGTATCACAATGGTGCAGAATCTTACTATGCCGCCAGGGGTTTCCGTGGATCATTAAAAGTCTAACAAAAAAACATAATATGGCGCATCGTGAAATGAATCCTGCTGTTGATTTTTATTTTAATAAAACCAGGTGGCAGAAGGAACTTGAGCAATTAAGAATGATTGTTCTTGATTGTGGACTTACCGAAGAATTGAAGTGGGGTGTTCCCTGTTACTCGTTTCCTGCCCAGGAAGAAAAGAAGAAAAGTAATATTGTTTTAATACATGTGTTTAAAGAATACTGTGCTCTATTGTTTTTCAAAGGGGCTTTGTTAAATGATGCATATAATTTGCTGATACAACAAACAAAGAATGTGCAGGCTGCACGCCAGGTTCGGTTCAGCAATGTTAAGGAAATAGTTAAGCTGAAACCTACGTTGAAAGCCTATATCTATGAAGCAATAGAAGTAGAAAAAGCCGGTTTGAAAGTTACACTTAAGAAAAGCACTGAGTTCAATATTCCTGAGGAATTTGAAAATAAGTTAAATAGAGACCCGGCATTAAAAACTGCTTTTTATTCTTTGACAGCAGGAAGGCAAAATGGATACCTTCTTTATTTTTCTGCCGCCAAACAATGCAAAACCCGGGAGGCAAGAATTGAAAAATATATGCAGCATATAATGAACGGAAAGGGAATGAATGATTAGTAATTTTCTGTATGCATGTGGTTTGATGATTGTCGGGTTAGATAATTATTGAAATCAATTAATCCGTTTATGGTTTCAGGAATCCTTTTCCCATAGACTTTGTTATGGCTCATCAAAAAAGGTACTAAGAATATCCTTAATATTAGGGTACGTGTTTGCCATGGGAACACGGATATCTTTTGTGGAAATCCATTTTATTTCTGTAATATCTTCTTCTGTCTGAGGTTCCAGGATTTGAGGTCCCCTTGTTGTGAAGAAAAACCAGTGGCTTATTTTGAGAAAGTGTTTGCCAAATTCCTCGTAGGTATGATATGTCGTGCCGATTTGTTTTTTTATTTTCAGGTTTTTCACTCCTGTTTCTTCCATGATTTCCCGTTCAGCACAAGCTTCCAATTCTTCAGCTTTTTCTAGTTTACCTTTGGGCAGGTCCCACTTTTTCTTTCTAAAAATAAACAGCAACTCCTTATTTTCATTTTGAACAATACCGCCTGCTGCTACTATTATGGTGAAATGTTTAAAGAAAGATTTCTTTAATTTCTCTAGGCCTTTGTTCCAGAGAATGCCTGCATGAAATTCTTCTTTTATAATTTCATGCAGTAAGGAATTTATAGCAGGAGTAGATAATTCATCAATAAAAACAACATCAGGATGATGCATGAGTTCATGTAATTCATCCGTTATGTCATCGCACAGGTAAACAGGCTTCTCATTAAAATAAATTACAAGCTGCATGGTTTAAGATTTACTATAAAAGTAAGCATTGGTTCAAACATTTTATTGCTCCTATCTTTGCTGCAATCAAAATCATACCATGGAATCCAGCGCATCGGCAGTATCGGAAAAATTATTGAGAGCAGAAGCAGTTAAGTTAAGCCCGGACCAACCCTTTACATGGGCCAGTGGATGGAAGAGCCCGATATATTGTGATAATCGCCGGTTGCTTTCTTTTCCCTTTATTCGTGACTTTATAAAAAGTGAATTGTGTAGTGTTGTTTTTGAAAAATTTCCTGATGCTGAAGTCATAGCTGGCGTAGCAACCGCTGGAATCGCCTGGGGGGCAATGGTAGCTGACCAGTTGAAGCTTCCTTATATTTATGTGCGTCCAAAACCCAAAGAGCACGGGATGGGTAACCAGGTTGAAGGTAGTTTCAGCAGTGGGCAAAGGGTAGTGGTGATGGAAGACCTGATTTCTACAGGGAAGAGTAGTCTTCAGGTGGTAGAAGTTTTAAGAAATGAAGGATTAATTGTGGAAGGGATGGTTTCCATTTTTAATTATGGTTTCGATGAGGCTGCCAATAATTTCAAACATGCGGGAGTAAAAAATTATTCTTTAACCCAATATGAAGCACTTATAAACCTCGCTGTAGAAAAAGAAATAGTTAATGCTAATCAACTAAACAGCTTGTTAAATTGGCGTCAGCACCCTTCAACCTGGGGCCAATAATCTTAACTTAGACAAAAAAAATAGAAATGAAGTATTTGCAACTTAGTTTATTAAGCTTAATAGTGCTGGCATTCAGTGCTACAGCCCAACAAAAAGCTGTTGGAAAGGCTGTAATAAGCACACCATCCGTGCAGTGCGAAATGTGTAAAGCCACTATTGAAAAATATGTGCTACGCCAATATGGTGTAAGCAGTGTAAAAGTAGATTATAAGAAGAAAACAACCACGGTTACATGGCTTACAGACCGAACGAATATTGAAAACATTAAAGCGGCAATAGCTACTGCAGGCTATGATGCGGATGATGTTGCCGCAGAAGAAGCTTCGTATAATAAGCTTCCGAAATGTTGTAGAAAGCCTGTTACAACAGCTAAAGGAAATTCTAACTAATCGTATATACACTGAAATGGATTACCTCAAACCCGGAATTTCCGGGTTTTTTAATGCTCTTGAGATCCGCAAAATAATTTTTTAAAAAGAGTATAGCCCTTTGCAAACAAATTAATCTCAATAAAAATATCCTGAATACAATGCAACCAGCAATGGGTTTTTACAACAGGATAGGGTACGATAAACCCGTTTTAACGCGTTTCAAGATGCATGAGAAGGAGTTAAACGATTATTTAAAAAATGAAAAGTTCTGTATTGTAGTATAATCAACATTAAACGTCTTATAAACGCCTGCCTTACCCACCTTTACTTTCCCCAACAAACGGATATTAATATCCTTATTGAACATGGCCATTAATCCATTTTTTAAAAGGTTTTTCATATCCAGGTCAATGGTAAGTGGAATGGTGAAATTATTCCTTTTAGGAATAGCTATCTGTACCTCTTGGCTGGAATGTCCTAATAGGGTACTATCCACATAAACGTCCAAATCCGTCCGGTTTAGTTCCAGGCCAATGTTATTTGGGTTGTAATAAACCAGGTCAACTTTTAAAATCGCCCCGGCGAAACCCAACTTTTCTAACCTCAGATTTTGAAAATCTTTAAATACCAGGTCTTTAGGTTCACGACACGATGTCAGTAATAATGATAAAATTATTAGACTTCCAATCCAGTTTCTTCTTTGCATACTTGTTTATTGTGATTAGTTGCAAGATAGGGGATAACCTGCAATCATTTAAAATTTAGTAGTTTAGAAATGGATATAAAGATAGCTAAGGATTTTAGGGAAATGTGTTTTTAAATATTTAAGATCAATAAAACTGAAGCTTGTAAAAATAGTTAGTTTAATTAATTATATTTATTTGATTATTAAGTTAGTTAAGTATAATAATATCAATAAAAAAGGTAGAATAATTTAAGGCATAATTTTTAAATTTATAGGATTTTGACAAAATGTCTTTTAAATTATTTTATAATATTAAAAATTGATTAAATTATTGAAAAATAACTAATTGTAGTTAATATTTGAATAATAATTTAATATAAAAGATGTTATATGATAAAATAAGAACATAATAATCAAAGCAAAACCTTAAATTTTGGTTTTGGGGAAGGAATGAGGTTGGGTATAGTGAAGGAATAGAATGCCTTTTAAAACGTATTAAAACAATTAAATTCCAAAGGGGGAAAAGGATAAATTTTTTATGCTAAAATGGCAGATTAACCATATAAAGTCATAAAATACAATTTGAAATGATGATTGCTGAGAAAACTATAAAGATTTCACCTATTTATTAGATAAACTATCCTAAATTCACTGATTTTGTAAAAATTATCCAATGGCTTAGTATAGCCGGGCATTAGTACTCATAAATTTCGGAAAATACGGTTAAGAAAGTTTTGGATTATAGAAATCTGTTATTATGTTTGCATCAGAAATGACAAATGACGATTACCTCCGTTATTATCAATTTCTGAAATCCTTCCAATTCCATTGAACAGATGCCAGGCATTTGACAACCATATTTTGAAACCTTTAAACCACAACGAATGAAAGAATTGTACTTATCTCTTTTATCTGCGTTCAGACATATTAGCGATACAAGTTTATTGTATCATTTTCCAAAACAACATCCGGGAATTTTAAATCTGCAAATGGTAAGGTGTAATTATACCTTCCCTAACCAGGTTAATTAATTCTGTCCCGAAAGGGAACAAGTTTTCCAATTATCAAGCTTAACCAATCATTAATTCCAGTATTCATTGCCATCTCAATATCCACTGAGAACTGTTAATCAGTTTATAAACAAAAGCAATGAATATAATGAAAAAGTTATTTTGTACAATAGTAGTAATTATGGTTTTTGGCTTATTGGCCATTGCCCAGGATACAATATTGCCTGCTAACCCGGTAGAAGGTTTGAAAGCGGAAATGGTAAATAACAATTTTGAGCTTAGCTGGCAGGGTGGCATACAGGACGGCACTGGCGCTTATTGGCAAGTGGAAGGAAGTTCGGACGGAAAGACCTTTAAAACTGTTGGCTATGTATGGGGCAGTGAAAATGGGAATTGCATATTCAGGCAGAATTCCGGTAAGTTAATAAAGGGGTTTATATATTATCGTGTGCTTAGTGTAAAAGACGCCGGAACAGCAATCGCTAGCCATGCAATAAGGTTATAAAAATATTTTCTTGCCTGCAATTACTCCTCAGGTTTAGAAAGAAGAAGTTTTCTTTGGGGGTTACAGAACCAAAAGGTTCTTAACAAGGGCCGTATTTCTATACGGCCTTTATTTTTTTATTTCGTCTTTCTAGATTCCGTGTAATTTGTTAGCAACATGTGAAAAATAATAATTAAATTCGAAGCTGCTTTCCCTGACCCAGATTACTCTTTAGCCTAGATTAGCTAAGTGCCTATAAAATTCATATAAACGACACGATGAAGAAACTTTTACTCCCCTTTTTTGCCTTTTTATTTTCCCTTAATATAAATGCACAGGATTTCTCTAATAAAGGAAAGGACTTTTGGGTGGGATATGGTTACCACCAGCAAATGACCAATGGGGGCGGGGGTGGTTCCCAGGATATGGTTCTTTATTTTGCTACCGAACAAGTTACCAATATTACTATTTCCGTACCTGGAACTGGTTATGTTCAGAGCCTTACATCCGGGCCAGGGAATAGTATCGTTACCTCGGCACCCATTCCTAAAACGGGTGTTTCAGATGCCAGGTTATTAATAGATGGATTATCTAATAAAGGTATTCATGTCACTAGCGATAAACCGATGGTGGCATATGCTCATGTTTATAATCAAAGCGTATCAGGAGCAACTATCTTATTCCCCACCAGCACGCTTGGTAGGGAATATTATTCTGTTAACTATAAAAATTGGTCTAATACAGTCAATTCAAATTGCTGGTTTTATGTGGTAGCAGCTGATACTGGAACTACAACACTTGAAATTACTCCAACTGGAAACACCACTGGTGGTTGGCTAGCTGGTACTACCCATACTGTTTCCCTTACACAGGGCCAGGTTTATAATGTAATGGGTTCTTTGATTGTTAATAGTGGATGCGGGGGAACCAATCAACCTCCGTGTACAAGTTATGATCTAACTGGCTCATTTGTGAAAAGCGTCAATACAGGCAGTGGATGTAAAAAAATAGCTGTTTTTTCTGGAAGTGGAAGAATTAGTATAACCTGTACAAATTTTGCTTCTTCCTCTGATAACTATATGGTGCAGGCTATGCCAAAAACTGCGTGGGGAAAAAAATATTTAACTGTGCCAGCGAATGGTAACCAGGCTTTTAATATTTACAGGGTTTGTGTCACAGATCCTACTACCGTAGTGAAGGTTAATGGGGTAGTTACGGCTTTACCTTTACAAGGGAATTTTTATTATGAAATACCACAAACCAATCTTCCTATAATGGTAGAAGGTGATAAGCCAATTATGGTGGCCCAATATTTTACATCTCAAAATGCATGTGGAAATGGTTCACCTGGAGATCCGGAGGTTATTTATCTAAGTGCTGTAGAGCAAAACATTAATAAAGTGCTATGGAATGCTACACCTAACTGGGCCATTTCGTCACATAATTTTAATGTGATTTTACCTAATTCAGGAACAGCAGTAAGTTCCTTCACCCTTGATGGGGCAACCGTGGCCGGATTTATTGTTCACCCCCAGGATCCAAACTATGTTTACCTTAAAATGGCGGTATCCCAGGGCTTTCATGTTATACAATCCGATTCCGGTTTCAATGCAATTGCCTATGGTTTTGGCAACGCTGAATCTTATGGATATAATGCAGGTACAAATATTAAGGATCTATATCAGCAGATTGGTGTTGTTACGCAATATGGAATAGAACCTTCTCCTTCTGTGTGCACAAACTCTCCATTTAAATTTAAGGTGTCCCTTCCATACGTTCCAGATTCTATGTTTTGGAACTTCCATGGAATTGCCGGAATGTTTCCCAACAATAATAATGTTATGGTAGACAATACTGGTAATATTGCAGAAGATTCATCAACTGTGGTAAATGGCAAAGTTATACATTGGTATTCGTTACCCACCTTGTATAGTTTTACCACCGGAGGTGTTTATCCTATAACCATCACAACCTATGTCCCAAATGCTGATTGTGGATCAATACAGGATATCGATTTTGACTTAACCGTATCAGCGCCGCCAACGGCAAACTTTACCTTCTCATCACCAAGGTGTATGGCAGAATCTGTTCAGTTTACTGAAACAACACCACAGTCTCCTAAACCTACTTACAATTGGTACTGGAACTTTGATGACGCCGGCAGTGGGGCAGCCAATACTTCTGCTTTAAGAAATCCTGTTCATATATTTAGTAGCCCTGGTCCGCATAATGTGCGGTTTTCCGGAATAACCACACCGGGCTGTGTTTTAGATACTGTAACTCTACCTATTATCATTGCACCATTACCTACTGCAACTATTTCAGGAACCACTGCCGTTTGTTTAAACAGCGCTCCACCATCGGTAACTTTTACAGGCGCTGGCGGAACTGCACCTTACACATTTACTTATAATATTAATGGTGGGCCAAACCAGTTTGTAACCACCACAGTTGGCAATTCCGTTACCGTGACGGCTCCTACAAATATTGCAGGAACATTTAACTACAACCTGGTCAGTGTACAGAATACGGGCTCGGCACTCTGCCAGCAACCTCAATCAGGTACTGTTGTAATTATTGTAAACCCATTACCCACCGGGGTTATCAATGGAAACACAACCGTTTGTTTAAATGCCCCATCTCCATTGGTTACTTTTACAGGTGCATCTGGCAGTGCCCCATATACATTTACTTACAATATAAATGGAGGACCTGCGCAAACAATTACAACTACTTCCGGTAATGCTGTAACCCTTGCTGCACCAACGAATGTTGCTGGTACATTTACTTATACGCTAACCTTTGTACAAGATATAAATGGCCCGCTTTGTGGTCAATCACAATCTGCTACAACAGTAATAACCGTAAGCCCTTTTCCTACGGCAACAATCACGGGCAACATTGCTGTTTGCAGGAATGCAGCTTCCCCAAATGTGACATTTACCGGTGCATTGGGTATTGCTCCTTATACTTTTACTTATAATATAAATGGTGGACCAACACAAACGGTTACTACAAGTACTGGTAATAGCGTAACCGTTGCTGTACCTACAAGCACAGTAGGAGTATTTACCTATAATTTATTAACGGTAAAAGAAGGAAGTGCCCAGGCATGCACTCAGCCACAGACAGGCTCAGTTGTGGTTACTGTAAATCCATTACCAACCGCTACTATTTCCGGGGCAATATCTGTTTGCCAGAATGCGCCATCACCTGACGTAACTTTTACTGGTTCAGCAGCTACTGCACCCTATACATTTACATATAATATAAATGGCGGCCCAAATCTTACAATAACTACAACTGTGGGGAACAGTGTAACGGTAGCAGCTCCTACAAATGTTGTGGGAACATTTACTTATAATTTAGTAAGTGTGCGGGATGCTAGCACTACTACATGTAGCCAGGCACAAACTGGTAGTACATTAATTACCATTCGGGCATTGCCTACAGCCACTATCAATGGAACAATTGCTGTTTGCCTGAATGCTCCTTCACCTTCAATAACTTTTACAGGTGCAACTGGGACAGCACCATATACATTTACGTATAATATTAATGGAGGTGCTCCACTTACTGTGTCTACTACAGTAGGTAATAGTGTAACGGTAACTGTGCCTACCAATACTGTAGGAACTTTTACTTATAATTTAGTTTCAGTGCAGGAGGGTAGTGGCCTTACCTGTAACCAGGTACAAACGGGTTCGGCCATTGTAACCGTAAATCCTTTGCCAACTGCAAGCATAAGTGGTACTACTGAAGTTTGCTTAAACAGCAGCCCTTCGCCATTAGTAACCTTTACAGGAGCAGGAAGTTTAGCGCCATATACGTTCACATACAATATTAATGGAGGATCTAACCAAACGGTTACTACCACAGTTGGTAATTCAGTTACAGTAATAGTACCTACCAATGTGGCGGGCACTTTTGTATATAACCTGCTAAGTGTAAGAGATGCCAGCAGTACCTTATGTACACAGGCACAAACTGGTTCTGCAACATTTATCATTAACCCATTACCTACAGCAAACTTCTCTGCATCCACACCTGCATGCAGTACAGGCGATGTAAGCTTTACAAATTTATCTACTCCAAATGCAGGAATCATAAATGAATGGACATGGAATTTTGGTGACCCATCAAGTGGCGCTGCCAATACTTCAAATATTGCTTCGCCGATACATAATTTTGCTGCAGCGGGTAGTTACCAGGTTTCCCTTATTGTGAAAACAGATAAAGGTTGTACCAGTACTAACCCACCAAGAACAATTGTAATCAATTCCCGCCCTAAAGCAGGGTTCATTGATCCTCAGGTTTGCTTATCTGACACTTACGCCAGTTTTACAGATACCAGCGCTGTTGCCGGAGGTGCAATTGTAGCCTGGCAGTGGAATTTTGATGACCCCGGCTCTGGTGCTTTAAATACTTCTACACTGCAGAATCCTACGCATAGTTACAGTACTGTGGGCACCAAAAATGTACAACTCATTGCCACATCTAATTCAGGTTGTAAGGATACCACTATACAATCATTTGTAGTTAATGGCGATATACCCATAGCTAATTTCACCGTAAATAATGCCGGGGGTTTATGTGCAAATGATTCTGTTCGCATTACCAATACTTCTACAGTAAATGTGGGAAGTATTATTAGAATAGAAATTTATTGGGATAATGCAGGTGCCCCTGCTACTTTTGAGACTTTTTTAAACCCTGCATCTGGGGCAGTATTTGTCCATAAATATCCAACTACTACTACCACGAGAAATTATTCGATCCGTTATCGAGTGTATTCCGGAGCTACATGTGTAGATGATAAAACAAGGGTTGTTGTTGTAAATGCGGCTCCTAGTGTGCTATTTAATCCAATTCCTAATACCTGTTTGAATGTTGCCCCTTTCCAGGTTACGCAAGCGACAGAAACCGGGGGAGTTTCAGGCAGTTTTGCATTTACAGGGCCAGGTATAACAACGACAGGTATGTTTGATCCTTTACTTGTTGGGCCGGGAACATACAGGATATATTATAAATACACTTCTTCCATGGGTTGTATTGATACAGCTTCACAAACGATAACTGTATTAACAGCGCCAGTGGCTGATTTTACAAAAGGTTCTCCTGCCTGTGAAAAAGAAACGCTGACTTTTTCTGATAATTCAAGCTCAATAGTAGGGTCCTTAATAACATGGACATGGAACTTTGGCGATGGTTCTCCAGTTGTAGTATTAAACAATGGTAATCCTTTTACGCACACATTTAGGGGAGCTGGAACATATACGGTAACCCTTGTTGTTACTACATCTGATGGCTGCAGAAGTATTCCAAAACCAATGACGGTGATTGTTTCACCTCAACCAAAACCTGATTTTAGTTTCCCTGTAACAGCATGTTTGCCAAATGCTACCGTTAACTTCAGTGATGCTTCTACAATTGCTGATGGTACGCAGAGCAGTTTCACATATTTGTGGGACTTTGGGGATCCTTTAAATAGTTCGAATACATCCACTGCAAAAAATCCATCGCATATTTATACAGCCATTGGCCCTTATAATGTAAAACTGCAAGTACGAAGCGGTGCCGGCTGTATTCATGATACTACCATTGTTGTAAATACAATACATCCAAGACCAATAGCCGATTTTGATTTTAGTAAGCCAAGCGTTTGTATTGCAGATGATGTATCATTTATAGACCGCAGTAACGGATTAGATGGTTCCCTGAACAGTTGGAACTGGAGGTTTGGTGATGGCGGAATTTCTTCCCTCCCAAGTCCTACCCATATTTACGGCGGAATAGGACGATATGATGTAAAACTCTATGTAAGTAATAGCCAGGGTTGCACCAGTGATACTGTAACAAAAGTATTTAATGTTTATCCGTATCCTTCCGTGAATGCCGGACCAGATTTATTTGTGTTAGAAGGTGGTAGTACGGTTATCACACCCATTGTTACAGGAGATGATATTTTGTATCTATGGTTGCCTAATCAATACCTGAATAATAACCGAAGCAACCTACCTGTTACAACACCAACACAGGACATTACTTACACATTAACGGTGACCTCAAGGGGTGGATGTTCCAGCAGTGACCAGGTATTTATCAAAGTGCTGAAGGGACCAGAGATACCCAATACATTTACGCCAAACAATGATAAAATCAATGATTTCTGGGTTATCAAATACCTGGAAACCTACCCTGATAACAGGGTGCAGGTATTTACAAGGACAGGGCAATTGGTTTTTGAATCAAGAGGCTACCGTAAACCCTGGGATGGAAATATGAATGGTAAATCTTTACCTGTAGATACCTATTATTATATTATTGAACCAGGAAATGGCCGTAAGCCTTTGACCGGTTATGTTACTATTATCAAATAAAAAATATTAAAACAGTTGTATTTTTAAAAGGCCGTGCCATGTGTGATACCATGAAAAAATTACCGTTAATATTGTTTTTTATTTTTTTGTATTGCAATGCATTTTCGCAGGCCAAACCTGCATTTACGCAATACATATTGAACAATTATATTTTAAATCCCGGCCTTACAGGTATTGAGAATTATATTGATATAAAACTCAGCAACCGTAATCAATGGACAGGAATTAAGGGCGCACCAGTAACTACTTATTTAAGTATGCATGGGCCTATTGGAAAATCAGATTTAAGAACCAGTGCCACTTCATTTGCAGTACCTGGAGAAAACCCAAGAGGAAAACAATATTGGGAAGAATATACCGCTCCACTACCTCATCATGGTGTAGGATTGGTTGCCATTAACGATAAAGCAGGATATATAAACCGTTGGTCAATTTCAGCTTCATATGCATATCATAAACCTCTGGGAATACGAACAACGCTGAGTGCAGGTATCAATGCTGGCATAACCAGTGTAAACCTTGACCGTTCTAAAATAGAATGGGCCAGTCTTGATCCTAATGATCCTGCAATTGGATACAGTAGCGGAGAATTAAAGAAACTGCAGCCGGAATTAGGTGTGGGGCTATGGTTATATTCTGCAAAATATTTTGCCGGGTTATCTGTTTTAAATATAGTACCTGCAAAAGCAAAATATGTAAAGAATGATAAGTATGGCACTTATTATACTCCTAATTATTTCTTCACAGCAGGGTACCGTTTTTTACTTACTGACCAGGTGAATTTTATTCCCTCTGTGATGGTGCAATATTGGCAACCACAACTGATGGGGATTCATGGTAATGCAAAGCTGCAATATCTTGACAAATTCTGGGTGGGAGCCAGCTACAGGCATTCGGATATTGTTGCCGGTTTTTCTGCAATGGCTGGGTTGAATATTTCAAATACTGTCAATATCAGTTATGCTTATGAAGCCGCAACCACGGGCAGGCTAAGAACTTTTACCGGGCAGACTCATGAACTTATGATTGGATTTATCCTGGGAAATAAATATGGCGATACTTGTCCACGGAATGTTTGGTAGAAAAAAAAACAATAGGCAATAAGCAATAGGCAAATGGGTCGTATAAATTCTTATAGCGACCAGAAATTATTATTGAATAATATTGAAAGCTTTCAAAACAGTATCTGCTTTTATTTTCAAGCTATCTTTTAACCCCTTTATTTCTGATAAAGACCATAGCGGTTTAATTATCATTTCCCCATTTTCAATTACCAGGGTATAAGTTACAGTTATGCTATGCCCGCCTGAATTCTCTTCCTTTATAATAACTTCCTTTTCATTTTTCTCTGGGGCTGATACATTCCCTGTGGTTATTGCAAAAATGTCATTATCATCATTCTTTGTTTCGTCTATCGCATTATTTTTTACAAAGACAGGAGAATTTCCCTGGTATGAAGATGTAACATTTTTTGAAATTGTTTCTCCTTGTTCCTGTGGATATGCTTCAGCAGCAAAGGGTACAGGCAATTCCGATTGCAATGAAATGAAAGACGGCTGCAATAATTTACCTTCTGTTTTTTTGTGGCTAAGCGGCAGCAGGATTGCATTAACAGCTATAACCAACAGGATTATGACAGTTGGGAAAATTTTATAATTCAATTTTGAAAAATTCAGGTTCTTTTCCTCTGAAAAATATTCAATACGTTTTAGAAGACTTGATTGTGGATGAGCAGCAGCAAGATTGAAGGGTTGGTGACTGCGGTGAAGTTTAGCAATTTTTAATAATGCTGAAGCATAAAGTCCCGCATCATAATCAAATTGCAATACCTGAACATCACAATGCTTTTCCCGCTCCAGTTTTATTTTTTTGCAGAGGCTTACGATGAATGGATTGAAGAAGAAAACAATTTCCAAAATCAGTACCAGCCAGTTAAAAAGATAATCCTGCTTTTGAATATGTGTGAGTTCATGAATGATAATAGATTCTGTTTCCTCCATAGTTAAACCATTCACCAGGGAAAGTGGCATTAATATTACGGGCTTAAAAAAACCAAAGGTGAGGGGAGAACTTGTCACGCTGCTGTACCAGATAGATACTTTACGCTTAATGCCAAAATGAGCAGCCTTGATTTGTGTAAATAATTTTACACCTACCGGAGCTTTTACAAGGTTCTGATAAATATTATGCCTGAATTGGATCCACCTGCCAAGAAGGAAAAAGCTTTTAAAACTTACTATAGAGATATAAATAATAAAAAGGGCAATTATAAAATCGTTGTTAAACGGTTGAGTGAAAAGCCGTGTACTAAAATCATTAATTACAGGAAAGAGAGTGTTTGGTATTTCGAAAAATAAAAAACAAAAGGTAACTACGCTGATGGTAAACTGAATTGCCAGAAGTAGAATCAGAAAGTTCCTCTTAGCTACCGGAGCGATTTGTTTAAACAAGCCAGTAATAGAAATATAAAGTAGTATTAGCAGGGCTGCCTGCCATAAACTATGGCACAATGAAATGGTAACACTATATAATAAATGTTCCATGCAGTTAAATTATTTTTTGGCTTTCAATGCTTTTATAAGTTGTTCAATTTTATCCAGTTCGGCATCGCTGGCATTGTTGCCTCCTAATGCATGCATGACAAGTTGTGATGTAGAGCCTGCGAAAAGGCTATTGACCATTTTATTTAAAAATTGATGCTGTGTTTTTTCTTTGGTAACGGCAGGGGTGTAAATATGGGTTTTACAGCTTGAATCACGGGTCACCAGGTTTTTCTCAAACATAATCTGCATCAGCTTTAGGGTAGTGGTATAGCCAGCATCCTTGGTTTTGGTAAGTTCCTCATGCACTGTTCTTACCGTAGCCTCTCCTTTATCCCATAATACAGATAAAATTTCGAGTTCACTTTCAGTAGGCTTGATGATTTTATTTTTTAGCATAATACGATTTGTTTCGTAATGCAATGTACAATTTAATTCGTATTTACCAAATCCGTTCATCAATAAAATTCTCCATACAAAAAAAACCTGCACTTGGCAGGTTTCTCTATTATAACTTTTTCAAACTTAATTTGTAGATGAAGTCTTAATATTTATGTCCAACCCATTTAATCCGGCAATAAAGCTTTTATATTTTTCAAGAATATCGGTAGTTTGAGTTTGCCCGTTTATCACAAGTTTATCATGCTTTAATGAAAGTGTAAATGCCTCTTTGTTTATCAGTTTATCAGCAGCCAATTGATTTACCAGGTTTTCAGTAGCCTGCCTGGTTTGTTCGTCATTTACAGTATTAGCCTCCGAATCATTTTTTACCATGCGGATTTCTTTTTGCTGCTTTATAGATCCGGTGGGCAAATACGAAGGTATAGCGGCTTTCACCTGGTTGCGGCCATGAATATTGGCAAGGGTAGGAGCTATAACCAAACTAATAATGCTCATTAATTTGATAAGGATATTCATACTTGGGCCAGAAGTATCTTTAAAAGGATCTCCGACGGTATCACCAGTTACAGATGCTTTATGTGGCTCGGATTTTTTGTAAAACATTTCCCCATTGATACTCACCCCGTTTTCAAATGATTTTTTTGCATTATCCCAGGCACCACCGGCATTGTTTTGGAACATTCCCATCAGCACTCCACTTACAGTAGCACCAGCAAGGAATCCACCCAATACTTCAGGGCCAAATATAAACCCGATTATTAATGGAGATAAAATAGCAATAGCCCCAGGCATAACCATCTTCCTAAGGGAAGCCTGTGTAGAAATGGCAACGCATTTATCATATTCAGGCTTTCCTGTTCCTTCCATTATTCCGGGGATTGACCTGAACTGGCGACGAACTTCTTCAACCATAGCCATTGCAGCTTCACCCACGGCACGGATAGCGAGTGAAGAAAATATAAATGGAATCATTGCACCTACAAACAAACCAGCAAGAACCGGCGCTTTGTAAATATCAATACCAATCATTTCAAAACCATTATGATTTATTACACCTACATAGGCAGCAAATAATGCAAGGGCTGTAAGTGCGGCAGAAGCAATGGCAAAACCTTTACCTGTAGCAGCTGTAGTATTACCTACTGCATCAAGTATATCTGTCTTTTGTCTTACATCCGGCGGTAATTCGCTCATCTCTGCTATTCCACCTGCATTATCTGCAATAGGACCAAATGCATCAATCGCTAATTGCATTGCAGTAGTTGCCATCATACCTGCTGCAGCAATGGCTACACCATATAA
>JBDSYV010000320.1:0-13670 GCA_040110925.1 Ferruginibacter sp. | reverse complement strand
GTGATGGAATCATAAAAATAATCTTCCTCAAGGTCATTCAGGATTATATTTTTCCATTTGGCCATAATGTGAAACGGACCATCAAGGTCGCCCAGGATTATGCCTATCATATAATTACGCACCAATGCCAGTTCAGAACTTTCTATAGGCTCAATCCGCAGTTTTTCCATTTCCTTATACACTTCTGCAATGGTGGCTTCGCATACATCTTTTCCTGCTTCGGTGCTTATCATCCATGCGGTTTGTTGCGTATGGTTTTCAATATAACTGTATATTCCATAAGTATAACCTTTGTCTTCCCTAATATTACTCATAAGCCTGGAGCCAAAAAAACCACCAAACAAATTATTGAGCACCATTACTTTTTTAAAATCGGGATGATGGCGATTTGGAAAAGGGGCGGCAATTCTTATAGCACCCTGTACTGAATTTGCATCATTTTCAATCCTGAATTTTTTATCGGCAACGGGGCTTATCTTTTTATCAGTCTGTTTAAACACAGGTTTTGAGACATTCAACTTACCAAAATTTTCATTCAGCATCTGCTGCCAGTTTTCGGGCAGGTGCCCTGAAATAAAAATAGCCAGTTGTCCTTCCAGGTAATATTTCCTGTAAAAGGAAATTAAATCTTCTTGTTGAATAGCTTCAATATCTTCAGGCATATTGTAAGTTCCATAAGGATGCTCTTCGCCATATATATAGCTATCAATCAACCTGCCGGCAACAAATTCGGCTTTTTGCAAACTTACTAAAAGGCGCTGCTGCGAATTTTGTTTAAAAATATCCATTTCAGTTTGCAGGAATACAGAATCAATTAACATGTCTTTTATAACCGGCAATAGACGTTCGGTATATTTGCTTAAACTGTGCAAGCTAACAGAGGCAGTTTCATTATGGCATGCCCGGTTACACCAGGCCCCATAATATTCAAAAGCTTCATTAATCTCCAATGCTGAGTGGGAGGTGGTACCATTTCTCAATAAAAAATTTGTAGCCGCAGCAACTCCTTTTTTTGTTTCAAAAAAATTACCGGCATAAAATATAAATTCTATCTGCACCACTTCCTGTGCGCCTGCATGTATGCTATATACAGGTACGCCATTATCCAGGGTAAACAATTCATAAGGCTTCAGGTGAAGCTTGTAATTAACCGCATCTTTCAGTGGCGGGGGTATTTTACGATTTAATCGAGGTATGCTTGTCTTGTTCAATGTTAGAATATTTTTAATGCATTTGGGTTAAGCGGTTATCAATTCCTTTCCCTGGCAATGAATGATATGCTGTTTTTACGCTGTATTAGCCAGGTAATAAAGTGTGCTGCAGTTATTCTCATTAAATATTATCCTGCTTTGTTCCAGTACGGATTCAATGGTCACGTTCCTGTATTTCTCCAATTCAGTATTTATATAATTAGCATCGCCCAGCAATTCATACATAGCAAGGCTGGCGGCCCGGCTGGTAAGGCTCATGTCTTCAAAAGCAAGCGTACTTTCCGTTTTATTTTTTACTTTTTCCAGTTCCAGTTCGGTTATACCATGTTTCATGAGTAACTGCAATTCTTCATTTACCGCAGCCTCCGCATCTTTTATATTTATGCCTTTAACCAGCTTTCCTTCTATTACCATCAGGCCTGCATCGAGGCTGCCCATTTGATAACATTCAATACTACTGAATAACTGCTTTTCTTTTACCAGTTTTTGAAAAAGCCTGGAAGAACCTCCCCCACTCATTACATCACTTATTAAGTCTGCGGTATAGTAACGCTCATCATTCCTTGCATACATATGCCAGCATTTGTATAAGGCATCCAGCGGTACATCAGCTTTTACTTCCTTAAACCTGGGAGCAGTCTGGGCGGGTTCCAGGGGAAGGTTACGCAGGTAGTGATTACCTGCTGGCAAGGGTTCAAACCATTTTTCTGTAAGTTCTTTTACCGTATCTAATTCCACATTGCCCGCCACTACCAGGATAGCATTGGAAGGGGTATAATGTTTTTGAAAAAATGCTTTTACATCATCCAGAACCACATCTTCAATATGTTTAAGTTCTTTACCAATGGTCATCCATCGGTAAGGGTGTGTGGTATAAGCCATCTCCCTCAATTGATGCCAAACATCGCCATAAGGTTTGTTTATATAGTGCTCTTTAAATTCTTCGCTTACAACTTTGCGCTGTACTTCCAGGCTTTTTTTACTAAAGGCAAGGCTTAGCATTCTGTCACTCTCTAGCCAAAACGCAGTTTCCAGGTTTTCTGCAGGCAACTGGCAGTAATAATTAGTAAGGTCATTACTGGTATAGGCATTGTTTTCTCCGCCGGCAAGTTGCAGCGGCTCATCATACACAGGTATATTTTTGCTTCCGCCAAACATCAGGTGTTCAAACAAATGGGCAAATCCGGTTTTCTGTGGGTCTTCATCTTTTGCACCCACATCATAGAGCAAATTCACCACAGCCATTGGGCTGCTATTATCTATGTGAACCAATACCCTAAGGCCGTTTTTAAGGGTAAATTTTTCAAACTCAATCATGCTGCAAAAATAACGGCTCCCTTGCAAAGGACAATCAGGTATTTGTTTCACATAAGGAAACAAAGGAAACCTTGAAACACCGAAATAGGTTTTATTCCTTTGCCTTAGTTGTCTCTTTACGAGAAACTAAAAAAGCCGCTGCGGTTGCAACGGCTTTTGAGTACTTCTTTTTTATTATGATTTAGAAAGGATTACAAGCAGATGGATCAACTGCAAGTGAACCGAAATTATGAAGGCAATTAAAGGAAGGATTTTGCATGCAAATGCAACTACCATATTATACACAATGCATTTTTATAAACAATTAATCCAATTGCATAAATTTTATTGGGAAACAAATGATGATTTGATTATAGGTGCTTAAGGCCGAAAGGTTTAATCTTTATTCAAGAATACTAATCGGTTTAATATTTAGAATCAATAGTTGGCCATTTCTCTTAACGATAACTCTTATTTTGTCTTTGGAATTTTGAAGTATGGATTTATACTGTTGTATATTGTTGGAAGTATTATTACTTACTACCACAACTTCATCATCGGGTTTAAAGCCCGCGATAAATGCAGGAGAACCGGGTATCACATCTATAACAACTACCTTACCATCAATATTATAAATGCCAAGGCCGGTATAAGCATAGTCAAAGGGTTCTGTAAAATGGCTGTTTGGTAAAAGATGTATTTCCCGCTGACCGTAATTTATGGTCATATTAAATCGCCTCAGCAATTCATTGCCAATTAGTCCACCGCTAAAAGGATAGGAGGTAACATTATAATCGTCTTTATAAAGGTATGTGGGTACTTTCCTGAAACGGTAAGGACCAATCTTAACTTCCTTAAGTACAGTGAGCCGCATCTGCAACCTTCCGGCCATACCTTCTGCTTGTGTGAGAAGGGGCTTACGTTTTTTCAACAGCACGGCACTGTCTTTGGCGTACTGTTCACTCAATAAAAAGCAAAGGCCCGCACCAGTATCAAAATAAAAGTTATGATTCAGTCTTCTATTATCTTTTATCTGAATATATTGAATGGGAATGGACGTAAACAATGGCCTTAATGTAAATCCATCAGGCGGATATTTAAACTTACCTGGCGTAAACACACTCACATACATACTGTCAAAATCAATTTGAACTACGTAGCGGTTAAAAAAACTATAGCCCAGAATACCATCAATTTTTTCGCCATAAACACTGGTTAAAACATCGTAATTATTCACATGAAAATTAAGATGCTGAAGAGTAAGGCCGGGGAGCGTGAGTTGCTTATCAAAAACAAAATGCACTTTTCTTCTACCGCCAATCCCTGTAATGGTTGTGTCGGTTGCAGTAGTTTTTATGTGGAATTCTTCACAAGTGGTAGAATCCAGCGAAATACCACCACTGCCTGTATCTAAAATAAAATTCAGGCTGTCAGGTAGATTGTCAAATTTGGCCTGCAGTATCATTACGCCACCACTATACGTTTTAAAAGGAAAGCGGGTTATAAATTGGGCCGACTCTGCATTAAGAATTTCCTGGCAGCGGGCAGCAAAAGGAAGTAACAAAACGGCAATTAATATTCTCAAACATCTCATTTGATAACTTATGGTGAATGTTTTAAAATCAAGAATGTTTTATTTTCACAAATTATACAATTGAATGCCTGTAATTTTGCGTACCGTAAATATATTTTAAGCGGTATTAATAATGAACACACCTGAATTGCTTACAAGGGCCCTGGCGTTTGAAATGCTTTCTGCTGAGGAAGGGGTTTTTTTATTTGAAAACGCTGCATTAGCTGACCTTATGCTTACTGGAGATGAACTTAGAAAAAAACAGGTGCCTCATGGGAAAGTAACCTGGCAGATAGACAGGAATGTAAATACAACAAATGTTTGTATTGCCAATTGTAAGTTCTGTAATTTTTACCGCATTCCCGGTCACAAGGAAGCTTACATTACTGATATAGACACCTACAAAAGAAAAATTGAAGAAACCATAAAGTTTGGTGGCGACCAGCTTTTGCTACAGGGCGGCCATCATCCCGATCTTGGGCTAAGTTTCTATGTAAATCTTTTCAGCGAATTAAAATCGCTTTACCCCAACATTAAACTGCATACACTAGGCCCGCCTGAAGTAGCACATATTACCAAGCTGGAAAAAAGTACCCATGCTGAAGTTTTAAAAGCATTGCAGGTTGCGGGCATGGATAGTTTACCGGGTGCCGGTGCTGAAATATTAAATGACAGGGTAAGGCGGTTAATCAGTAAGGGAAAATGTGGTGCGCAGGAATGGCTGGACATAATGCATGAAGCACATAAGCTGAACATAACTACATCGGCCACAATGATGTTTGGCCATGTGGAAACACTGTTGGAACGATTTGAACACCTGGTAAAACTGCGGGAAGTACAAAGCCGCAAGCCCGCAAACGCCAAGGGTTTCCTGGCCTTTATCCCATGGACATTCCAGGATGCCGATACACTCCTGGCAAAAATTCGTGGTGTACATAATCTTACCACACCAGAGGAATATATCCGAATGATAGCTATGAGCCGTATCATGTTACCTAACATTAAAAACATTCAGGCAAGCTGGCTTACTGTAGGAAAGCAGGTGGCACAACTATGCCTGCAGGCGGGTGCCAATGATTTTGGTAGTATTATGATTGAGGAAAATGTGGTAAGTGCAGCCGGAGCGCCGCACCGTTTCACCAGCATCAGCATCCAGGAAGCCATTAAAGAAGCAGGCTTTGAACCACAGCTTCGCAACCAGCAATACGATTGGAGGGTGATGCCTGAAATGGAAGAGCAGGTGGTAGATTATTAAGCCCCGCCGCCGCCCAAGGGGGGATTAAGGTTAAAATAGATTAGTTCTTTAATTTTATTGAACTATTAAATACAAAAAAATGACCGCCTAATAAAAGGCAGCCATTGACATATAAAACCAAACTAAAATTATTTCTTTGGCATAAGCACAGCATCTATTACATGTGTTACCCCATTGCTTGAAATCACATCAGCGATAGTAACATTAGCACCATCAATCATTACTTTACCATCTTTGATTGATACAGTAAGTTCTTTACCCTGTACTGTTTTCAATTTTTGTCCGTCTTTTAAATCAGCAGCACGCAGGCTTCCCGGAACTACATGATAAGTAAGAATACTGGTAAGGTCCCCTTTCATTTCGGGCTTAAGTAATTTATCTACTGTACCTGCTGGTAATCTATTAAAAGCTTCATTTGTAGGCGCAAACACTGTAAAAGGTCCTGTTCCGCTTAAAGTTTCAGCAAGACCCGCAGCCTTCACTGCAGCAACCAAAGTAGTATGATCAGCAGAACCTGCTGCATTTTCTACAATATTTTTGCTTGGTACCATATTAGCACCACCCACCATTACACCTGCTTCAGAAGAAGCCATTGCATCACCCTGCATTTTGTCTGCTGACATAGCATTGTTCATAGTATCAGTTGTTTCTGATGTGCTGGTTGTGGTATCTGTATTTCCATTACAAGCAGCCATGCTTATTACCATTGCAGCAGCAACAGTAATCGCAAAAAATGTTCTTTTCATAAAAAATTAATTGTTGATTAAAAATGTTGATTGAGTTAAAAGAATAACATTTACGTAAGGAAAAGGTTGTTGGATTTCAGAAAATAGCTATTAAAAATTTAAAATACTATTTTGGCAGGCTTAACGGCAATCTTTTATCTTTGACGGATTATTAAACAACCTATATGAAGTTTATCGTTTCTTCTTCAGCTTTGCTGAAACAATTGCAGCAAATAAGTGGTGTTATAAATGCCAATACTGTTTTACCTATACTGGAAGATTTCCTTTTTGAAATAGATAAAAATAAACTCACTGTAGTAGCGACCGACCTGGAAACGGTAATGAAAGTTCACCTTGATGTGGAGGCAAAAGACAGTGGCCGGGTTTGTATTCCTGGAAAAATATTGCTTGATTCATTAAAGAATATCGCAGAGCAGCCGCTTACTTTTAATATTGATAAGAATTTCGCTGTAGAGATAACCTCGGATAACGGAAAATATAAAGTGATGGGCGAAAACCCTGATAATTTTCCTAAAGAACCTGCCGCTGATGATGCCAACAGTTTCATCATGACTTCCTTTGCACTTGTTACGGCCATCAATAAAACATTGTTTGCTGTAAGCAATGATGACTTAAGGCCAGCCATGACAGGAGTTTATTTTGAAATGGATATTAAAGGTATAAGTTTCGTAGCTACCGATGCACACCGCCTGGTTAAATACACTCGTACGGACGTGAGTGCTCCTGAAAAGCATTCTTTCATTGTTCCAAAAAAGCCACTGAACCTCTTAAAATCTGCCTTGCCGGATAATGAAGATGAATTGAATATTTCTTACAATAGCAACCATCTTTTTGTAAAGCATGGTAGTACCGAATTGGTTTGCCGGCTGATTGATGCCCGCTTTCCCGATTATAAAGTAGTAATCCCTGTTGACAATCCATATAAAATGATTGTAAACCGAAGCGATTTCCAGGGAGCGCTTCGCAGAGTGAGTGTTTTCAGCAATAAAAGCACCAACCAGGTTGCCCTTAGTATCAGCGGGAGTGAGTTACAGCTTGCTTCGCAGGATGTTGATTTTAGTTTTGAAGGCAATGAGCGTATGGCCTGTCAGTATGATGGTGAAGACCTGCAAATAGCTTTTAATGCTAAATTTTTAATTGAAATGCTTAGTGGTACGGATACCAACGAAATAGTAATGGAACTAAGTACTTCCACCAAAGCTGGTATTATTAAACCCTCAGAGCAGGAAGAAAATGAAGAACTGCTGATGCTGGTAATGCCTTTGATGCTGAACAACTAAAAATCATTTTCCCACTAACAATATACCCTTGGTACTGAAAACTTTTGATAATTATTTTTCTGCCAATATCACGCTCACAAGGCTGCAGGATGCAGGTATCCATTGTTATTTGAAAGATGAATACACTGTAACAATAGATCCTATCCTCAGCAACGCAATCGGAGGCATCAAGCTGGATGTAGATGAACGGGATGTAGAATTAGCAAAACAATTACTGGCAGAATTTGATGAAGAATTTATCCGCTCTGCGGTATGCCCACAATGCGGTAAGAACGAAATAAATCTTGTTCCCAAAGCAGGCGCCACAAACACACTCACGGCTATTCTCACCTGGCTTTTTTCCAGTTATGCTGTTTCTGCTGAAAATGTTTATCAATGCGCCAACTGCGGTTACGAAAGCAAAAGCCTTCCTGAAAATAGTGCTGCCTGGAACTAAAATCAGGAGCTGTGGTTGGTGTCTTCACTAACCTCATT
Source organism: Ferruginibacter sp. (assembly GCA_040110925.1). GTDB lineage: Bacteria > Bacteroidota > Bacteroidia > Chitinophagales > Chitinophagaceae > Ferruginibacter. Next base: position 5,835 of record JBDSYV010000320.1, on the reverse strand, counting down.
GGGTATTTTATCTAACATAATACAAGGAATTATATTCTGCCTGAAATTAAAATCAGGAGCCGTGGTTGGTGTCTTCACCAACCATGTTGGGTGTTTTATGTAACATAATACAAGGATTTATATTCTGCCTGGAACTAAAATCTTTTATTTTTACGCCATGATAAAAATGGCCTTCATCCCGGCACGATATGCCGCCACAAGATTTCCTTTTAAACTTATGCAGCCACTTGGAGATAAAACGGTGATCAGGCATACTTATGATAACGCTGTTGCCACCGGCTTGTTTGATGATGTAGTAGTAGTAACTGATCATGATATTATTTTCAAGGAAATTATATCACATGGTGGAAAGGCGGTTATGAGCATTCGTACTCATAAAAACGGTAGCGATCGTATAGCAGAAGCCATAGAAAATATTGATGTTGATGTAATTGTTAATGTACAGGGAGATGAACCATTTGTATCCGCCACGCAATTATCTGCATTACTAAAAGTATTTGATGGAGAAGAAGGAAAATTTGTTCAGGTTGCTTCATTAATGAAAAAAATAACTGAGGATGCGATGATACAAAATCCCAATATTGTAAAAGTAGTTGCAGGCACAAATGACAATGCATTGTATTTTAGCAGGAGTCCAATACCCTATAACCGGGCAGAGAATGCAGTGTATTTTGAGCATATAGGTGTGTATGCATACAGGAAAAAAGCGCTGCTTCATTTTACAAAATGGCCTGTTTCTCCATTAGAAGAAACAGAAATGCTGGAACAACTTCGCTATCTTGAAAACGGTATTTCCATTAAAATGATCGAGACCAATGAGTCGGCTGTAAAAATTGATATGCCTGGAGATTTAAAAAAAGCCGAAGCATATCTCTCAACATTAAAATCTTAATAACAACTATATGCAAAGCCTGTTTGACGTTTCAACATTTAATTCAATTAATGAAAGAATTAACAAGCTTACCTCAGAATCAGCCGCACTTTGGGGTAAAATGAATGTGGCACAAATGCTTACACATTGCCAGAGAATTTTCAATGTGCCGTTAAGTAATAAAAAAATACCCCGGATGTTAATGGGCATACTCATAGGATGGGCATTTAAAAAAAAATTATACAACGAAGTGCCATGGCAAAAAAATTTGCCTACATCACATGCTTTTAAAATAACCGATAGCCGGGAATTTGAAAAAGAACAACAAGAATTGCTGGATTTAGTAGAAAAATTTTATACCGCAGGGCCTACTGGTATAAGCAAATTTCCTCACCCGCTTTTTGGATCATTAACGCCTGAACAGTGGGGCAAAAGCATGTATAAACATTTAGATCATCACCTGCAGCAATTTGGAGTTTGATCAGTATCGTCATTGCGATGAACCTTGAACAATCATTCTGCGAACGCAATATTATTGACGAAGAAGCAATCTTTGTTATACAAGCCAGGTCGTCATTACGATGAGCCTTTCATAATTATTCGATGACGACAATATTTTTTGAAGTGGAAGCACTCCCTGCGGCGTCATTGCGATGAGCCTTGTTTAATTTTTAGGTGACTACCATATTTTTTGGCGAAGAAGCAATCTGTAATTCGTATTGAAAACAATTACCATTATTAAGTTAACGTCCAAAGAGAAAGTTGCAATTTCAAACATTTTGAACTTCAGATTGCTTTGTCGCAAAGAAATTTGAGTAAAACAATTATCATTCAGTAATGCTCCTCGCAATGACGATTGGAAGCGTCTTGCAATGACGGAATCCCTGCGGCGTCATTGCGATGAGCCTTGTTTAATCTTTCGGTGGCTACCATATTTTTTGGCGAAGAAGCGATCTGTAATTCGTAGTGAAAACAATTACCATTATTAAGTTAACGCCCAAAGAGAAAGTTGCAATTTCAAACATTTTGAGCTTCAGATTGCTTTGTCGCAAAGAAATTTTAGTAAAACAATTATCATTCAGTAATGCCCCTCGCAATGACGATTGGAAGCGCCTTGCAATGACTTTAAATATGTTTACACAGTTTGCAGTAACTATTTCACTTTTTGTAATCGTCCTGCTGCTTCAAGAAGTGTGTCTTCTTTTTTGGCAAAACAAAATCTCACCACCTGGTGCTGTTCGGCATTTTTATAAAACGCCGATACTGGAATGGTAGCTACACCATATTCTTTTATTAATCTTTCTGCAAAAGTTTGTTCGTTGTCATCACTGATTTTTGCATAGCTATATAACTGGAAATAACTGCCATAAGAAGGCAATGGTTCAAAAGGAGTAGATTTCATTTGTTCCAAAAAGAAATCTCTTTTCTGCTGCAGGAATTTTCCCAATTGCAGGTATTCTTTTTCATAGGTTATAAATTCTGCCAATGCATACTGCACGGGTGCATGGCAGGTAAAGCAATTAAACTGGTGCACCTTGCGGAACTCTTTCATCCATAGTGCCGGGGCAATGCAATAACCCATCTTCCAGCCTGTGCAGTGATATACTTTTCCGAAAGAAAAACAAATAAAACTCCGCTCAAATAAATCAGGGTATTTCAAAAGTGACAAATGTTTTTTATCATCAAAAATAATATGCTCATACACTTCATCGCTGATGATGAAAATGCCAGTACCGGCCACAAGGCTTTGCAATGCTTTTATATCACCCTCTGTAAGTACATACCCACTTGGGTTGTGTGGCGAGTTAATAATAATAGCTTTTGTTTTTGAAGACATTTTTTCTTTTACAAGTTGCCAGTCAATGCTGTAAGCAGGAAAAGTTAGGGGAACAGGTATAGCCACACCGCCATTGATTTCAATGTTAGGGATATAGCTATCGTAAGCCGGCTCAAAAACAATTACTTCATCTCCCTGCCGGATTATAGCAGTAAGTGCCGTGTAAATGGCATAGGTGCCTCCCGGCGTAATGGTTATTTCATCCTCTGCTTTTAAATTGTAATCATAAAGCTTACCTGCTTTTTCAGCTATCCCTTTACATAATTCTGGAAGCCCATTCATATGTACATATTGGTTATGTCCGTTTTGCATAGCTTCATTTACCAGTGCTATCAATTTTTCATTCATAACAAAATCAGGAAAACCCTGGCCTAGATTAATGGCATCATGCTGCTTGGCCAGCACACTCATGGTAGTAAAAATAGTAGTGCCTGCTTGAGGCAGTTTGCTTTGTATAAAAGGCTTCAATGGAAAAACGCTTTATGAGCGTCAAAAATAAGACTTTATGAAATATAGAAACGGTGCTGCACCTGCGGCATAGCGGAAGGTTGTTTCATTGGTACTACGATGGCTGCTTTGCTATCCTTTTTGCGGGCGTAAACAAACATAAAGATGAGTGGCAGGCACCAGGAAAATCTTGAACATAATAATGTGAAGGAATGAAAAAAAGATAGCCGCCTGGCTGGCACCTCGTTAACAGAGCCCGTTTCAACGATCTGCCTTACACCAAATCCAAAATCAAGATTGGGATAGACATTACTATTGTAGTAGGGTTTTAAATTATCAGCTTCGCCTTTCCAGTTTTCTCTCTGCCTTGCTGCAAGTGGTATGTCTGGTTCCTGGTCGGCATCTGCAAAATACCATTTGTCCTTAAACCTGGCTCCAACTGCAAAATGGTGGGGGAAGCCAACCTTTCGGTAATCTATATGCTTTTTTCTTAATAGCGCCATCATTACGATGGACTGTTGTGAGCATGCCCCTTTAGGCTTTTTCATAATATCCTCCGGCTTTACTATACACGACAAGCCATTTCCAAAAACCTTTTCGCCTATAGCAGCGCTCCAGTTTTCTTTAACGGTGTAATGTGAAAAGCCATGATAAAATCTTTCTGCAGTTACTTTTTCAAGCAACAATAAGTACCGGGGATCCGTCGGATTAATTTGCTGAAAAGCAGCTATACTATCAGCATATGCAGACAGTTTTTCTATGCTGTTCAAACGGGAGAGGCTGGCATCGAAATGCTCTGCCCGTTTCGGTTCATGCTGATCATTAATATCAACATCCAAAAAATTTGGCACAATTAATAAGATTGCTCCTAAGGGCAAAAGCCATTTTTGCATCGGTTGTTTTGATGGGGGTTACAAAATCACCTTGCGGTTAATAACAACCCATAAAACGGCATTATAGATGAATTATTGTTGATGTAAAAGTTGCCTTACTAGTTACAGGTATTTTTCGCCTTTATTTCTTTTAATATCGGCTACATATTGCTTTACTTCCTGCTCTTTATCTTTTTTACAAATGAGTAAAACATCTTTGGTATCTACAATTACAAAGTCATCCATTCCTTGTAGCAGCACCAGTTTTTTATTGTCAGCATGTACCATATTGCGGGTGCCATCAATAATCACCACATGTGCACCAGCCACGGCATTTTCAAGAAAATCCTTATCAAAATTTTCATAGGCGCTGGCCCATGTACCAAGGTCGCTCCAGCCAAATGAAGCCGGAATGACATACACATTATCTGCTTTTTCCATTATGCCGTAATCAATAGAAATATTCACACATTGCGGATAAATTCTATCAATGGCATCCTGTTCCTTTTTAGTATTGAAGCGTTGCTTTTCGGCATCAAAAACTTCGTGCATTTCGGGAAGAAATTTTTCAAACGCTTTTGTGATGTTCTTTACTTCCCATACAAAAATGCCCGCATTCCATAAAAAATCGCCGCTTGCTACAAAGGTTTTTGCCAGGTCTATATCCGGCTTTTCAGTAAAAGTTTTTACTTTATATACATTATCACTTACTGCATATGGTTCAAATTGTATATAGCCATAACCCGTATTGGGGTTAGTAGGTTTTACGCCAAGCGTAACTAACGCTTTAATATGAGAAGTGAAGTGTAAAGCATCAAGGCATATTTTCTTAAAGGCTGGGGGATCACTTATGATATGATCTGCAGGGGCACAAATTAAATTCGCATGTGGATTTAATGTATGAAGTTTATAAGAAACATAGGCTATACATGGTGCCGTGTTTTTGCGGGAAGGTTCGCAAAGAATATTTTCTGGCTTTAATTCCGGAATTTGTTTTATAACAATATCCCTGTATTGAGAAGAGGTAACAATATAAATATTATCTGCATCAATAAAACTGGCAAACCTGTCGTAGGTAGCCTGTATCAATGTGCGCCCTGTATTTAAAATATCAAGAAACTGTTTGGGATAATTTGTACGGCTCATTGGCCAGAACCTGCTTCCAATGCCGCCTGCCATAATAGCAACATAATGATTTTTACTCATAATATCTTATCCTGTTTTTTACCAGGCAGGTTTTAAAAATTATAAAATACCTTCTTTTACCAATGCATGTACATGTATTATGCCGACGTAAGTGCCATCTTTTATAACCAGCAACTGGCTGATTTTATATTGTTGCATTGTTTCCATTGCCTCTGCCGCCATTGCATCTGCATCTATTTTTTTGGGGTCAAGGCTCATGATATCTGCGGCTTTTAATGCTTTGAAGCTATCATGCTTTTCAAGCATACGACGGATATCTCCATCAGTAATTATTCCTGCAATGTGTTCATTGCTATCCATTACTGCTACCGCACCCAGTCGCTTGTGTGTAATTTCTACAATGACCTCTTTTATGGCTGCATCCATTTTAACCCAGGGCTTTCCCTGTCCGGGTAACAAGTCTTGTACCCGTAAGTAAAGCTTTTTGCCCAGCACACCTCCGGGATGAAAACGGGCAAAATCACCTGTATTAAAGTTTTTTGCCTCCATCAGGCAAATGGCCAATGCATCGCCCATCACCATTTGTGCAGTAGTACTTGTTGTTGGGGCCAGGTTATTGGGACATGCTTCCTGGGCAACTGTTGTGTTTATCACAATATCGC
>JBDSYV010000319.1:0-10248 GCA_040110925.1 Ferruginibacter sp. | reverse complement strand
TTTTGTTGTGGTGCATTTTTATGCTTTGCCATGCGGTTATATTTCGGTAAACATAGATAAGATAAATAATTGAAAGTAACAATGTTTCATATTGAAAAGGAAAAAGCGGCATAACACACAACTGCTGATTAATGTCCTTTTTACCTGATACTTTTTTCATTAAAATCTTACCAGCAACATCTCATGAATTATTAACCAAAATATACATAAGTTTACTATGGTCTTTATAACCTGCTGTTCCGAAAAACAGTAACTGCAAGAATGAATAAACAGTACGCATATATCGCACAACTCTATTCCATTCGTAACCATTATGGAAATGATGCAGCAGCAAAAAAGGTTCGATTGCTGAATGACATCAGGCATCAACAGGCCATGCACAAAAAAGCTGTGCAACTATATCATGATTGCCTGCTCTTCTTAATTGCTTATCCCGACAGTAAAACAATCTATTCCATTGCTATCCAATCTTTGCAGCAACTGTATTTGCATATTCAATCTAATGAAAAACTAAAAAAGAGTTTATACAATAGCGGCATTACTCATTCTACAATTTGTGCAGCCTTCAGTTTTGAAATAGTGAAATGGTTAAGAAAAATAAATCCTACTGAAATAAAACTGTATTCTTTTAACGCAAGTGATAGTCAAATACAATCCATTCTTTCGGTAGTAATGCCAAAAGTAGAATCAGAAATACTGCAGGATGCCAATGCAGAATGGCGTGGCTGGCTGAAGCGAATAATGAAAGAAGAAGAAGACTTGCTGGACATGCTTATTGCTATTTTTGATGGCAGTACCATCCGACCCGAAGCGAAAGATGAATTATGGAACGCCATTGGCATAAATGTGGAAATTAATTTTTCAACACATTGCAAAATTCCTGGCCATTTAATAAAACCATTCTATCACCGCTCATTAATTGGGAAACACCAGAAGAAACATCTGCCTGTGTTAAAACCTTTACGTATTCAATTGAACAAAAAAGAAGCCGAGCAGGTTATTGAATGCAGCAGAAAGGTTTTGATTGGGCATCTCCGTGAAATAGATCCTATAACTTTTACAGCGGCAGGCCTTATTGATTATTACCAGTTGCCAAGGGGGATTTCTATTGCATTAATGGGAATGGTTCCCGAACGGCGGCACCCAATTGACAGTTATTTTGGTTATATGGTTTATAAAAACGGGTTGCCCATTGCATATGCAGGCTCCTGGATATTATTCAACAGTGGCCGCATCGGCCTCAATGTTTTTCCTGCGTACCGGGGTGGCGAATCGCAATATATTTTCCAGCAGGTACTTCAGCTGCATCAGCAGGTTTATAATTTAAAACGTTTTACTGTTGACCCATATCAAATCGGCAAAGAGAATACTGATGGCATTCACTCTGGCGCTTTTTGGGTGTATCATCATGCTGGCTTTCGCCCAATATTAAAAGCACAACAGGAGATTGCAGAAGCCGAAGCGCTGAAAATAAAAACTACGCCCGGCTATCGCAGTACAAAAAATATTTTAAAAATACTTGCTGACTCCAGGCTGCAGTTAATGTATAATAAATCCGCGGTGAAATTTGATGCAACAGACCTAAGTATTGTATGGTCCGTAATCCTTGAAAAAAAATATAACAATAACCGCAGACGCTTAAATGATAACAGTATTAAAAAACTTGCATCATTACTCCAGCTTAAAAATTACCAGGAAGAAAAAATGAGATTCATTTTACAGAATTGGTATATGCTGTTAGTTGCAAATGAAAAAGAATTGGCGGAAAATAAATCTTTACAAAAAATACTGAAGAAACTTTTTATGCTGAAAGCAACAGGATCTGAGGAAGAGTACATTATGGAAATGCAGAAGTCAGTATTGTTGCGAAAATTTATAGAAGATCTGCTGGAAGAATTTGGGGGTTAAAAACAAAAAGTGTCACTTAATTAAAATCCTAATAGTATATTTTACGTGGAATAGTAATTGCTGGCAATAAAATTATTATTGCCTGGAAATTTGGTCAACAATTTGCATCAATACAATTAAAATAATACCATTATGTCAAATACTGAAAAAGAAAAACAAGAACAATTCGAACAAAATAAAGATGCGGCCGTAAAGCCTGAAAGTGAAACACTGCATACTACTGACCCCCAAAAGCATATGGAAGGCCCCATTTCTTCCTTAGTACAAAAGGTAAAAGAAACCGTAAATGACACCGAAGAAACAAAAGAATCAGCAGATAAAAAGAAAGATGAGGATAAATGACCACATGAAAGTTATCTTATTGTACCTACAGCATCCCATTTTTAATAATTCCTTTTTTTAAAATTAAATGGTTTCAATGGTGAGTAGACCAATTAAATGCTCTATTCTATGGCTTATTACAGGAAATACTCCTGCAATGATTTTATTTTAATAAATATCTGATTTTCGTTTATCAATTTTAAGCATTTTCCAATTCAATCCAAACAGGAGCATGGTCGCTTGTTTTTTCCCAGCCTCTCACTTCACGATCCACACCTGCGGAAAGGAGTCTCTTGCTAAGTTTTTGACTAAGCAAAAAATGATCAATTCGTAAACCAGCATTCCGGCCGTAGGCATTGCGGAAATAATCCCAAAATGTATAGATCACTTCCTCAGGATAAAGTTTCCTGATGGCATCTGTCCATCCCTGCAATACCAGAGTTTTAAAAGCCTGTCGCACTTCAGGTCTGAAGAGTGCATCATCTACCCAGCGTTCTGGTTTGTACACATCAAGCTCAGTTGGCATCACATTAAAATCTCCGGTTAATATGACATTCTTTCCTGAAGCAAACAGTTCTGCGGCATGTGTAGTAAGCCTCTCAAACCATTTAAGTTTGTATTCCAGTTTTGGGCCCGGTGCAGGATTCCCATTGGGCAGGTAAAGGCAACCAATAATTAATGGCCCGATGGAAGCTTCAATGTAGCGGCTTTGTTCATCATCCGGATCACCAGGCAACACACGCCGTATTTCTTTAGGTTCTTCAGTGCGTGAAAGTATAGCCACGCCATTCCAGCTTTTTTGCCCGTGCCATATAGCATGATAACCGGCATCGAGTATTGCCTGCTCTGGAAATTTTTCCTGCGGTGCTTTCAACTCCTGCAGGCAAACAATATCAGGCTTTGACTCGGCAAGCCAACGCAACAGCACGGGAAGCCTGCCGTTAACGCCATTTACATTGTAGGTAGCTATTTTCATAATAATTAATTGATAATATTTGATCAGCAAGTAAACCCTGGCCGCACTCACAATTCTAAGAAGCGCAAACTTTCTTCCACCACGGCTTCCATTTCAGGCGGTAATTTATCATCATGCCATGGATGACTCCTGCCAAATACATGATCGCTTTCCACAGTAAACAATTCTGCAGCAGGCTGCCAGCGTTTTAATTCAAATGCCTTTTCTACCAGCACTGCATTATCCAATGTGCCATGACAAATTAAAATGGGAATGTCAATTTTTTTGATGGCATTTTCTATGCAGAGGCTTTGCTCATTTTGTACATAATCTTCATACAACTGGTAATAAAGAGGCATTTGTTGTTTGGTACGTCCATTCAAATAATATTGTACGCCAGTTTCTTTCCACTCCTGCATTTTTTCTATGGGCCAGCTGCCCCAGGGCGTTTTGCATTCACTTATACCAGCCCATGATATTAATTTTTTTATCCGATTATCCTTTGCTGCATGAAGTATTACAATACCAGCACCCATACTATGGCCTATTAGAAACACCAGGTTATGGTCAATATGGGCATGGTATAAATTCTCAGGATTGCAAGCCCAATCTATAACCAGCTCAAGGTCTTCCAACTGCTTTGAATAATTGTTTCTGCCAAATGCATCCAGGTCAACAAATTCTTCGGGGCTTAATGGGCTGGTGCCATTATGCGAAAAATTAAATTTTACAAATACAAAACCCTGTGTTGCAAATTGCCTTGCAATAAGATCAAAGTTTCCCCAGTCTTTAAAACCATTGAAGCCGTGAGCATAAATTACTACCGGCATATTTTTATCTTGTTCTAAAAAAGATATATCCAGGTTAATGGGTTTACCACAGGAACCGGGAATGATAATATTTTTTATAATCGCCATCATTTTTAAAATTACGTTTTATAAATATTTAAGACATTTAGAATTTATTTATGCAAACCCGAATTTAATGCCACGAAAACTGCTTAATAATTTTTAAGGATATTGATTAATTTTATTTCAATTTCAAAAAAAGGAAAATAAGTATAAACTTAAAAAAACAACATGAGCAATTTACATTTGGGCAGGAATAATTTTGGCGATCCTTTAAATGCCGGAAATGTATTAACTAAAGCTGCAGCAAATGATTTATTAAACGACTGGGTTAATAACGACCGGTTAAGACTGCACATGAGGCAAGTAGCAGGGTTGATGAAAGCATGGGCAAAAGAGAAAGAAAATCTAAATGAAACAGACCAATGGAGATGGGAAATGGCTGGCCTTCTCCATGACGCTGACTGGGACCAATGGCCTGAACAGCATTGCAAAAAAATAATTGAAGAACTGGAAAACAGGAAAGTTGATCCTGAAATTATTCATGCCATTGCATCGCATGGGCCAAATCATTTTGGAGTAGAGCCAATGACAAAAATGGATAAGATATTATATGCCATTGATGAATTATCAGGATTGATACATGCTTATTCATTAATGAGGCCTGAAGGATATATAGGCATGGGATTAAAGGGCGTAAAAAAACGACTGAAGGAAAAATCATTTGCTGCTAATGTTTCCCGTGAAGAAATTTATGATGCTTGTGCGAGGGCAGGTATTTCCCCGGAAGAACTCATAGAATTTATTATTGAAAACCAGGCTTCCGTTATATAAAATATTTGAATGGTAGAAATAAAATGGATAATATTCTTTTATATAAGTAAATTTAAATACTAAAATAACTGTTTATGAGATACAAATTATTTCTGCTGTTTATTTGTATTGGCGTGGGGCTATCAGGCACTGCTCAATCTCTTTACGAATTAAAATATCATTATAATGAAACGGAAGGCCGGGAAGATTACAAAGCCTTACTCCTTAGGTATGATGATGGCACTGGCCTGATAAGAGTGTCCTTTTATGATCCTGTGGCAAAGAAAAATAATATTTATGAAATGGAGATGGTTGAATCTTATGGTGAGGAAAATGGTAAAGAGGATAAAAACACATTAATTTATGTAGGACTCGATAATCCTAAAGCAATCATAGGCAAGGCCGGCTATGACCCGGATCATTTTGTTTTTGCATATAATCCTAAAACCAATTATTATGAACCAGATTTTGTTTTATCCATTGATGAACATGACAAAGAAAGTGTGGGGGTACTGGACGAAGTAAGATTGCTACAGGATAAGGATTTAACAAGAGAATTTCTCTTGCAATTTTATACAAAAGAGGATGAAATATTTCATAATTTTTTTGATGAAGCAGAAACCAGGAGTTTATCTGTGGAGGAAAAGAGGGCCCAATTACATTTGGTTGTAGTTGCAAATACAAATGACAAATCCATTGGCAGCTCATGCGAGGTAGATAAAAATGCAACCTATAATACCTTTAAAGATGTGGCGGAATATTTAGGTATAGGATTCAAACCCACACTCATTTCTGGTGCAGACTTTAGTAAAAAAAATGTTGAGAATGCTTTATCCAACTTACATCCCGGTCCTGCGGACATTGTGATTTTTTATTATTCAGGCCATGGATTTAATGATATGAATGTCCCCGCGTTATACCCATTTTTAGATCTCAGGGATAAATCTTATCAACAGTATGGTGGAGAATACACCATAAATATAGAAACGATTTATAAAAACATTGTTGCTAAAAATGCAAGACTAAACCTGGTGATCAGTGATTGTTGCAATAGCGATCCTTCACAGACCAATAACATAAGTTCAGACGGGCCTACAACAAGAACGTCTTCAATTGGATGGAACATGATGAATTGCAAATCACTTTTCATGAATCCTAAACCTTTTTCATTCCTGATTACTGCTGCATCTAAAGGTGAATTATCAGCTGGTAACAGTAATAAAGGCGGCATATTTACTTTTAATTTCAGGGAATCTCTTGAAAAATTTATGGGCCCATTTTATAATAATGCAAACTGGTCAGAACTTGTAACCTCCGCCACAAAACAAACTATCGCTACTGCTAAACACACTGCCTGCAGGCAACCTGATAATAGTTTCAGGTCCTGCGTGCAAAATCCTGTTTACAGAATGAGTAAATAAAAATTCAATTTGTTGGTCACTATCCCGGCGGTGAAAATGTACAAAAGCCCTTTATAACCGGGAGAGGTAAACAAATATTTTAGTGCCATCATAATTAAAACTTCCATCATCATTGGGTGTACCCAAAGCCGTTTTCAAATTCACTCTTTGCCATCCAGCTCCCAGTGGCCCTCCGTTTACTGCACGCACTTCCGAGCCATTGATGCCAATGGCTGCATGAAAAACTTTATTATCCACAAGCCTATAGAAGCCCACCGCAGTGCCACTGTAAATATGGCTTTCCCCATTCCATTTTTGGCCGCCTAAAAAATCGAATTTCCTGTTCCAGTCTTGCCCATTGGTATGTATTATTTCGTCAGGCGTAATATTAGGATTCAATAAGTACCTAACATAGGCTACCGTATCATAGCATACACCATTGGTATAATCACTGATATTTTTTGAGCCGCTTATCAATAAATTAGCAAGTTCTTTTTTTTCTGATTCACCCAGCATGGCTGCCTGGGCTCCTAAGGGGGTTAAGTTCATTCGTATAAATTAAAAATGAAAAAATGAAACTGGTATAAATATAAAAATTAGTTTTTTATTATTTGCAATTACTATTTAAAGTTTCAGAAGCGGTAATCCCGTTATCTAATCTAGCTCAGGTGGGCATGGTTACTTTTTTCCTAATGAAAGTAAATACGAGAAGGATGAAATAATTCCTGGCTACGAAATTGATTAAATGTTCAACCGAATTCCTATCTTGAATTAATTTCCAAACCTAACGCTATATGACTTCAACAACTCAAACCTTTAAACCGTCGCTGGGATTATTGGATGCCACTATGATTGTAGCAGGCTCCATGATTGGATCTGGAATTTTTATTGTAAGTGCAGATATAACCCGCAATGTAGGAAGCGCAGGATGGTTGATAGCCGTGTGGTTTATCACCGGGTTCATGACATTAACGGCTGCACTAAGTTATGGAGAGCTCAGTGCTATGTACCCAAAAGCAGGTGGACAATATGTTTACCTCAGGGAAGCTTTTAACCCACTTGCAGGATTTTTATACGGCTGGAGTTTTTTTGCAGTTATTCAAACAGCTACTATTGCAGCAGTAGGCGTAGCCTTTTCTAAGTTTGCAGCCTATATCTTTCCTTCATTAAGTGAAAATCATATTTTATTTACAATGGGAAACACGAATGTTTCTGCGGCCCAGATAGTTTCTATTATGTTGATTTGTTTACTCACTTACATAAATACTAAAGGAATTGAAGGCGGTAAACTAATACAACGAATTTTCACTTCCACAAAATTGCTGGCGCTTTTTGGCCTGATTGTATTTGGATTTATCCTCGTAAAACATAGTTATTGGTTTGAGAACTGGCAAACGGGTTTCAGCACAATGCAGCAGGAGAAAGATGCAACCGGGGAGTTTTTAAAAAATGGTAACTGGGTACCAATAGGTGGTGCTGCATTTATCGGGGCTATTGCCGCAGCTATGGTTGGTTCCATTTTCAGCAGTGATGCCTGGAACAACGTTACTTTCATTGCCGGTGAAATAAAAAATCCAAAAAGAAATATTGGCCTCAGCCTCTTTCTGGGCACATTGATCGTTACCCTGATATATATCTGTGCAAATTTGATGTACATAAATGTGTTGCCACTTAATGGCATTGCCAATGCAGAAAATAACCGGGTAGCCTTGACGGCTGCGACAGAGATCTTTGGAAATTCCGGCACGTTGATAATCGCAATCCTTATTATGGTCTCCACTTTTGGTTGTAACAATGGGTTAATATTGGCAGGTTCCCGGGTTTATTATACCATGGCAAAAGACGGGCTTTTCTTCAAAAAGACAGGCATGTTAAATAAACATAATGTACCTGAATTTGCTTTATGGATACAATGCCTGGTGGCTTCCCTGCTTTGTCTTAGCGGCCAATATGGCGATTTGCTTGACATGATTTCCTTTGTAGTTGTTATGTTCTATGCCCTCACTATTCTCGGCATTTTTATTCTAAGGAAAAAAAGACCGGAAGCCGAGCGTCCCTACAAAGCTTTTGGGTATCCATTTCTTCCGGCATTATATATAATGATGGCAATTTGCTTTTGCGTGATGCTGATCATTTATAAACCAGCCTTCACCTGGCCGGGCTTGTTAATCGTTTTGTTAGGCATACCAATTTACTATATTGCTGTAAAAAGAAAGCCTACCACTTGATACAATCTGTAAAATATGATCCAGAGTAAATTTACCAGGATATTCCATTTATTTAAAATACAATATCAAATTTTTGTACTTTTAATGGTCATTATCCCCTGAAGGCTCCACTCCTCTTATTTTATCATTCTTAAAAACATAAAACAATGTTGTCAATGAAAATTTTTCCCATGTCTTTAATTGGGGCAGTTGTATTTCTTTTATGTTCCTGCAATGGAAACGAAAAGAAAACAGATACTACCAATATGAGCGACAGTACAATCATTACTGAACCTGCTGCTCCAACTACGATTAACACAACACCACAGCACATGCTTGTGGTAAAACACAAGGTGATTAATTTTGAAAAATTTAAAGCCGCCTATGATGCTCATGACTCCCTCCGGCTGGCCAATGGCATGCACAATTATGTAATCGGACGGGGCCTGGAAGATTCCAATATGGTTTTGGTAGCCGTAAAAGCAGATGATATGGACAAAGCCAAAGCGTTCGCTAAAAGCCCAGGCCTTAAAATTGCCATGCAGAAAAGCGGTGTAACCGGAGCGCCACAGATGGAATTTACTACAATGACCTTCCAGGATAATGCAGTTATCAATTCCACGCTAAGGTCAGAAACAATGTTTTCTGTCAAAGATTGGGCTGCATGGGAAAAGGCATTTCAGGAAGGTAAGCAGGAAAGGATAGATAACGGAATTGTTGTAAGAGCATATGGACATGACGCAGATGATAATAATAAAGTAAGATTAGTTACCGCCATTATGGACAGTACCAAAGCAGCTGCCTATTGGAAATCGGATATGCTAAAAGCAAGGCGGGCTGCATCAGGAGTGATAGGCGAGCCTAAAAGATTTTTATTCCGGATTGTGCAGAGATACTAGTTTATATATTTCAAAATATTTAAAGAGGCAGTCTCATAAGTAATATATTTTCACACAACGCTGACAACGAAGACAAAGTAATTTATTGTTTATCAATATTATTATTTCGTTGTTTACTTTGTATTCCCTGCCTACCGGACAGGCAAGTTGGTTTCTTTGTGTAAAACATTTCTTTTGAGACAGCCCTTTTTTTATGTATAATGTAATCAGCTTTCATGCAAAAGTTTTTAAAATAAATTTTATCCCATACTATGCTTCTGGTAATATTTATTTTATATTTATTAACTGGGAAACCAGGAAATAAAATCAATAAAAATGAATACCTGGTTATTTGGCATAAAATCAAAACATTTACAAGGGAATATTTTTGAGATTAATTTAAATGGATATGGGCCGGCAGATGTTGGTCCCTACAGGGAATTGAAAAAGCACGTTGGTATCAATTCAGGCCTTGAATGTCACCATATTGTGGAAGTTGAACACCTCAGTATAATCGATACCAGGTTTAATGAAGAGAATGCTCCATCAATTGCTATTCCCAAATCATTTCACAGGGAACTCGTCTCACCTCGTTTTACTGCAGAAATGAATGTTTTTGGAGGACGTAGAGGCGGTATTGCCGAAGGAATTACAAAAAAGGAAATCCTGGATCTATATTTACAGGTTTATACCTGGCACACTGATCTTAAGGAGTTATATGTAATAGCAAATAATATTTTGGAATAGGAAAAGTTATTACTGAGTAATTATAAATGAAATAAAAAAAACCCCTGCTTAGGAGGTTTTTCAAAAGTTGGAATTTCTGGTCTTTAGGAGGATATTAAAAACGCTTTTTTTAGGATTGGATTCAGATACAAAGATATACTTCAAAAACTGCTAGAAAGTAGTCGGGTGAAT
>JBDSYV010000318.1:0-8114 GCA_040110925.1 Ferruginibacter sp. | reverse complement strand
AGGCTGGAACATCGTTTTTCAAAAGCTGAAGTTATTAAAATGATGAAAAACTGTGGACTTGAAGATATTATTGTAAGTCCCAATTCTCCTCATTACCATGCTATAGGCAGGAAGTTATAGGAGCCATAGAAATATTTTCTTTAATCAACTTTAATTGGCTTATCATAAGGATATACTTATCATTAATTATATAAGTGCCTGTATAAACATTGTATGATTGCTTAAATTGCATTAACAAACAGGAAAAGCATTAATGTACATTATAACCCCAACAGATTATTTCTTATTCCCGCTTTATTTATTGGTTTTTTATTTGTTTGCAAGAAAGATTGCTAAAAAACAGGAAACCCCTGCCCTTCGTAAATATTTAATGATTGCTTTTGCATTAAGGATGTTTGGATGTTTTGCCTATTCCATGATAATGCAATACTATTATGGCTACGGTGATTCATTTACCTATTTTGGAGGAGGCACTTTTTACCTTACAGAAATTCTTAGACAAATATCAAATATTAAGTATCTTTTTTCACCGGTAAGTGTGGCAAATGAATGGTATGAAGCTACTGCAGCCGATCCTCTTTATATAGGATATTTTGCTACTGCGGCCAATAATATGGTTATGAAAATAAGTGCCGTATTTGGTTTTCTTACATTTAATAAATTCCTGATAACGTCATTATTTTTTGGCTATTTTTCATTTGTTGGCCAGTGGAAACTGTTTAGAGTTTTCGATGATATTAATAAGCATGCTAATCAAAAACTGTTAGCATTTACTGTATTATTTACACCTTCCATTTGGTTTTGGGGAAGTGGTTTATTAAAGGAAGCTATCTGCTTTGGAGCATTAGGAATCATTTTGAATTTTTTATATTTCGCAGTTACCAAAAAGCAGTGGAGTGTTTTTAAACTTATTTATTGCCTTTTTCTTTTTTATCTTATTCTAGTCATTAAATCATATATAGCAGTTATTACTTTGATGGGTATAGCCGCTATTTTAATATGGTTATTTATGAACGCTGTCAAGCTTTTTATTTTTAAGGCAGCCATTTTTATACTTGTGATATCTGGTGTTTATCTTTTTGCTAATTCCGAAAATGTTGCTGGCATGATTGAGGATTATACTCTGGAGTCAGTGGCAACAATACAGTCTTATCAACACAGCTACAAAGTTACAAGCGAAGATATAGGTAAGGGGGGCTTTGATATTGGTGAGTTGAGCACTTCCACGAGTGGATTAATTTTAAAAAGCCCTGCAGTAGTATTCAGTTGTTTGTTCAGGCCTTTTTTATGGGAGATCAAAAACATAATGATGTTATTCACTTCTTTAGAATCTACCTTGTTGCTGCTGGTTGTACTTTATTTACTCATTCGCACAGCCATTATAGGGTTTTTCAAAATCATATTTTCTAATCCTTACTTATTATTTTGCTTTACCATCAGCATTTTATTTGCCTTAATTATAGGATTTACCACCTTTAATTTTGGAACGATGATCAGGTACAAAATTATCTTCCTGCCATTTTTCTATTTTTTATTAGTGAATATTTATACAAGGCTCGAAAGTGAAAAAAAAGCATCAAAGAAAACTATTTAACATTGGTTGATAATAGTTCTTTATAAAATTGGAAGTATGCATTGTACATAGCCGATGACGTAAAATGCATGTTTACATAATTGAATTGTTTTTCGGCAAGTGTGGCCTGCTCTTCAGCATTTTTTAAGAGGGAAATTATTTTTTGAGCCACTTTGCCGGTTGAAGGATCAGACCATACCCAGTCGCTGGCCTTTACCTCATAGGTAGGTATTGCCTGGATTGCTACAAGGGGAACTCCGCACATAGCGGCTTCTATCATAGATATACCAGCTGTTTCTCCTACACTTATGGAAACATATACATCAAGGCAGGAAATGATTTCCGTTGGCTCATTTACCAAACCAAGCATATGAAAGTTATTTTGTAAACCTTCTTTTGCAATAAGGTTTTGAATATTGTTGTATTCTTCTCCACTACCGCCCAAAATAAAATGAACCTGGTTTCCGAGAGCCTGATAGATTTCCTTAAAAATAGGTATGTATAATAAAGGTTTCCTGTCTGGCCGTAGCATGCTTATGGTACCTACAAGTAAGGCAGCTTTTGGTAAATTAAGCTTTGCGGATAATTTGGTTTTATATTGGGAGATGTCAAAGGGGCGGATGACTGAAACACCGTTCTTGATAGTCGCTGTCAGTAACTGGTTGTTTTTTTTTATAAATGCATTCCAATAAGGGTCCTCTGCCATGAGTGCAAGCCCATCCCCCATAGATGCCATACAAGAGTGAACCCAGCGGTTAAACTTTGGCACAGGCATTCCAACTGCATGATTGGTTTCTATAATCAATGGTAATTTGTAACGGAAAATTTTTTTAAGCAAGACAAAACACGATGCCCCGAAAACATAGCCAAACATAAGGTGACAATGCACAATGTCCTGTTTGGTTAGCCACTTCCTGTTTGCTATAAGAAAGGAAAAAATACGTAGGTAGGCAAACTTTCTTTGCTGGGAAATAAATTTAACTTCAATTCCTGGCAGTAACTTGTTTTGTAAATGTTCGGGGTTTTCTGGCCAACCCGCTAAAATGGTAACTGTATTCCCATTTGCCCTGGATTGGTTAGCAAGCTCTAAAACCATCCTTTCACCCCCTCCTTTAGTAAGACCTGATAATACATGTACAATATTCATCTTAATCATTCTTTACATTCAGAACGCTGCAAATTAATTCTGAGACAGATGACAAAAGGGTACAAACATATGGAATATGATGCTTAATGTCCATGGCGTTGGAAAAGCTTTTCATATTGCAGTATTTCATGTTCATTTAATTTTTTGGGAAGCAGCATATTTAATGCTCTGTTTCTTAAATTATGGGCTAACCCCCGAGCAAATGAAGGCTCATCCAATATCCTTTTAACCGCCAAAGAAAATTTATTTAAATCCGGATATTTAACAATCAGGCCAGTAATTTCATTTTCAATGATTTCTTTCTGCCAATCTATATCATAAGCTACTACAGGCACCATACCCAACGCCGCCTCAGAAAGCGCTCTACCTGTATGCGGAGATAATACAACCACTGCCAATGGAATAACTCTTGAAATCCAATCCTGGTTTTGATTCCCAGCAAAAACAACATCGTCTGTCAATTGCATTTTTTCTGCCAGTAACTGCAATTCTTCCAGCATGGTTCCTCTTCCTACAAAAACTGCCTTTACGTTGTAATCCTCATTTCGCAAATCGCTCAGTACATGTAAAACATGATCGGGGTGTTTTACTTTTTCTAATCTGCCAATATATAATAGGAATTTATTTGGCTGAACTTCCAGTTTCTTTAATAAACTTTCTCCTTCTTCACGAAGGCCCGGATCAACAAAATGACCTTCATGAAGAAGATTACCATACCTGAAAATAGAGCTATATTCCTTCCTGGCACCATTTTCAAGCGCAAAATCTAGGTTATCCTGATTTGCACCAACTACAAGGTCTGCCCGGGAAAGCACAAACCTCTCAACCTTTTTTTCAATCTTTCTGGTCTTGAACAATCGTTTTTGGATAGGCTTGCCAATAGTTTCAAAAACTTTATCATGATTTCCTCCTACTCTTACTACATATGGAATATTGCAAATCCTTGATAATACCCACCCTAGTAAACCCATGTATAAAATATCGCCGCTCCGTATTATGGATATGCCTTCTTTTTTTATCAATCTTCTTAGCTGGAAAATCAATTGTATCTGGGACAAAATAAAATTTACGGGGGGCAAAAATTTCAACCATTTATACTTCCCTATTTTCCCTTCAATAAAACTATGTGCCGGATCAATTTTATGGTAAACAGGTGAACCATAAGTTAGTGCCCATTCTTTTGTTGTTACAAGCGTAGCAAAAGGATGAACAGTCCACACATGTGCAAAGTATCCGTCTATATCTCGACAGGTTACCGACTTAAGAATCCCTTGTTTATAAATATCTTCAAGGGAATATGATGTGTCAAGCACCAGTAATTTCTTTTCGTTCATCGTTTCCTGTTTCATAGTGATAAGAAAAAGTAAGGCTGCAGGATTTGGATTCTAAAAAAAACTTTAGGTACTAGAATTTGTTTATGTTTTCTATTACAAAATTTACTTGTTCGTCTGTAAGCTCTGCATACATAGGCAGCGATACACAATTTGCTGAGAGGTATTCTGAATGAGGAAAATCACCAGGTTTGTAGCCCAGGTCTTTGTAAGCTTTTTGCATATGGCAGGGAACAGGATAATGCAAAGCGGGGTAAATATCTACCTGGTTGAGGTGTTTCACAAAGCCATCCCGGTCTTTGGTGGTAACTACAAACAAATGATAAATAGAGTTTGACCATTCCGGTTGAGACTGCATAGTAATTTTATGATTACTGATACCCTTCTGGTACATTTTTGCTATCTCCCGGCGGCGATTATTCCAGTCCGCTAAGTATTTAAGTTTAACACCTAAAGAAGCAGCTTCAAGGCCGCCCATTCGCATGTTATAGCCAATTTCATCATGGTAATATCTTACCGTCATACCATGATTTCTCAAGCTCTGTAAGTGTTTATAATAATTGTCATTATTCGTTGTAATACCACCCGCTTCACCACATGCACCCAAATTTTTACCTGGATAAAAACTGAAACAGGCCATTTCTCCAAATCCACCAACGGGTTTATTTTTATATGTTGCACCTTGTGCCTGTGCAGCATCTTCCAATAAAAAAATATTATGCTTGTCGCAAATCGCTTTTACAGCATCTATATCAAAAGGCTGCCCATATAAATGAACACCGATGACTGCTTTTGTTTTGCTGGTTATTTTAGATTCAATAAGATCTGCATCAATTTCCCATGTATCGCTTTTACAATCTACAAAAACCGGGGTTGCACCAGTATAGGAAACACCCCATGCAGTTGCAATAAAAGTATTTGCAGGGATAATGACTTCATCTCCTTTTCCAACGCCAAGGGCCAGCAAAGCCAGGTGTAATGCAGAGGTGCCATTATTAAGGCCTATGGCATATTTAGTATCACAAAAAGCCGCAAAGGGTTTTTCAAATTCCTCTACAAAATGGCCTCCGGAAAATGCGGTTTGCTCATATACTTTTTCAAAAGCTTCAAATACTTCTTTTTTAATTTGCTGATGTTGGCCTGCCAGATCGAGGCATGGAATTTTTTTCCCGTTCATTATATCTATTTACTTTTTAGGAAATATTTTTTATTAGCTTAGCTGGATTACCAGCTACTATTGCTCCTTCAGGAACATCTTTAGTTACTACAGAACCTGCACCAATAATTGCTTTCTTACCAATAGTAATGCCACATAAAATAGTAGCACTAGATCCAATGGAAGCACCTTCTTCAATAGTGGTGGCAATACAAACCCAATCATCTTCAGTTTGTAAGGCATTATCATTATTTGTAGCCCTGGGAAATTTATCGTTAATAAAAGTCACGTTATGGCCGATAAACACATTATCTCTTATGTCAACACCTTCACAAAGAAAACTATGGCTGGAAATTTTACAGTTTTTGCCAATCGTAACGCCTTTCTGAATTTCAACAAATGCTCCCACTTTACTATTGTCGCCGATACTACAACCATAGGCATTTACAAAATTGAAAATCTTTACATTTTCTCCTACCTGCACATTTTTCAGGCATTGATTATTTTCGTTCCTGTTTAATATTTCCATTAGCTTAATTTTATTTCTATCCCTTTGTTTTTAATTGATTTTTCTGCTGCTTCAAGCAATTTTACAATATCGTTTCCGATAACGTGAGATGACCGGGGGGTTTTATTCTCCATAATACTGTTTATAAAATCACTTGCCACAGATGCTAAGGCTTCCTTGTTACTTATTTTTGGAACATATATATCTCCAATCCGGTAATCTACAAGGATATTCTTTTTATCTTCATCACTTTTAATAGAATAAGCTGTATCGTAAATTTTTATTTTTTCTGTCGGTTCAAGATCATTGTACACGATCATTTTTTTATCTCCTCCTATCAGCATTGTTCTCACCTTTACCGGGCTGGACCAGGAGCAATGAATGTGTGCAATAAAACCTGATGAATAATTTATGGTCATGTAGGCAATATTTTCAATGCCATTGTTAGTGTGGCATATGCCGGTTGCATTTATACTATAAGGCTGCTCGTTGTATAAATACCGGAGTATTGACAAATCGTGAGGCGCTAGATCCCATAATACATTTATATCAGCCTGGAACAGGCCTAAGTTAATCCGGTTTGAATCCAGGTATTTTACATTTCCCAATGCACCTTCATCAATAATTTCTTTTATTTTCTCCACGGCACCAGTGTACAAAAAAGTATGGTCAACCATTAGTACGAGGTTCTTTTGCTGAGCCAGTTCTATTAAAATTTCACATTCTTTAACTGATGATGCCATGGGTTTTTCCAGCAAAACATGCTTACCATTTAGGAGCGCTTTTTTTGCTAAATCAAAATGTGTAAAGACAGGTGTGGCAATAATTACTGCATCAATTTCAGGGTCATTAATAATATCATCTGCGTCGGGCAATGGGGTTATAGAAGAATAAGACTGGGATAAATGCTGCCTCCTATGTTTTCTCGAATCAGCAACCGACTTAATCGTACAATTTTTTTGTGAAAAGAAATTACGCACCAAATTAGGCCCCCAGTAACCATAACCAATTATTCCTACCTGAATCATATTTTTTTGCGCAAATTTAGGCTTTTAGAAGCAATCTTAAATGTTGAATACACTTATAAAAATGGATTAAAAATATTATACGATAGGCCTTAAGCTGGCTTTCTACATTTTGCTTCAGTAAAGTTTCCATTGAATTCGCACCAGATTTCGGTAGCTTTTAATTTTTCTAATAGTGCAGTTATTTGGGTTTTATTTCTAAAATTTTTATGCCAGTCTGTTAGGGAATCATGCGTATCAAGCATTGCCCATTCTTCCTGTTGTTTATCATTAAGCTGCGGAAAAGCCCTGTAATAAGAAATAACTGGCGATACCCTATTTAATATTATACTCAATAATCTGTTTTTTGAAAATCTCCTATGCCAGGGTAAATACCTGTTAACTAAACGTTGAGTATAGGGAATAGTCTCTTCAGCGGATTTCTTTTTAAGGATATTGCGGTAAAGAGGTGCGGCTCTCAAATAGTTAGATTTATTATATGTATAATGATCGATTATTAAATACCCGCCTTTTTTTACAAGCTTATATAAGCTTTCAATAGTTTGTTCTGAGTTTGGCGTATGTTGAATAACCCCAATGCATACTACTACATCAAAGCTTTCATCTGCATAAGGCATATCATTGATATCTGCCTGTATGACCATATGGTTTTCATCCTGTGGAAAATTTTCCTGGTTCACCTCCACCGCATTACTCAGGTCAGATGAAACCAGTTGTGCGCCCTGTTTCAAAAGTATTTCTGAAAACCTGCCAGCTCCGCAACCTGCCTCAAGTACTACTTTCCCCTTAAGATTTTTATATAAGTCACCAAAGGATCTACGCATTCTATTTTCACTGATTGGCACACCTGAATAAGAATCCAACTGAGTTTTTTTATACGCCTTCCATTGATCTCCAAATAAAGAGGCATAACTATCCGTAGCTGCAAAATATCTTATGCCATCTTTAATGGGAATGTCTATGTCATCACAAAAAAGCCTGTTACCCTCAGTTATATAAGGTTTATTTTTATTTCTATTAAAAAAAGCTGGAAACATACATCGTAAACTTAAAAATAGGGTGGTAATAATTTGGCGAAAATAACCTTTAAATTTTAAAGCTGCTGATTCAAAGGTCGATATCTAAATTTAGCATTTAATACAATTTTATTGCCAGCCTTTGCTTTAAACATTCATTATTATTTCTTTTAACCTTGCAGAAGCATTGCCATCAGTTTCGTATAAGAGCTCATTTATTACATGAGAATGCTGCATATCTTCTTCATTAAAATGAATTTCATCGCTGGTAAATGTATAGAAATCTATCACCGGGGTAATTTGCTTTTCTTCCAGGTGTTCTATATAAATATTATCATACTTAATTTGTATTAACTGC
>JBDSYV010000317.1:0-2619 GCA_040110925.1 Ferruginibacter sp. | reverse complement strand
CTGCAGATAATTTTTTTTCTACTCTTTGCAGTAATTCATTTTGCGTTTGCCCAAGTTGCGTTGTCAGTATTTCAATCTCTTCTTTTAAGGATGGATAGCCGATCTCGATCTTAAATAAAAACCTGTCAAGCTGTGCTTCCGGGAGGCGATATGTACCCTCCTGTTCTATCGGGTTTTGTGTGGCAAGAACAAGAAAAGGATATTGCATGCCATGTGTATGGCCATCAATAGTTACCTGCCGTTCTTCCATCACTTCAAAAAGTGCCGCCTGTGTTTTTGCAGGTGAGCGGTTTATTTCATCAATCAAAACAATATTGCTGAAAATGGGCCCCGCCCTGAATGAAAATGCCGCATCCTTTGGATTAAAAACTGAAGTGCCAATTACATCTCCCGGCATCAGGTCAGGCGTAAACTGTATGCGGGAAAAATTCACATCAATGATCTTTGCCAGTAGTTTTGCAGCAAGGGTTTTAGCTACGCCTGGCACGCCTTCCAGCAGAAGGTGACCATCACAAAGCAATCCTGTTATCAGCAGGTTCACTACATCATTTTGCCCGATGATTACTTTAGCTATCTCGGTTCTTATCTCTGCCAGCTTTTCATTAAGCCCGGAAACTGCGGTTCTTTCTTCAAAAAAATTTTCATCCATTAGTTGTGTGTTTTATGAAATTGTTCAATCTGATGCCTTAGCGATACCAGTTCATAATCTTCTACATTCTCCCTGCCAGTAGTTTGTTGCATGGCCCGGTAAAGTGATTCTGTATGTTCCAGCGATATGCCGCTTTTCCTGCTTAACGCCAGCAGGAATTCATTGTTTATAGTATGGGTGTTAAGAAAATACCTGCTGCGAATGTATTCATTAAAATGCGCCATCATTTTATCGGCAATAGTTTTATTATTTTTTTCATTGAGGTAAAGGCCTGCAATGGCTTCTGCAAAAGCAATACTGGTATTTTCCACCGGCTTTTGCACGGGCACAATGCGCTGCCTTCTTTTTCCATTTAGTAAAATATAAATCAGCAGCAATCCAAGGCTTATCCAAAAGGCATTTGCCAGTGCAGGATATTTTAATATGGCAGAAAGCGCCGAAGCAGATTTTCTTTTTCGGTAATTAATGCGGTGGTAATAATCATCCCAGTACACATGTTCTGGATCGGCTGGCATCAGTTGCATCAGTTGATGCATATATGTATAATTGTTTTTGGTAAGCAAAAAGTAATTACTAAAAGCTCTTGGGTCGCAGTGCAGGTACATACGGCCCTTACCCCAGAAAAAAACAATGCAATTGGGCTGCTCGTTTTCGTTATATCCTATCACCCGGTTATAATCACCATTCATGCTTGTAAAATAATTATTGAAGGGAATATAATAATAACCAAAACTGTCGCTGATGCTGGTGAGTTCTTTTACAAGTTTAAGCCCTGTATTTCTATAACCAGGTTTTACAAAAATGTCTTTATTATACTGCTCGGTTCCAGTAGAAGATAATAGCAGGGTGTCAATAAATGACGCTGAAATAAAAACCGTGTTGCCCACGTACACAAACTGCATGAAAGCGTTGGCTTCCTCCTGCGTAAGATAAAGTTTGTTGCTGATAGAAATATACAATGAACTTGTATCGCTCAGCTCATTATAGGTTTGGGTAAATGACTGGTTTTTTTTCTGGATAAATTTATTGTCAAAGAAATTTGTAACTAGGTGATGCGCCGCAAAAGCACCAAAAGGTTTTTTATTCACGGCTGAATATTTTTCAGTAAGATCAGGCAGCACAGGGCCTTTTGCTTTACACGACGCCAGCAATACAAAGCAAAATAAATAGATATAGTATAGTTTAAATTTCAGCCTATATGTTTTTGAAAAATAAAGTGAACCTGGTTTCTAAACGTTGATATGCTTCCTGCGGAATTACAGAATGACCATACCAAACTCTTTCGTAGGATAATAAAAGGGTGCTGAATACAGGTTGCAATACTGTGGGGATTTCCTGCAGGTAACGGCTATTGGTTTTACTGGCATCATAATCTATCATTTCCTTTTCTGCCAGTGAACGAAGCGTTTTTAAAAACAGGTATCGGGTTGCCATGCGGTAATCAGCCAGAAGGTATGATTGTCTTATTAAGGTATCATAATCCAATAGAAAAAATTGCTCTTGTTCTGAAATCTCTTCCTGTAAAATGATCCTGCTTTTTTTCCGGAACATGACATTGTTCAGGAAAATATTATATACAATGATCACGATAAAAATTATGGCTAAAGCCCATAAGATTAATTTGAGAAGCCCTCCACTTAATAATCTTTGCCAGAAGCCAAGCCTTTCAACAGTTTTGTTCAACGCGTCTTTTTCATTCTCCTGCTGCTTTTTCAGCAGGCTATCAAGGTTACGGATATAATTGAATTTTTCATCCTTTGCCAGGGATAATAAAGAATCTGCTTCAGCATTTTTTACATTGATAGTGGCAAGGGTATCAGTCGGTAATTGTGCTTTTTCCTTTTCTTCATTATCTCTTGTTTCCCCTTGTATAGTATCGTATTTTTCCATAAGGCTGCTGTCGCTATACACATATTCCTTTTGCTGTGCGGTTGCAGAAAGGGAATAAAAAAATAAAGAGGAAATAATCA
>JBDSYV010000316.1:0-3240 GCA_040110925.1 Ferruginibacter sp. | reverse complement strand
CGCTATTGGTTATTTGCTGCTTTTTTGCAGGTCTTATTACAGGCAGGTGGTGGTTATTTGCCATCATTCCATTGTTGGGTTATGGGTTTGCCTGGGTGGGACATTACTTTATTGAGAAAAATAAACCAGCCACATTCACTTATCCACTCTATAGCCTGGGTTCTGATTTTGTAATGTTCTGGCATACAATAACCGGCCAATTGAAAAAGAAAATACTTGAAGCTAAACAGCAATCAAAAATCAATTATTAAAAATTGCACTATGCAAAAAATTTACACTTCTATCTTTGTTTTACTGTTTTCTTTTACGTGTGCAAAAGCGCAGACTAATTTTTCTTTTGCCTGTGCCAGGGATACAGTACTAACAAATTGTTCCATATCATGTATTACACTTAAATCAAAGATCCCCGATATAAGATCTTCTTCTGCAACGTATGTGGTTAATCCTTTAAGTGCCGCCGGTGGTTGTTTTGCTAATTATGTAAACCCAGGGTTGCCGGGAACGCCAACAAACTTAACTGTTGATGACAGGTATTCTGCTGTAATTACCCTGCCTTTCACCTTTCCTTTTTTTGGCACCAATTATACCTCGCTTGTGGCAAGTACAAATGGATATGTATCCTTTGATGCAAGCCTTGCCGCAGCATTCTCTCACTATGGTATATTAAGCACGGGTACCGGACTAAGTGCAACATCCGGAACACCACAGGATTTACCCAATATAAGGTATGATAGAGCTCTGATTATGGGTCCTTACCATGATATAAATCCGGCCACTACTACATCACCTACACGCCAGATCAAGTATGATGTGCAAGGAACAGCCCCTCACCGTAAATGGATATTAAGCTTTTATAAGGTACCGCTGTTTGATTGCACTACACTGATTGAAAATACCCACCAGATTGTTTTATATGAAGGCCTGGGAATTGTAGAAGTTTTTATTAACAGCAAAGAAAGCTGTACTACATGGAACCAGGGCCGTGCAATGGTAGGCATGCAGGATTTTAATCGTACTTCTGGCATTATGGCGCCGGGCAGAGCTGCTTCCAATGCGCCCTGGGGTTCAATAAACATGAATGAAAGCTGGAGGTTTGTGCCTTCATCCGGGCCTACCTTATATAGGAAAGTTGAGTTGTTTGATCTTTCCGGAAACCTGGTAGCAACTGGTGACACTACCAGCATTGGTAATAGTACTTTTGAAGTAAACTTTTTAAATATTTGTCCATCATCCACTACTACTTATGTTATTAAATCAACTTACCAGCAGTTTAATAACCCTGGCCAGTTTTCAATTGGTACAGATACAATCCGTGTTGTAAGAAGCACTTCAATTTCTAATTCTACTTCTATAACCAATGTGGCCTGTAATGCTGGCAATACAGGATCTATAGTTTTGGTAGCATCCGGCGGTAGTGGTGGCCCATATCAATATTCAATAAATGGAGGTGGAACTTACCAGCCAACCGGCACATTTAATAATCTTATTGCCGGTGCTTATAATGTGAGAATAAGAGATGCGGGTGCCTGCTTAAAAGATACAGTAATAAATATAACACAGCCACCTGCCATTACTGCTTCTACAACAAGTATAAATGCTACTTGCTCTGCAACGCCTAATGGAACTATTACAGTAACTGCAAGTGGAGGAACGGCACCTCTTTCATATAGCATTAATGGCACTACTTTCCAGGCTTCAAATGTCTTTACTGTTTTTGACGGCACCTATACAATAACGGTAAAAGATAATAATGGCTGCACAAGTGTAATTAGCCCGGTTAATGTTGGATTAACAAATAACCTAACACTGCAAACCCGATCAGATACTACAATTTGCCTGGGAGCTTCTATATCGTTAACAACTACAAGCAATGCGGCTACCTATTTGTGGACACCCGCTGCAGGATTAAACAGTACAACAATTGCAAGCCCAGTCGCTTCACCATTAGTACCTACAAATTATACTGTAACTGCAACCCTTGGGCAATGCAGCAGGCAGGCTTCTGTAAGAATTAATGTAGTTCAACAGGTTTCTGTATATGCCGGGCCGCCTGTATCTATTGTTTCCGGTGACCAGGTCCAATTAAATGCTATTGCTGTAAATGCTACCAGTTATTTATGGACACCGTCTGCAGGTCTTAGTTCTGTTACCATTCCTAACCCTATAGCTAAACCTGCAGCTACTACACTGTATACCATTACAGTGAAAAATGCTGTAGGGTGTACAGCTACAAGTGATGTTTTGGTTACAGTAGTTCCCTATTGTATAAAAGTGAAAAATGCATTTACGCCTAATGGGGATGGGATCAATGATCTATGGCAGGTATATGATCAGTTTGATTGTTTGAAGAATGTCAGCCTTATGGTTTTTAACCGTTATGGTTCTAAAGTTTATGAATCAAAAGATTACAGGAATGGCTGGGATGGTAGGTACAACGGAAAATCAGTTCCTGATGGAACCTATTATGCAGTAGTGAATTTTACTTTAATAAATGGGAAAGTAATCACGATAAAATCTGACCTAACAGTATTAAGATGACGGTAGATTAAGATAACGATTGCTGGTTATTCTTAGAAAAAGCCTTTCATTTATTTGGAAGGCTTTTTTGTGCAGTGGTTTGTGCCTGCCTGTCCGGTAGGCAGGTCCTTACAAACCAAATGTTGATGCGGCAATTGTAAATACACCCATTGCGGATCAATATTATTTTTTCGTTGTTTACTTTGTATTCGTTGTTTCTTTGCGTGAAACTTTATGTTTGCAAAATGAATGCAGAAGAAATAAGGGAATACTGTTTAACTAAAAAAAATGTAGAAGAAGGATTCCCATTTGGAGAAAGTACGCTCGTATTTAAAGTGAACCGAAAAATATTCCTGCTCCTTGCATTAGATGCCAGCCCGCTTCAGTTTAATGTAAAGTGCCACCCGGAAAAAGCAATTGAACTTAGAGATAATTATCCTGAAAATATTTTACCGGGCTATCATATGAACAAAAAACACTGGAACACAATAATTGCCGGTGGCCGCCTTAATAACAAATTATTGAAGGAAATGATTGATGATTCGTATGCACTTGTCTCTCAATAATTTTGCGAAACCTGAAACTACCTATTTCTGGTATTTCCAGTTTCTTCCCTTTCCTTCTGCTATCCATTCAATTGCAGTGGCCATTCTTTTGTTGCGTGTATCTTCAGTCTTGGCTTCTGTGATCCATTGCAGGTATTCTTTTTTATGTGAATATGCA
>JBDSYV010000315.1:0-3757 GCA_040110925.1 Ferruginibacter sp. | reverse complement strand
AAGATTGACGAAGACTTTAAAGAATTTGGGTTATTTGACGATATGGATGGCGGCGGTGGTACCGGGTTTGATGATGATGATGATTTCTAAATAAACAGGTGAAATACTTACAGCAATATTTTCCTATCGACAACCTACTTGATTTTAAAATAAAAATGTTGAATTGGGCAAACCAGTTCAACATTTTTTGTTTCCTGGATAGTCATAGCTATGCACAGCAACCTGCATCATTCGACTACATCCTTGCCGCTGGCAGCCTTCAAAGAATAAGTCTTTCAGAACCCGGAGCATTTGAACATTTACAAAAAGTTCATGAATCAAGTCCCTGCTGGCTTTTCGGGCATCTTGGTTATGAATTAAAAAACCAATCATTCCCTAGCTACAATAATAAACCGGATAGGATTGGTTTTGGGAAAGGACATTTTTTTGAGCCTGAATTTATCCTCAGGGTAAAAAATAATATTGTAGAAATTCTGAGCCATCATATGCCATGCGAAAAAATATTTAACCTGGTAAATGACAGTAAGGTAGTAGTAGAAAAAATATTTGTCAATCCTGTTATTCAGCAGGGAATGAGTAAAGACAAATATTTACAAACTATTGAAACGCTTCGCAGCCATATACAGAGAGGGGATTGTTATGAAATAAATTACTGCCAGGAGTTTTTTGCAAATGATACTCATCTGGATCCCATTAAAATTTATCATGAACTTTCAGGCATTTCTCCTAACCCATTTGCTGCCCTTTATAAACTTGATGATAAGTATTGTATTTGCCAAAGCCCTGAACGCTATTTGAAAAAGGAAGGTAGTAAGGTTTTCTCTCAACCCATAAAAGGTACTGTTGCAAGAAATGATAACAACAGTGAATCTGATTTGAAAAACAAAAATTTTCTTCAAAACAGTCCTAAAGAAAAGGCTGAAAATGTGATGATAGTTGACCTTGTGAGAAATGATTTAAGCAGGGTATGTTTAGAAGGCTCTGTAGAAGTAGAAGAGTTGTTTGGTATCTATGCATTTCCACATCTATACCAAATGATAAGTACAATTAAAGGCAGCTTACCACCCGACATGGCTTTTACTGAAGTAATTAAAGCCAGCTTTCCAATAGGGTCTATGACAGGTGCCCCAAAGCATAAAGTGCTTCAATTGATTGATAAATATGAGCAGGCCGGCCGTGGGCTTTTTTCAGGCTCAATCGGGTATATAACGCCCGGGGCAGACTTTGATTTTAATGTGGTAATAAGGAGCATATTTTACAATAGTAGTAAGTCATGCATTTCGTTCTGGGCTGGAAGTGCTATTACTTTTTATAGCAAGGCAGAGGATGAATACAATGAATGCATGCTAAAAGCAAAAGCCATTATTAAAGTGTTGGAATCTTAAGAAACTTTCTTCTTTACCCGGTTATATTTTAATGGGTAAACTGTTTTGTTGTTGGGGATATTATTATCATCCATTAATAATTGTACGCATTCATTCAGTATCTGGTATTTAATGGCAGTAAACAATTGCATTTTATCTGCAGGAAGCAATAAATCATATGCCCCATTCTGTGCAAGAATATTATCAAATAAAGGATTATAGCGATTGAACTGCATAATATCCATCGTGAGATTCCTGGCAATAATTGCAGAATTGTATTTGCCAGAAATAGTTTGTGTTTCTGTAAGCAACATTTCTTCAGGGCTTAACTGATTTTTTACATCATAAGGATTCAGGCCGATTTTGCCCATATTCATACTTACATTACCGAAACCGTCCATACTGTTATCATTGCCAGCTTCCATTATGTAATGCGTTGCAATGAATTTTTTTACATGGTTGCGACTCTCTGCTGGAAGATAATATTGAAGTGACCAGAAATTTTTACTGCCAGATTTTTTCATAGCATCATATACACGACCGGGTCCACCATTATAAGCGGCTATTACCAATAGCCAATCATGCATCTGGCTATACAGGTATAAGAGATACCGGGCAGCTGCATGTGTACTTTTAAAATAGTCCCTTCGCTCATCAAAAGCCCCATTCACTACAAGGCCATAATCTCTTGCCGTGTATGGCATAAATTGCCAGGGGCCGCCTGCACCCACCCAGCTCGTTGCTGTTGTACTCAGGTTGCTTTCTATAACAGCAAGGTATTTTAGCTCCTTTGGAAGCCCATACTGGGAAAGGATATTATCTATCAGGTTGAAATAAGGGATGCCCCATGTTTTCATCCGCGTAAGAGAGGCTTTATGCGATTTCAGGTAATCCTGCATATATCCTTCTGCCATTGGATTTACCTGTGAGGAATAGGGGAGTGTAGAATTATAAGAATATTTTGAAAAAAGGTTTTTGAAACCATACTTGGTCAGCTGACTAAAATATTGAACCTTATCTTTTTGGGGTAACGCTTTTTTAGTGATAATTTCTTTTATCAGAGATGTTTCAATTACGCTGTCCTCTGTATTTTCCGTTACTTCCTGGCTATAAACACAAGCAGAACTAAAGACCAATAATAGCGCTATGTAAATTTTTAGTTTCATTTTAAGCAACTTCCGCTGTAATGCTTTGTTGCATCAGCATTTCTGATATTTCAAGTAAAGTTACTTCATCCCCGCTTTTTGCCATTACCTGTAAGCCAAAGGGCATGTTATTACTGTGTGAAAACAATGGAATAGCAATAGCCGACAGGCCGCATAAATTGGCTAGTACTGTATAAATATCTGCCAGGTAAGTGGTTACAGGGTCATTTTTCTCCCCAAGTTTGAAAGCTGTGGAGGGGCTTACGGGCATAATTATAGCGTCATATTCATCAAATATCTTTTCCATTTTATCTACCAGTAACCTTCTTATTTGTTGTGCTTTTGCAAAATAAGCGTCATAGTATCCGGTGCTTAATACAAATGTGCCCAGCATAATTCTTCGTTTTACTTCAAGTCCAAATCCTTCTGACCTGTTCTTACAATAGAAATGTTCCAAATCGGTTTCTTCTCCGGCATTATATCCATACCTAATGCCATCATACCTCGAAAGGTTACTGCTGGCCTCTGCTGTAGTTAATACATAATAGGCAGGAACTATATAATCAAATAACTCAAGCGCAAGCTCATCTGTTATAAAATCATTTGCTTTTAGTGAATTAATAGTAGTAATAAAAGTATTTGCTATTTCCTTATCCAGCCCCTTGTGTTGAATAGCCTGTGAAAATGTTGCCAACTTGTACTTTTTCTTTTCTACCGTTTCATTACGCTTCACGCGGGTGCGCTGGTGCATGGTACTATCCCTTTCATCAGGTTGGCTCATAATTTCCCAAAGCAGGCGTACATCATCTGTATTTTTTCCAAAAATCCCGATTTGGTCAAAAGAAGAAGCATATGCAATTAATCCGTACCGGGAAATAGATCCATAGCCTGGTTTCAGGCCGATGATGCCACAAAAATCGGCAGGCTGCCTTACTGACCCACCCGTATCCGTGCCCAGGCTAAGCATACACATATTTGCCTGTACTGCCACTGCGCTTCCACCAGAAGACCCACCTGGAACACGGGTTTCATCCGCAGCGTTTTTTACCGCACCATATGCCGAATTCTCATTACTGCTTCCCATGGCAAATTCATCGCAATTGCACCTGCCGATGATAATTGCATCTTCATCAAGTAAATATTGCAAAGCTGTAGCAGTATAAAGTGAAGTGAAGTTTTTTAAAATTGCAGAGGCTGCAGTAACAACATGGTCCTTATAACAGATGACATCTTTAATGGCAATCACCA
>JBDSYV010000314.1:0-5072 GCA_040110925.1 Ferruginibacter sp. | reverse complement strand
GTGAGGGCATGAAAGAGCATTTTGGCGTTTGCATTGCGCTCTACATAATAAGCCGCTTTATCCAGTTCTGAAACAATGGCTTCCAGTTGTGAAAGTTCACAAAGCCGGCTGAGTTTAGCAGCAAAACCGCTGATACCAGTGGATTGGGATACAACAGGAGTGCCTGCCTGAATGCGAATGCTTTGCTGAAGGATATGGGTAAAATATTTAATAAACTGTTTCTGTTTTTCGCGGCCAATCTTACTTATTTCGTCAATAATCTTAACCTGTACGGCCGGGCCGGTTTTTAGTATGCTATTTAGCCAGTCTTTGAGTAACTGGTCCCAATCATCAGCAGAATGCTGTAACTGTTGCAAAGCTTCCCGATAATTGCCTTCGCTTAACACCGAGAGTTTAACAGCCTTATCCATGTCAATGCCTTCTTTTAATTCAAGCGATGCTTCAATATCTATTGGCCTGAAGGCAGGAACTTTAATGAGCTGTGTGCGGGATACTATGGTTGGTAAAAGCAACGATTCGTTTTCAGCAACCAGGATAAACAAGGTATCAGGAGGGGGTTCTTCAATAAGTTTCAAAAGCTTGTTGCCTTCTTTACCGAGCATTTCGGGCATCCACATGATTAAAATCTTGTATTCGCTTTCAAAACTTTTCAGGTTCATCTTGCGAATGATATCCAGGCATTCTTCCGAAGTGATATTACCCTGCTTGTTTTCTGCATTTATAAACTGCAGCCAGTCGTATGTATTGCCATAAGGCTGCTGTTGCATGAACTCCCGCCACTGCTGAACGTAGTCAACCGATTTAGGTTTTTCGCCTGCCTTTTTTGGAATAACCGGGTAGGAATAATGTATATCGGGGTGAACTAATTGGCTTGCTTTTTTGCAGCCGGAGCATTCGCCGCATGAGTCGATTAATGGTTCGATTTTTTTTTGAACGTCATCTTCCTCTTCACCGAATAATGAAATGGGTTTGGGCTTTGCTTCTTTACTGCCTGATGTTTTTTCGCAAACAATGTATTGTGCCAAAGCGAGGGCAAGCGAAAGTGAGCCGCAGCCTTCACGGCTTAAAAAAAGCAGGGCATGGCTAAGACGGTTTTGCTGCACCATATGCACCAATTGCTGTTTGGTTTCTTTTTGGCCGGGAATATCTGAGAAGCGCATTAAGCAAATTTGAGGGAAAAATTACAGTATTGGCAAAAAAAATTCTCCCTTAAAATTCAATGAATGATTTTGAATTTTAAGAGAGATGAGTATTTAAGCACTTTAAAGTTTACTAATAATTTCTTCACTTAGCGGCTTTACCTTACTAGGGAAATATGCCAGCATGTTCCCGTTTTCATCAATAAGAAATTTGTTGAAATTCCATTTTATCTCTGCATCCAAAACGCCGTTCTGTTCTTTGTGTGTGAGCCATTGATAAAGGGGTGCAATGTCATCACCTTTTACAGAAATCTTTGCTGCCATAGGAAAGGTTACGCCATAGTTTTTTTCGCAGAAAGTTTTTATTTCCTGGTTTGTGCCCGGTTCCTGGCCACCAAAATTATTAGCAGGGAAACCTACAATCACCAATTTCTCCTTGTATTGTTCATACAATGCCTCTAACTCTTTATACTGTGGAGTATAACCACATTCTGATGCTGTGTTTACTACCAGGATTTTTTTTCCTTTAAAACTGGCAAAATCAATAGTGCCGCCGGTAAGAGCATCCACTTTAAAATCGAAAATGGTTTTTAAAGGATCAGTGGTATTGTTTATAGTTGCAGGTTTGTTAGCTCCCTGTGAAGCACAACTTAGTGCAATGGCTGCTATTGAGATTAATTTTATCATCATTTTATTTTATTTAAACAGATAATACGTAAAAAGGTTTAGTATGGTTTATTGTTTTTCATAACATCCGATATCAGGCAGGCCCACACTACGGTTATTGTTATCCAAATCTTTTAATAGGGTAGTAGCAATACCTTTATTAATTCCAGGTGCCAGGGCATTTTTGGTTACACGGAAATTATATATGTTATTGTTAATATCAATACTATCAAATTTAGGATCCTGGTTTTTTATATCGGCAATTAATGTGCTGAACGGGATGGGATTGGCTGCTTTGTACATGCAATGGTCAAAACTTACAGTAAATGTTCCCGTACCTTGTTTTGCTACAGCAATTTCATTATCCACGCTGCCATTATCGCCCCAGAAAATAGAATTACGAAACACTGCATTAAGATTGGATGTTTGCAGAACGCCATTAACCATGACTACATCGGACACCACAAGGACAGGTTGTTTATGAATAAGGTAACGGGTTGAATATGAGGCCGAGGTACAATGTGTAAGATTATAATCCCCGCCCCCCTGCAGAACAATGTTATTACTGCAATTCGATATTAAACAATTTTCAGCTATAAGCCTGGTGGATATAGCAAGAAGGCCTGTACTATAAGCATTGTCAATGATGGATTGTTTTATTACCAATTTAGGGCTGGTATTTTGAGAAGGATTAATAACTACTACAGCCTGGTATGCATTTCTTATTTCTGCAAAAGTTAATAGGCTGTTTCGGCTGCTATCCCTGAAATAAATTCCGGGCCAGCTTGCGGGGAAGTTTTTGTAAGGTTCATCTAACCTGTCGCCATTAAAAATAATTTTATTGCCGATGGTTCCATTTGCTATTAAGGTTCCATCTACTAAAAAAGCCGCATTGGCATGAGCATAAATTTTACATCCGGGTTGCATCGTTAGCGTGGCAGTAGAAGAAATTCTAATGCCTCCAAGAATTATATAAGGTAGATTATTGGTCCAGGTCGTATTGGATGTGATGGTTGTGTTGCTGAGGAAAACTGCATTCTGTCCATAAGCCTGCAATTGTACAAACCTGGTATTGCCATTATAATTAATACTAATGCTATCTGAAAGAATAAAGGGCAGGTTATTGGCATTGGGATTAACAAATACAGTAACAAAAACATACATACTGTCATTGGCTGCCAGCTCAATATTATTTACCTCTGTGGCGGCAGTTCCATTGATATTAGTCTTAAATGCACTGGCTGCACCACCCTTAAGTTTTACGGAACTGATAAGCAGTTTCTGGTTGTTGTTGTTTACAATTTTAAAAACTTTACTTACAGAACCAGCTGATGCAAAAACGGTATCAAACTTAATGCTGTCTGCGCTAAGGGAAA
Source organism: Ferruginibacter sp. (assembly GCA_040110925.1). GTDB lineage: Bacteria > Bacteroidota > Bacteroidia > Chitinophagales > Chitinophagaceae > Ferruginibacter. The sequence continues at coordinate 1,891 of JBDSYV010000314.1, read as the reverse complement.
GCCTAGCATCGGGGCTGCTGATAAAACTATCCTTTTTGCAGCTTTGAATACCAATGCTGAATGTGAGGGCAAGAATGAAGAGTAGTCTTGTGTTCATCAAGGCAAATCTACATTAATATCTATTTACTTGCTTTTGCCAGGGTAGCTATACTTAAACTGGATGCATTTGCCTGGAGGATTACCTGGCCGCATGCTTCCAGTGTGGCACCTGTGGTTACCACATCATCTACAAGTAAGAGTTTTTTGCCACTAAGTTTGTCCGGGTCTTTAACTATAAAACTTTCTGCTACATTTTCCCATCGTTCAGTTCTGTGCTTGCGGGTTTGTGTTTCGGTGGCATGTTGACGACAAACAATGTTTTTTAAAACGGGTACATTCATTATTCTTGACATCCCCGTACAAATTATTTCAGCCTGGTTATATCCTCTTTTGAATTCTTTGTCAGGGAATAGTGGTAAGGGGATTAGATAATCAAGATTTGAAAACCGTTCGCTATGTAATAAAGTATTTCCCATCATTTCACCCAGGTAAATGCCAACGTCTGCGTTGCTTTTGTATTTAAGTTGATGAATAAGATGTTGTACCAGTTTTCCCTTGGCAAAATAAAATTCGCTATGAGCTGCGGAAAGAGGTAATCTGCCTAAAAAGATTTTTTCCAGTGCATTTCCGGGCAGTTTAGCAAAACCCGTTCGTGGAAGTTTATTAATACAACTGAGGCAAAGTAATTGGTTTTTAATAATGCTATCGCTTCCGCAACCTACGCATACAGAAGGGTAGAATAAATGAATGGCATCGGATAATATTTTTGTAAAAATAGACAAGCTGAATTTTTAAAAAAGGTATTTATATAGCTCCTCCACTTTGCCAAGTGCCACCACTTCAATATTCATTTTTAATTTACTTAATGATTTTGCGTTGTATTTACTCACAACGATTTTTTCAAATCCTAGTTTTTCTGCTTCAGCAATTCTTTGTTCAATTCTGTTCACTGCTCTTATCTCACCGCTAAGCCCAACCTCCCCTGCAAAACAAATTTGTTGTTGTATAATTACATCTTCGTAGCTACTGAGCAGTGCACATACAATGGCTAAATCTATGGAAGGGTCTTCCACTTTTATTCCACCTGCAATATTTATAAAAACATCTTTAACCCCAAAATGAAAGCCTCCTCTTTTTTCCAATACAGCAAGCAGCAGTTGTAACCTGCGTAAATCAAAACCGCTTACTGTGCGTTGTGGAGTACCATATACACTTTGGGTTACGAGCGCCTGGCATTCAATAAGCAAAGGACGCTGGCCTTCAATGGTGGCGGCAATAGCAATACCGCTAAGTGCATCTTCTTTTTGAGTAATTAAAATTTCGCTGGGATTGGTTACAGGCCGCATGCCCTGGCCGTTCATTTCATAGATGCCCAGTTCGGCTGTGCTGCCAAAGCGGTTTTTAAGTGTGCGCAAAATTCGGTAAGCATAATGGCGGTCGCCTTCAAACTGCAAAACGGTATCTACCATATGCTCCAGGATTTTTGGCCCCGCAATGTTTCCGTCTTTGGTTATATGGCCAATAAGGAAAACCGGTGTATGGGTTTCTTTTGCATAGCGCTGAAGTTCTGCAGCGCATTCTCTTATCTGGCTAATGCTTCCGGGCGCTGATTCAATATAAGGTGATTGTAGAGTCTGAATGGAATCAACAATGACCAGTTGCGGTTTAAGTTTTTTTATTTCTTTAAAAATGGTTTGAGTATCTGTTTCTGTAAGCAGGTAAAAATCTTCATTGCTCAATCCTAACCTGTCTGCCCGCATTTTTATTTGCTGGTCACTTTCTTCTCCGCTTATATATAATGTAGTTATACCTTTTAATTGTAAACCTATCTGCAAAAACAAGGTTGATTTTC
>JBDSYV010000313.1:0-7824 GCA_040110925.1 Ferruginibacter sp. | reverse complement strand
TGTTTTTATCATTCAACATTTGCTGAAAGTCTGCAAGCCTTTCTTCTGCAGTGCCGCCAAAACCAAAATCTCTTTTGCCGATGGTACTCCCGATAATAACATTAAAGCCCCATTCATTCATTTTATTCAGCGCAGGTTGTATATCTTCTATTGTTATATAACCGGCCGGTGAAGTTATTCCGATGCTGTCACCGGGTTTTAAATATGGTGGAATATGTTTTTTGCCTGGCACTTCTTCATCCCGCATTGAGGCCGCTAATGCAGGTATAGAGAGGGCTGCCGGGATGATGGTTGATAAGAAATCTTTACGCTTCATACATTGAAAATACTCAAATTTCGATTTGCAGTACTCTTTCGGTAATTTTGCTGCCTGGCAATGCCGCATGTTGGTATGCTGTACAAGTGAGTGACACAACGATGCTGCTCTCTGTATAAATGCCGGTTCCATAAATTATACAATGATCAACACACCGAAAAGATATTTAATTACTTCTGCACTTCCTTATGCTAACGGGCCAAAACACATTGGCCATCTTGCGGGGGCATACCTGCCTGCAGATATATATGTGAGGTACCTAAGGGCAAAAAAACGTGATGTGGTTTATGTGTGCGGAAGCGATGAACATGGCGCTGCCATTACCATACAGGCGATGAAAGAAAACACAACGCCCCGTGAAATTGTAGATAAGTACCATGCGTTGCTCAAGAGCAATATGGCCGACCTGGGCATTTCGTTCGATATTTATCACCGCACCACCGCCCCCATACATCATGAAACTGCGCAAGAGTTTTTTACGGCACTAAATGAGAAGGGCGACCTGGAAAAAAAAGAAACCGAACAATTTTACGACGAGGAAGCCAAAACTTTTTTGGCTGACCGCTACATCATAGGCACATGCCCGGTTTGTGGCAATGAAAATGCTTATGGCGACCAATGTGAACGTTGCGGTACATCGCTGAGCCCGGAGCAGTTGATAAATCCACGAAGTACATTAAGCGGTAACGCACCAATTAAAAAAGCTACCACGCATTGGTTTCTTCCTTTAGATAAACACGAAGCTTTTTTAAGAGAATGGATCCTGGAAGAACATAAAAATGACTGGAAGGCAAATGTGCTGGGCCAATGCAAAAGCTGGATTGATGCAGGTTTGCTGCCAAGAGCAGTAACGAGAGATTTGGATTGGGGAGTCCCTGTGCCCGGTGCGCCTTCTAAGGTGCTTTATGTTTGGTTTGACGCTCCCATTGGTTACATAAGTGCAACCAAACAATGGGCGGTTGATAATAATAAAGACTGGAAACCTTACTGGTATAATACAGATACCAAGCTTGTGCATTTTATTGGCAAGGATAATATTGTTTTTCATGCTATCATATTTCCTGTGATGCTAAAGTTGCATGGCAATATTCTTCCGGATAATGTGCCCAGCAATGAATTTATGAACCTGGAAGGAGACAAGATGAGTACCAGCCGTGGATGGAGTATAGAGATGGATGAGTACATAACCGATTTTGTAAAGAAGGAAAATGGCGGCGACCAGATGGTGGATGCATTGCGATATTATTTAACGGCCATTGCACCTGAAACCAAGGACAGTGAGTTTACCTGGAAGGGTTTCCAGGAAGCTGTGAATAGCGACATGGTGGGCAAGTTTGGAAATTTTGTGAACAGAACATTTGTACTGATGCATAAATTATGCAAGGGGAAAGTGCCGGTATTTCATAATGATATTATAGATGAAAACGATAAAGAAATTATTGCAGCCATTGCATCAACCCCGGCAAAAGTGGAAGCGCTGATAGAGCAATATAAATTTAGGGATGCATTATTTGAGGTTATCATGCTTGCTGATGCTGCCAATAAATACATGCAGAAAAAAGAGCCATGGATTGTGGCCAAACAAGTTGATGATAATGGTAAGCCCACTGCAGAAGCACAAAAAAGTATTGATAATTGTCTGCATTTATGTTTACAACTTACAGCTAATCTGGCTGTGCTGCTAAATCCATTTCTGCCTTTTGCTGCCAAAAAAATGTGTTACATGATGAAGTTGGTGGATAAAGTGCTGGATTGGGAAAATGCGGGAAAATTAAAATTATTGAGTGTGGGCTATTCTTTAAGACCTCCGGAATTATTGTTTAGAAAAATCGATGACACTGAAGTAACCGCACAAATTGAAAAATTAAAATTAAAATCAGCAAAACTTAAAATGGAAAATAGTTTAACTCCCGTGCCATCTTCGCCAGAAAGCAGCGCTACCCCGGAAGCAATAGTTTTAAAACCTGAAATACAATTTGAGGATTTCAATAAAATAGATTTACGAACCGGAACTATTATAGCTGCAGAAAAAGTGGAGAAGGCTGATAAACTTTTGAAACTGGAAATAGATATGGGTTTTGAAAAAAGAATTGTAGTCAGCGGTATTGCCTTGCATTTTAAACCAGAAGAAATAGTGGGTAAACAAGTGGTTGTAGTTGCTAATCTTGCTCCCCGGAAAATGCGGGGGATTGAAAGTAACGGAATGATATTAATGGCAGAAGACAAAACAGGCAAATTACAATTTGTTAATCCGCTTCACCCTGTTGAAGATGGTTCAAACGTGAGCTAATTCTTATTCCCCGATTTGAAGAGGATTTTCTACATGAAATGGCCTGAATATGGATGCAAAATTCCTTTATATACAAGGGTTTAAAGGGTTTGGAGAAGTATTTGTACTTATTATGATAAAAAAGGGAAATTATGAATAAGAAAACTTTTTTGTTAGCTGTTATACTTTGCCTTGGAGCAGGCGTTTTTGCTCAAACAGACTGGACACTTATTCCTTACAGGCAGGGAAATAAATGGGGATATGTTTCAGAAAATAAGGAAGTGGTATTTGCCCCACGATATAGTGAAGCTTCCTGGTTTTCTTCAGGTTATGCCCCGGTGAAAGTAGGCGCAAAATGGGGATATATAAACAGGTCAGGAAAGATGGTTATTCCTGCAAAATTTACATCTGCAAAACCTTTTCGTAAAGGATATGTACCTAATGGTTCTAACTCCGGAGATTCAATACTATTTGCAGCTGTAACACTTAATAATACTGGCTATGAGCAATGTATTAATACTAAAGGTCAGGTAATGCGTAAATGTCCTGCTATACCGGAAAACTCTGTAGCAGAAAACAGGATACCGGTAGCAACCATTACCACAAAAAAAACCTATAACCTCCCAAATAATTCCGGCCTTTTTGATAAAATCATTGATGATTATAAGATTGAAGGCAGTGATGAAACCTATTATCTTGCTATGAAAGGAGATAAATATGGGGTGTTTAACTCTAAATTTGAAACCATTGTTCCATTTGAATACAGTGATATTAAATTGATGAATAGTGGAAACAGGCGTTATTTACAGGTGGGTCGCAATAATATGTATGGAGTGTATTCACCCGCAGGACAGCAGTTGCTAAGCCCAGAATATACCCGTGTGGTAACTATAAACGGAAGTGACAACAATGAATATTTTATCATACAAAAGGACGGTAAGATGTATGTAAAAGACGGCACCAACAGGGACATTATTTCAAATGGTTATGAAAATATTACTTATGATAATGACGGATTCATCATTACTAATAATAACAAGTTGCAGGGATATTATTTCCTTGACAATCGTGTAATTGAACCCCGCTACCAGGAAATAAGAATGGTGAATGGAGGTAGATATATGCTGGTAAAGACGCCTTCAGGTAAAGTAGGTTATATTAAAATAGATGGTACAGAATATTTCATAGAGTAAACAGTCGTACATTTTATGAAGGATAACTCCGGCCTGCCAGCCGGAGTTTTCTATTATATTAATAGCTAAATAAAAGCTTCAATTTAAGAGAGGCTCATAATATAAAAATCCTACCTTCGATGAAAATAGTTGTTTAACTAACTAATTGGATTTTATGTCTAAAAGAACAATTAAAAAAATAGCCGTACTGGGCAGTGGAGTTATGGGAAGCCGTATAGCAGCACATTTTGCAGGCATTGGTTTGCAAGTACTTTTGTTAGATATAGCTCCCTCCGGCTCCACAGAAGGGGGAGAGAAATCACAGCGCAATAAAATTGTAAATGATGCCCTGGCAGCGGCATTAAAATCGAGCCCATCCCCGGTTTACCATAAGGATGTTATCAAAAAAATAACCACTGGCAATTTTACAGATAACATGAAAGATATTGCTACAGCTGACTGGATAATAGAAGTGGTTGTAGAAAGGCTGGATATAAAAAAATCGATTTTTGATGAAGTGGAAAAATACCGCAAACCCGGTACGCTCATTACATCAAATACATCAGGCATTCCCATACACATGATGGCCGAAGGCAGGAGCGATGATTTTAAAAAACATTTTTGCGGAACGCATTTTTTCAATCCTCCACGCTACCTGCGCCTGCTCGAAATAATTCCCACACCATACACAGACCAAGAGGTTGTAGATTTTTTAATGAACTACGGCGATTTGTTTTTGGGTAAAACAACCGTGCTTGCCAAAGACACGCCTGCATTTATCGCCAACCGCATCGGCGTTTTTGGAATGATGGCCATTATGAACAGCATGGAAAAACTGCAACTGACCGTTGATGAAATTGATGCGTTAACAGGGCCTGTTATTGGCCGGCCAAAATCTGCAACCTTTCGCACAGCAGATGTAGTGGGCATAGATACACTGGTGAAAGTAGCAAAGGGTGTTCATGATAATTGCCCCGATGATGAAGCAAAAGATATGTTTGCCATCCCGGCATGGCTGAATAAAATGATTGAAAATAATTGGCTTGGAGATAAGACCGGCCAGGGATTTTTTAAGAAAATGCCAGCATCGGCTTCAGGAGAAAAAGAAATAAAGGTGCTAAATCTTTCTACCCTTGAATATGAACCCCGTAAAAAACCAAAGTTTGCAACGCTGGAAGCGGCAAAGCCAATTGAGGACCTTGCATCAAGACTAAAAGCACTTACTGCAGGGCAGGATAAAGCAGGAGAATTTTACAGGCAGTTTCATTATGCTTTGTTTTCTTATATAAGTCATCGCATACCTGAAATAAGCGACGAGGTTTATCGTGTGGATGATGCGATGATGGCTGGCTTTGGATGGGAAATAGGTGCCTTTGAAAGCTGGGATGCTTTAGGATTTGTGAAAACCACTGCAGCAATGAAATCAGCAGGATATACTGTTTCGCCATGGATTGATGAGATGATTGCAAACAATGTCAGCAGTTTTTATAAAGTTGAAAACGGGAAGCGCTTATGTTACTCACCGTTAGATGGTGCCTACTCCTTCCCCTTTGGGGAAGGCAAGGATGGGGCCGCATTTATAGTGATGAAGAATTTTGCAAATGACACTGTTTGGCAAAACAGCGCCTGCCGCACATATCATTTAGGCGATGATGTTCTTGGCCTTGAGTGGTACACAAAAATGGGAAGCATAGGAGGCGAAGTATTGGAAGGCATTCAGAAATCAATAGCACTTGCAGAAGAAAAATATAAAGGTTTAGTAATTGGAAATGATGGCGCTAATTTTAGTGCCGGTGCAAATGTGGGTATGATATTCATGCTGGCCATTGAGCAGGATTATGATGAAATAGATATGGCGATAAGAATGTTTCAAAACACCATGATGCGTGTTAGGTATTCTTCCATACCAGTAGTGCTGGCACCACATGGACTTGCATTGGGTGGCGGCTGTGAAATTTGCCTGCATGCGGACAAAGTAATTCCTGCTGCAGAAACATATACCGGTCTTGTAGAAGTTGGTATTGGTGTAATACCCGGCGGTGGTGGTACCAAAGAATTTGTGTTGCGTGCTGCTGATGAAATGCATCCCGGCGAGCCAGAAACCATTACCCTGCAAAACCGTTTCTTAACCATTGCTACAGCAAAAGTGGGCACATCTGCATTTGAAGCATTTGAATTGGGTATTTACCGTAAGGGACTGGATGAAGTAAGTATGAATACAGGCCGTCGTATTGCTGAAGCAAAGCAGGCGGTAATTAATTTGTATGATGATGGTTATGTAATGCCTGTTCAAAGAAATGATATAAAAGTCTTGGGCCGCACTGCACTTGGAGCCATGCATGCAGGCATCAACGGGATGTGGCGGGCAAAATATGCAAGCGACCATGATGTAACAGTTGCAAAAAAACTGGCTTATGTTATGTGCGGCGGCGACCTGAGCGAACAAAGCCTGGTGAGTGAGCAATATTTACTTGACCTGGAGAGAGAGGCCTTCCTAAGCCTTACCAGTGAAAAGAAAACCCTTGAACGGATTCAATCTATTTTAAAAACAGGAAAGCCATTAAGGAATTAACATACCTCATAAAAGTTTCTTATTAATTAACGCTGGTAGTAATATTGGCGTTTTTTGTGCATCAATAAAATTACATTTGCCATATAAAAATTTTACATGAAACCACTTATTTTCTTTTTTTCTATTCTTATAAACATCTCTGTTATTGCCCAAAATAAAGTGTTATCAATAGAAGATGCCCTGGTAAAAAATAGAACATCCCTTTCACCGGAAAACCTCAAGCATTTGCAATTTATTTATGGTACTGATGATTATGTTTATTTGAAAAAAAATGATGATAAAAATATATGGGTAAAAGGAAATATTAATAGTACAGAAGAATCTGTTTTTCTTACGCTTGAAGACCTGAACCAGAAATTATCCAAAGCAGGTTATAGTGCTTTAAAAACTTTCCCTGAAATACAGTTTGATAAAGCTGTTGGTTGGATATTAACTGCCGATAGCAGCAAAATATCTTTGAATGCAAATGATGGAAGCATTAAAGCCATCGTTCCAAAGACTTTTGCAGCAAAAGAATTTACCGAAGAAAGTAAGGCGGGCTACATAGCTTTTTTGGATCATTATGATTTGCATGTTGGCCAGGAAGGGAAAAAAGCCTTTATGGTAACAAAAGATGGGAGCAAAGACATCGTATATGCACAGGCTGTACATAGGAATGAGTTTGGTATAAACAAAGGAATTTTTTGGAGTAACGCTGGTAAGCTACTGGCTTTTTACAGGATGGATCAACGTATGGTGAATGATTATCCTATTATTGACTGGAGCCAAAGTCCTGCGAAGAATGAAAATATAAAATATCCAATGGCAGGTGGTAAAAGCCATCACGTTACCGTAGGTATATACAATGCAGAAACACGGAAAACATTTTATCTCAAAACAGGTTTGCCAGCAGAACAATACCTTACAAATATAGCCTGGAGCCCGGATGATAAGTTCTTGTATATCGCTGTATTGAACCGGGGGCAAAACCATATGAAGCTAAATCAATACAGTGCTGTAACGGGGAATTTTATAAAAACTTTATTTGAAGAAAAAGACGAAAAATATACAGAGCCATTGGTGCCTATGTTGTTTTTAAAAAATGATCCTTCACAATTTATCTGGCAAAGCAACCGCGATGGGTTTAATCATTTATACTTGTATAATACCAATGGAAGTTTAATAAGGCAATTAACCAAAGGCAACTGGGAAGTAACGGATGTGAAAGGTTTTGATGCATCTGGTGATAATCTTTTTTATATTTCAACTGAGGAATCCCCGCTTACAAAAAATATATACCAGTTAAACATCAGGACAGGAATCATAAAAAGAATTTCAGTTGAGCCGGGCGTACATACAGCCAAACTAAGCACAAATGGTAATTGTATCATTGATGTATTTAGTAATACAAATACGCCAAGAATGATCCGGTTGACTGATATAAAAACCGGTCAATCTAAAACATTATTGGCAGCATTAAATCCGCTGGCAGATTATAGCTTAGGGAGCATGGATA
>JBDSYV010000312.1:0-11981 GCA_040110925.1 Ferruginibacter sp. | reverse complement strand
TCATTTCATGTGTTTATATTATTTGATTTTAGCCACATGGAATAACCTAACAATGACTCCTATATTGAGCATTTGAATAATCATCTTCAGTTGGAATAAATGCTGCTTTTGAATGGTTATTTCAATGCTTCTTTGTAATTATTGGCATTACTAATATCCAGCTTTGGTAATATTTCTAATGCCCGTATTTTTTCCGCAGGCTTGGCTTTTTTAAAAACCTGGATGAGTTCATTGGATTTACCTGCAAAGAAAAACTGGTTTATCATGGTGTTAGGATTATCGGAATTAAATCCGTTCAACAGGTTTAATACATTCAAGAATTCTGCACGTGCAGAATTTTCATCCTCATACAATTTATCCATGCCCAGCCTGTAATAATTGTAATAAACATCATGCATTATATTATAGCGGGAGTTTAGCATATTTTCTGAAAGCCAATAACGGTTCCTGATGCCATCAAATGCTTTCCATCCGCTGATACCCCTGCCATCAGGTGCATTGTTAACGATATTCTGTGCCTTTAAAAAATATGACTCACCTCCTTTTGGTGAAAAAGAAGTATAATCAAACGCAAGAATAATATTAGCATAATAGGCAAAAACTGCGGTAAGATTGCTCACAAGTGCATCAGTACCACTCACCCGGTTTTCATTAAACTCCAATTGCTGAAATTCAACATACTTAAAAACCACGTTCTCATCGCGGTAGTTTATTATTGGAGAAACATAAGTGCTGTTAAATACGGGACGTGCTGCTTGTACGGTAAGTGAAGCATTATAAACGTTGGCTTCTGATCCCTGCTCAAGGTTAAGTAAAAAATTGCAATCAATCTTTTCATTTGGTGCAAATACATCAGATGTCCATTTGCGGTTGTTCAGAAAATTATTCAGGGCAGTTTGGAGTGTAGTAAAAGCGCTTTTGTTTACCACATTATTCACCCTGGTGGCTACCACTGTTACACGGGCATTAAGCTCCTGGGCCTGACCTATTAAAACGCAGCAGGAAGCTATACAGCTAAGAATAAGTTTACGCATGGTTATTAATAATACTGTTTAAAATATCTGCGGCAATTTCCTTTTTAGGTTTAAGCCCAAAAGGAAATTCATTTCCCTGTTTATCAAAAATAGTGATTTTGTTTTTGCTGCTTCCAAATCCTGCTCCTTTATCCTTCAAAGAATTTAGTACAATAAAATCTGCATTTTTTTCTTTTAACTTTTTAAGGGCGTTTTCTTTTTCATTGTTGGTTTCTAAGGCAAATCCAACCAGGAGCTGGTTATCCTTTTTTATTTCTCCCAAAGCTTTTAAAATGTCTTTTGTCTTTTTTAATTCAAGGATGATTGTATCTGAGCTTTTTTTAATTTTTTCGTTTTCCGATTTTACTGGCATATAATCTGCAACCGCAGCACACATTATTGCCATATCTGATATCGGGAATAATTGCATACAAACCTCATACATTTGTTCTGCGGTTTTAATATGAGTTACTTCTACCCCTGTAGGAATAACTTCAGAGGTTGGGCCAACAACCAACAAAACTTTTGCACCTCTTTCTATAGCATCTTTAGCTAATGCCATCCCCATTTTTCCTGATGAAGAATTGCCAATGAAACGAACGGGGTCAAGGGGTTCGTGTGTTGGACCGGCAGTTATCAAAATTGTTTTGCCTTTGAGTGTATTATTTTTTGCAAAAAAAAACTCCAGTTGTTCAATTATGATTGCGGGTTCCGCCATACGCCCTGGCCCAATTAATCCACTGGCTAGTTCACCGCTTTCTACCGGTAAAACTATGTTCCCATGGCGTTGCACTGCGATGAGGTTTTCTTTAGTTGAAGGATGCTTCCACATATCCTCATCCATGGCAGGGGCAAGCATTACAGGGCAGGTGGCAGAAAGATAAACAGATAACAATAAATTATCGCAGGCACCGTGTGCCATTTTAGATAAGGTATTGCAACTAAGTGGTGCCACCAACATAATATCGGCCCAGCGGCCAAGGCTTACATGATTAGCCCACTCGCTTTCATTATAAATATCACTGAGTACTTTATTCTTTGACAATGTTCCCAGCGTAAGCGGCGAAATAAAATCTTTAGCAGCAGTTGTCATAATTACTTTTACTTCGGCACCAGCTGTAACCAATAACCTTATGAGCAAAGCGGATTTATATGCTGCTATGCTTCCTGTAACACCCAATAATATTTTTTTTCCTTTTAGCATAAAAAAACGACGGTAAGTACCGTCGCTAAAATTAGATATTCTAATTGAAATGAGCCATTATATCAAGTTAATATCAACCGTGATGTTTATAGGCGAATTCCATGTGACAAAAATAAAATTATATATAACACATGAAATGAATGTTTAAAATTGGTAGAGTTTAACTAAACAGATCCTCGTCATTTCTGCGATAGTAAACTTTATCTTCAAGAAACTCGGTAGTTGCAAGCAAAGCCGGGTTAGGCATACGCTCATATGCACGTGATATTTCTATCTGCTCTTTGTTTTCGTGAATTTCTTCAAGGCTATCAGTATGGCTTGCAAATTCTTCAAGCTTATTATGCAATTCCTCTTTAATGGTAATGTTAATCTGGTTAGCCCTTTTTGCAATAATAGCAATAGACTCATATAGATTACCTGTTTTATCTTTTAATTCAGATAACTTTTTAGGTTCTACCACGCTGCTGGTATTACTGCTTGACTGACGACGTAGCTTGCTCATTTTGTATTTCTTTTATATTGTTTTTACTTAAAATGCTGTATTCTTCTGCTTCTTTTAGCAGTTTGCTTTCAGGGTACCTGTCCACGAAATCCTCATAATTATTTATCACCAATTCATATCGCTCAATCTGCTTATCCTGGTAACTCATTTTTGCGAACTTATAATAAGACTTAACCACCATTAATTTATAATCTTCGCCAGTTTTTGCATCAGGATAACTATTCATTAAGTTAGTGAAAGCAATGGCTGCTGCCCGGAAATGGCCAAGGTCATAAAACAATTTTGCTGCACGGTATTCTTTCTGTTCTAATTTCTCACGGCTTTTATCAATGATTTCTGTTGCATCTTTTATTCTTGGAGAACCTGGATGAGTATTGATAAAAGTCTGCATCATGTTCATTGCCTTTACCGTGTTTACCTGTTCCAGTTCCAACCTGGGGCTTTGTTTATAAAAGCAATAAGCTCTCATATAATCCACTTCTTCTGCCCTGCTGCTGGTAGGAAATACTTCCAGGTAACCTTTAAAGAGGTTTTCTGCATCTCTGTACAATTCCTGGTAATAAAAACAATATGCATATTTATAATACAGATCCTCAAACTTTTGAGTACCCTTATATACCGGGAAAAGTGCCTCATAAAGTTGTTGGGCATTACGATACTTTTTCTTAGCATAATACTCATCTGCCATTTTCAGTTGGTATTCATAATCCTTACTTTTCTGCACTTTAGTGAATTTGTTGCAGGAGACAAGCAGGAAAAAAAGAAAAAATATGCTGAGGGCTGTTTTAATAAATTTCATAAAGAAGCGCAAAATTAGCTGATTTGCACCAAAAATGAGCGTAAAATATAATCTATCCAAATAAGGGCTGTTAATGAATTTGTAAAGGAGAAATGGCAGCTATTCTGTACACAATGCATTTACCTTAATAAAACCCAACGGGATTCTTATTTTTTCCTGAAAAACAACCTCAGAGGAACGCCGCTAAAATTAAAATTTTCCCTTAGCTTATTTTCAAGGTAACCTTTATATGGTGCCTTTATATCGTCGGGATAATTTGTAAAAAATGCAAAGCTTGGCGTATGTGTGGGCAATTGAGTAACGTATTTTATTTTTACACTGTTGCCACGCACTACAGGCGGATGGTAGCTTTCAATGGCTTTTAGTAATATATCATTCAATTTAGAAGTAGGAACTTTTCGTTTCTTATTTTCAAAAACTTCTATTGCGGCTTCTATACTTTTTAGAATGCGCTGCTTTTCTGTAACTGAAATAAACAGGATGGGTACATCAGAAAAAGGTGCAAGCCTCTGCTTTAAATCTTTTTCATAATCTTTTGCAGTATTAGCGGCTTTTTCCACCAGGTCCCACTTGTTTACCAGCACCACAATCCCTTTACCCTTTTTTACAGCCATTGAAAAAATAGCAAGGTCCTGTGCGGTAATTCCTTTTTCTGCGTCCAGCATTAACATACATACATCAGCTTCGTCAACGGCTTTAATGGCCCGGATAACTGAATAAAATTCAAGATCTTCATGCACTTTGGCTTTGCGCCGGATACCTGCTGTATCTATTAGTATAAATTCCTTATTGAATAAATTGTAGTGAGTGTGAATTGTATCACGTGTAGTGCCGGCAATATCACTTACAATAGTTCTCTCTTTGCCAATGAGGGCATTCAGCAGTGAGGATTTCCCAACGTTAGGCTGACCGATGATGGCAAATTTAGGCAATGCATCTTCATCGGTTTCTTCACCTTCTTCAGTTATTAAGGCTGTTACCGCATCAAGCAATTCACCGGTGCCGCTACCACTGATAGAGGAAAGAAAAAATATATTCTCAAATCCAAGACTATAGAATTCACTTGCTTCAAGAAGCCTGTTATGATTATCAACTTTATTTACTACCAGGAAAACAGGTTTTTTGCTTTTGCGGAGCATTTCCGCCATACTTTCATCAAGATTGGTAATGCCTGTAGCTGCATCTACCATAAAAACGATTGCATTGGCTTCTTCAATAGCAATATGTACCTGTTTACGGATTTCTCTTTCGAAAACATCATCACTGCCGGCTACAAAACCGCCAGTATCTATCACATTGAAAGATTTGCCTGCCCATTCGGCAACGCCATATTGCCTGTCGCGGGTTACACCACTTCTATCATCCACAATGGCTTTGCGCTGTTCCAGCATTCGATTAAAAAAAGTGCTTTTCCCCACATTTGGCCTGCCCGTAATGGCTAAAGTAAAATTCATGGGCGCAAAGTTACGTTATTGAGATTTAGGGTTGGTAAGGGATTTGAATCTCAGGGATCCTACAACCAGTTATTTTATATTTCTGATTGAAAATGTGGTTTAATGAATTTAATACCCATACTCTTTCAGGAATAAATCGCTATCACGCCATTTAGGTCTTACTTTCACAAATAACTCAAGAAATACTTTCCTTTCAAGGAAGGCTTCAATATCAATGCGGGCAAGGGTGCCTAGTTTTTTAATCATGCTTCCGCCTTCACCAATGATGATACTTTTTTGGGTATCTCTTTGCACTATAATATCAGCAGAAATTTTTACCAATGTTGTTTTTTCTTTATACTCTTGTACCAACACAGTGGCATGATATGGTATTTCTTCATGATATAATTGGTAAATTTTTTCCCTTATCATTTCACTTACAAAGAATTTCACTGGCATATCGCTAATATCATCGCCCTCATAAAATGGTTCACCTTCAGGTAGATAATGCAGAATTCTTTGTAATAAAACATCAATCCCCTGTTTTTGTAATGCAGATATTATGATTACTTCTTTGCAATATGGTTGTTGTTCAAAAAACAACATAGCATCTTCTATTTTTTGTTTATCGTTTACTGCATCCGTTTTATTAAGTAATATTAATGCCGGGGCTTTTAATCTTAGTTGTGTAAAAATATTATTACTTTCTTCTACGGGTTCACGGGCATCCGTTATTAGTAAAGCCACATCTGCATCTTCAAGGCTGCCTTTAACAGCAGCCATCATTTTTTCATGAAGCTTATATTTTGTTTCAATTATGCCAGGCGTATCTGAAAGAATTATTTGGTAATCTTTTTCAGTAAGAATAGTTTTGATACGATGACGGGTAGTCTGTACCTTATGCGATACAATAGCCATCTTCTCTCCCATAAGAGCATTCAGCAAAGTACTTTTGCCTGCATTGGGTTTACCAAAAATATTTACAAATCCTACCTTCATAATAATTATAATAGTTGTCAAAAAAAAGCCCCGCTTTATTTGCGGGGCAAAATTATCTTAAATAAATGGCATTAGAGCCGAACAAAAGTTGCAGTAGCTACATCGCCACTTACAAAGATACTATTTCCAGTAAGTCCCATACCATCACAGGAAAACGAGTTTACATTGTAAACATCACCATCAAAAGTCAGGGTGTTGCCAGAAAGTGTCCAGGTACTGTTATATGATCCTGAAGGAGAGCAAACCACTCCTGCATCCTGGTAGTTAAAAGTACCATTTGTATTGTAAACATAAATATCATCTTTCTGACAAGCTGAAAGAGATGAAAATAAATCAACTTCCGCAGAAGTGGGGGTTTGTTTATACTTCAAAGAAGTAACTCTGTATGATCCTGCAAGGGAAGTACTGTTTAAATCGCAGGTTTTGTCTTTCTTGCAGGACGTAAACAATATTCCTGAGAAGGCGATAAGGATTAAGATTTTTTTCATAAATGTCTTTTTAGGTTAAAAGTTATAATCATAAGTATTAATAAAAATTATACCAAAAACATGCTTGAGATAGGGATTTAATTTTCAATCATTAATCAATCAATTGATTTTTCATTGCGTAAAACACAAGTCCTACTGAATTTTTCACTCCAAACCTTTCCATAAGCCTGTCTTTGATGGCCTCTACAGTGCGTGCGCTGATGCTCATCTTTCCTGCAATTTCGTTAGCTGTAAACTCCATACAAACAAGAGTTAATACTTCTTTTTCCCTTTCACTAAGTACCACCTCGGAAGTAAGGCTAGGGTTTATTTTTTGCTTATTATAATTTTTGCGTATCAGTACTTTATTTACAAAAGGATTTAAATAAAAGCCTGTTTCCATAACTTCTGATAATGCCCTTCGTATTTCTGCGGGGTCTGTACTTTTTAATAAATAACCTGCGGCACCACAATCCATCAGGTGGCCAACAAATCGTTCATCTTCATACATGGTGAGTATGATGACCCTTATATGAGGAAATTTTTTTGTAATTTCTTTAGTTGCATCAATGCCATCCTTAATGGGCATTTTTAAATCGCAAAGCACAATGTTTGGCTGTGCTTCAGGTAGTTTTTGTAACAGGTCTTCGCCATTGTCTGCCTCCATCACAAACTTAATATTTGTATATGAGCGAAGAGATAGGATAACCCCTTTGCGGAAAATCTTATGGTCATCGGCTATAGCAACCTTTATTGTATCAGAAATCATACTTTGGGGGTTAGTAGCTTTTGATAATGGCTATTACAACATTATTTTTTTTTCAGCTAAGGGACTAAAAATACAAAAAAATTATATAGCTGGCTCTTTAGGAATTTCCAGGGTAACTTTATAATAGGTTTGACTACTGTCAATTTCAAATAAAATTCTACCATTAAGAACTTTCATCCTGCTGGCAATATTTTTAAGTCCAAGCCCCTGGGAAAAATAATTAAGTTTGTCAAACTCTGCCTGTACAATGCCTTTGCCATCATGATGCAGACGAATATACATATGGGTTGCACTTGAATTTTGGGTTAGATGAATAAAGCCCGCATTGCTATGTTTGATGATATTGTTTATTAATTCCTGGATAATCCTGAAAACCAGTAACTCCTGATCAACTTTTAGCCGTTGCCTGTAATCGTGAAAACGGGCACTTGCATTGAGGGATCCACTTCCACTTATCTTTTGAAATAAATCAGTAGTTGCGCTTTCCAGCCCAAAGTTTTTTAAGGTAGGAGGCATAAGGCTATGACTTATGTTTCGAATTAGCAAAATGGCATCATCAATAATCTGCTTGGCGCTGAAAATGCTTTGTAATTGCTGGGCTTTTTCCTGGTTTACCAGGTTTTCATTCAGGTAAAGCCGGGCTGTAGCTAGTAAAGGACCAGCATCGTCGTGCAAGTCGGCAGCTATACGTTGTCTTTCTTCTTCCTGGAAACGAATTGATGCATCAAGGTAAATCTGCTGTTTCTCTGCCTCAAGCTTTTTCATTTGAATATGATACCGGATAACCTTGCGTTGGTGCATAACCACGAAAACGATAATAACAATGGCCAGTGTAATCATGCCAATGGAACCAACAAACATAAGTTGGCTCACATCATTATTAGCAGATACCTGTAAGAAATACATTTGTGGTTAGGGTTTAGTTGGGTTAAGGGTAAACTCGTCTAATTGTAAATCTTTGGGTATAAAAAGTTCTTCTTCTTTTCTTTCCTGTGGCTCATTTGCAAACAAAGCCAGGCTTAAAATGACATTTTTTGTAATAGTTACTAGTGTATAAATAACTAGCATTTGATTAAGCAATGCCTTGTTGTTGCTATAATTTGATGTAAATAAAAAGAAGAAAAATGTTCCTGTAAAGTAAAGAAAAAATCCTACACAAATCCAGAAGCTAATAGATTGATATAAAGGGTATAGAAAAACGGTTTGCATTTTCTCGTAAAAGAAATAAATGAGAATAATTATCAAAGAAAACGAGGAAACAATGCTTGCGTGATTATTAAACTTAGTCCTGTCATAAAGAAAATAATCTATGATAGCATATAAAATAAAAGTAGCAACAGAAATTTTTATTATAAATTTAACCAGGTTGTTTTTAATAACAAAATACAAAAAACAGCATATTGTACTGTATTCTAGTATATTATAAGTACGTAAAATTAAAAGATAACTAAATTTAGAATGATAAACCTGCAAAGATATCTGAGCAAGTATCACACAACAGGCTACAATTAATGTATAAATTAAAAATGCCTTTAACCCTTTTGTATTTAATTTTTTATAAAAAATTACACAAAAGATTAAAGGCAACAGTTCCGTTAAATAGGTAATATTTACTAAGTTTTTTAAAATGGGTAGTTAGTTTAATTTTTCAAATATACCAACAGTTTCCCAAATTTAAAATTTACTTAGTCAATAGAGAATGATGATGTCTCATCTAATACATTTCCGTACATGGTTAATAATTTAGTTAGTGGTTTACGATTAAATATCACTGTAAACTTCATTCATTACGTATTCTTACACAAGGGGTAAGCAAGGTTATCGTACTTATACGTATTCAATACAACTCAATACTATAAAGCATTACAGCCAATTTAGGCTGATATTTGGTCTAATAAATTAAAGTAAATGTACTAACAAAAAATCGTAATTTTACTATTACATTTTTGTATCTTTACCAGGTAAATTAACGTGAAGCGAAAGGAAACTAGGCCTTGGAAATGAAAAAACCACCTCTTTTAGGTGGCTTTTAAAAAAATCTTTGGGGGATTTAAAAACAGAACATTTAAATAATAAGTTGATTGGCATAGGGAATTACAAGCACAAACAGGTTTTTTCAGGATATTGGCTTAACTGTTATCTGGATAATTGGATATATGGAAATTTTTCATTGCCCTTGCCAATCAACTGATACAAAAATAGGGTGCCACTTTGCAGAGGGCAAGAGCAGATTTGCCCCATTTGGAGCTGTAAAGTTTTACTTTAAGTTGAGTAAAAGTGCAAGCGAGGCAGGTAATATTACAATATTTTGGTTTCGTAAATATACCAAGGAATTTTCCTTAAACTAACTGATAATCAGCTGTATCAATAGTAAAACACCTTAATTTTCTGCTTAGCAAACAGTTTTTTTTAATATAAAATCATAACTTCAAACTTTAGTATTAACCCATACCGAAAAATGTCCACAGAAAATCTGATTAAAATTGCCATAGCCGATGATCATAAGATATTCAGAGATGGCATAAAAATGGCTCTCGCCGGTAAGCTAAATCTCAAAATGCTTTGGGAGGCTGAAGATGGCAAGGATATGATGCACAAAATTGCAATCAAAAAACCCGATGTATTGTTAATGGATATAAGGATGCCAGAAATAGACGGTATAAACGGGATTCAACTTATTCGTAAAGAATTTGAGGACATAAAGATTATTGTACTTACTATGTATGATGACCAGCAGATGATTAGCAAAATGATGGAAATGGGGGCAAATGCTTACCTGACCAAAACCACCGACCCTGAAGAGATATATGAAGCCATTCTCACTTGTATGAACGATGACTTTTATTTTAATGACCTTGTAAACAAGGCTGTGATGGGAAAACTGATGCAAAAGAAGAATGTTAGGCAACATTATGGCACAAATACCCCTGTAAATTTTAATGAAAAGGAAATTAAAATTCTACAGTTACTTGCAGAAGACAAAACCACAGAAGAAATTTCAAAAATAATTTTTTTAAGTCCACGCACCATAGAAACCATAAGGCAGAATATGAAAACCAAGGTAAATGCAAAAACTATTGGTGGCCTTATTATGTATGGAATGAGGAATAAACTCATAGAATAGGTGGATTAGAGTCTTCTGAAGTACCATATTATTCCAAATAATTGTTAGCTTTTGGAATAAATGATTTAAACACAGCTTTATAGACTTATTCTACTTAAGAAAATGAATTACTAAAATACTAATAAGCGTTTCCTGCTTTTTTTTGCGTAAAATTCCAGCTATCCTTATAGGGTATTTACACCCATTGTTTTTTTTACCTATAATTCCAAATTGCATTTTACGTTATAACATCGTAAACTTACTAATCAAAAAATAACTACTTTCACCCCATTATTATGAAACCAGAAGCCACAGAACCCATATCAGTAATTATTGCAGACGATCATGTTCTTTACAGGGCTGGAGTAAAAACAGCGCTTAGCTCAAAAAAAGATATAAAAATTATTGCAGAAGCTGATAATGGTATGCACTTACTTAACCTCATTAAATCTATACCTGCAGATGTAATTCTTTTGGATATACAAATGCCCATTATGGATGGGATAACAGCCTTGCCTGAAATTAAAAAGATATGCCCCCATACAAAAGTGATAATGCTTACAATGCTGGATGACCAAAGCATGATAACGAAATTAATGGAACTGGGTGCCAACAGCTATTTATCCAAAACGAGTGACAGTGAAGTTATTTATGAAGCAATACGTACTTGCCATGAAAATGAATATTTTTTCAACTCACTTACCAATAAAGCATTATTAAGCAACTTGAAACAGCGCAACGTACAAACACCAATGCAGCTAATGCCCCAGGAAGTGCAATTGAACGATAAAGAAACAACCATACTCCGCCTGATGTGCGAAGAAAAAAGTACTAAGGAAATTGCAGACCTGGTGGAACTTAGCCCCCGTACTGTAGAGGCCATCCGCGATAAACTGAAAGTAAAAACCGGCGCAAAAAGCACAGCAGGACTTATCATGTATGCAGTTAAAAATAAAATTATTGCTGAAATGTAATCCCCAAAATTTCTTAAATTAAAATCCCCACAGCTGGGGATTTTTTATTTTTACAAAATGAGATACATAAATTTTAATGGGAAGATTATGCCATCAGGTGCCGCCATAGTTTCTTCTGACAACCGGGCATTACGATATGGCGATGGCCTTTTTGAAACCATAAAATTTTACAATAACCAACTGGTTTTGATAAACGAGCATATGGCAAGGCTCTGGAAAGGAATGCAGGATATGAAAATGAAAATACCAAAACATTTTCAACCAGAAAAAATTGAAGAACTAGTAATATCTCTCCTTAAAAAAAATAATTATCAATATGCAAGAGTCCGTATTTCAGTAGCACGTGGTAATGGAGGCTTATATGATTCCGACAATAATTTTCACTACATTATTGAATGCTGGCCTTTAACTACTGATTATAAAATATTAAATGAAAACGGCCTGGAACTTTGTATTTACAAAGAGGCTTTAAAAATCTGTGACCATTTCAGCAACCTGAAGCATAATAATTTTCTGCCGTATTTTATGGGTGCTCTTTTTGCGCAACAAAACAAATGTAATGATGCCTTAATCCTCAACCATCATCTTCGAGTTTGCGATAGCAGCAATGCAAATATTTTTATAATTATAAATGATACAATTATTACTCCGCCATTAAGTGAGGGTTGTATAGCAGGCACCATCCGGAAACTTGTTATACAACTCCTTCCAGAATTAA
>JBDSYV010000311.1:0-7682 GCA_040110925.1 Ferruginibacter sp. | reverse complement strand
TTTTATGAAACTTTCACTACTTTTTATTCGTTATTATTGTATCAATTAAACTTAAGAGAATGGACAACAATTTCTCAACACAAGTAAAAGAAATTATTTCATATAGCAGGGAAGAAGCATTAAGATTAGGTAATGATTTTATTGGGACGGAGCATTTGGTTTTGGGCCTGATAAGGGATGGTGAAAACACTGCCGTAAAAATTTTGAAATCACTTAATGTGGACCTCTATGAATTGCGAAAAGAAATAGAAATGGCTGTAAAAGACAAAACAGGGAAAAATATTGCAAACATCAATTCTCTTCCTCTAACCAAGCAAGCTGAAAAAGTAATCCGGATAACTGTACTGGAAGCAAAAGCATTGAAAAGTGCATATGTGGAAAGCGAGCACCTGATGTTATCTATTTTAAAAAATAAAGAAAATATTGCCACCCAGATATTAAACCAATTTGACGTGGACTATGATCTATTCAAAAATGAACTTGGCTTTGTGAGCACCAATCCGCCGCAAGCTGAATTTAATGATGATGATGATTTTGATGAAGAAAGAAAACAATTTGGTCAGCAAAAACAGCCAAAGGGAACAGCATCCTCACAACCTAAAACCAAAACCCCGGTTTTGGATAATTTTGGCCGGGATATAACCCGACTTGCAGAAAATGGATCGCTAGATCCAATCGTAGGCCGGGAAAATGAAATTGAAAGGGTATCGCAAATACTTTCGAGGCGTAAGAAAAATAATCCTATATTAATTGGCGAACCTGGTGTGGGTAAAACGGCCATTGTAGAAGGACTGGCACTTCGCATTGTTCAAAGAAAAGTATCTCGTGTATTATTCGATAAAAGAGTGGTGAGCCTTGATCTTGCGGCATTGGTCGCTGGTACTAAATATCGCGGACAATTTGAAGAACGTATGAAGGCCATCATGAATGAGCTTGAAAAAAATCGCGATGTTATTTTATTTATTGACGAGATTCATACCATTGTGGGAGCAGGCGGAGCCAGCGGTTCCCTTGATGCTTCAAATATTTTCAAACCTGCATTGGCCAGGGGCGAACTACAATGTATTGGAGCAAGTACGCTTGACGAATATAGAATGCACATAGAAAAAGACGGCGCATTGGACAGGCGTTTTCAAAAAGTATTGGTGGAGCAACCTTCCGTTGAAGAAACAATTGAGATATTGAACAACATCAAAAATAAATACGAAGATTACCATAATGTAACTTATAGTGTAGAAGCTATCGAAGCCTGTGTGAAACTTAGTGACAGGTACATGACCGACAGGCTGTTACCCGATAAAGCTATTGATGTGTTGGATGAAGTTGGTGCCAGAAAGCATATTAAAAACATCAATGTTCCGGAGACGATAATTGACCTGGAGAAAAAAATCGAAGACATAAAACTGGAGAAAAATAAAGTAGTTAAGAGCCAGAAATTTGAAGAAGCTGCATCGTTGAGGGATACAGAAAAAAGATTGCAGGAACAGCTAGAAAAAGCTAAAAACGATTGGGAAGAGGAAAGCAAGAATAAGAGATTTCCTATTGAAGAAGAAGATATTGCAGAAGTAGTTTGTATGATGACAGGAATACCAGTTAAACGAATGGTACAGGCTGAAACTGATAAGCTACGCAGGATGGCCGAGGATTTAAAAGGGGCTGTTGTTGGGCAAGAAGAAGCCATTTCAAAAGTAGTTAAAGCCATTCAGCGAAATAGGGTAGGGCTTAAAGATCCTAAAAAACCTGTTGGTACATTTATTTTCCTGGGCCCAACAGGTGTGGGCAAAACAGAACTTGCCCGTGCTCTTGCACGCCACATGTTTGATAGTGATGATTCGCTCATACGTATAGATATGAGTGAATACATGGAGAAGTTTACAGTAAGCCGTTTAATTGGGGCACCTCCGGGCTATGTTGGTTATGAAGAAGGTGGGCAGCTTACGGAAAGAGTAAGGCGTAAACCTTATAGTGTAATATTGCTTGATGAAATAGAAAAAGCACATCCTGATATTTACAATATTCTTTTACAGGTTCTGGATGATGGACAACTAACGGATGGTCTTGGCCGCAAAGTGGATTTTAAAAACACGATGATTATCATGACATCTAATATAGGTGCAAGGCAATTAAAGGATTTTGGTGATGGTGTTGGATTTGCTACCGCCACCAGGAACGAAAATTCTGAAGAAAATAATAAGGCTATAATTGAAAAGGCACTTAAACGTACTTTTAGCCCTGAATTTTTAAACCGGATTGACGATGTAGTGATTTTCAATACACTTACCAAAGAAAATATTTTTGAGATTATTGACATTCTAATGAAGGGCGTTATGACCCGGCTAAGCAACCTGGGTTTTTCCCTGGAACTTACAGAAGATGCAAAAACGTTTATTGCTGATAAAGGTTATGACAGCCAGTTTGGAGCAAGGCCACTGCATAGGGCAATTCAAAAGTATCTTGAAGATCCGCTGGCAGAAGAGATTTTAAACATGAGTATCAAACAGGGCAATACTATGATTGCAGAATTAGATAAAGAAGCTCAGAAGATTCACTTTAGGTTAAAAGAAGAACCTAAGAAAAAGGAAAAAAAATCAGAAGCATAATTTCAAATTTATACATAATAAGCATAATAAAAAACCCCGGAATTCCGGGGTTTTTTATTATGCAATTATAACGCATATTTATTTTTTTATAATAATCTTATGTGTGCTTACACCTTCAGATGTTTTTATTTTTACAATATATAAAGCTGAAGCTAATTTTTTCATTTCAAGAAGTTCAATAACATTCTCTCCTTTTTTTATCATGTATGTATTTTTTGATACAGGCCTTCCATAAGCATCTGTTACAAATATTTCAGCACTGGAATTATCAGATGAATTGATGGCTACCCACGCTTTACCACTTGAAGGATTGGGGAATATTTCTGGTTGCGGAATCTTATTTTCTCCTAATCTTAATAAAATGGTATTACTGTATTTTACCTGTCCCGTTTTACCAGTTACTTTTATGCGATAGGTAATAACAGAGGACCTGGTATTTGTCAAATCCTGTTGGTAATTAAAAGATACAATCCCAGAATCCAGTCCTGCCCTAACAGTCACCAGTTTTGAAAAAGTCTCATTATCCAGGCTATACTCAATATCATAAGTAGAAGCCAACTCATTATTAGATGCATCCCATTTCAGGTTTGCTTTGCCATTTAATTGAGCAGCCGTAAACTTTAATAAATTTACATTAAGTACTGTACAGATTGAATCAAACATAATAGTAACCGAATCCCTGCTATGTTCTGGACAAAGCGGGTCAAATTGTTGTACAACAACATAAGTTCCAGGGCGATCTACAACTATTGAAATGCCGGTATTTGAACCTACAATGCGGCCATTAGTAGTGCTCCATGTATATTCCAAATCCGGATTGGGATTGGTTACATAAATTGTAGTGTTAGGCATAGAACCACAGAAATAAATTAGATATGCGTGCGCCTGTACCGGTGCGTAATTAAATAAACTAAATGGTGCAATAAAGTCTTTTAATTCTGCTGTAAATGAGGTTGATGCCCGGGTTTTAATAAGCACTCTCCTAAAAGGTGAGCCGCACGGATTAATTCCAAACCTCCCTGGATCTAATCCTAGCTTCGAAAGATTTATAGAAAATTCCATGAATTGTCTTGCAGTATAGGCAGAAGAAAGAGTATTATTTTGTAAAACCAATGAAAATGGCCCTGGCCAGACGCCGTTTCCACATTGTAATCCTGTATAATATGCACCGGCAGTTTTAGGTAAAATACTAGCATATCCAAATGTAGACCCTGAGCTCGCACCATCAAATAAACCACCCCAGTTAAATGCCGTAGGCGTCATTAAAAGCGAAGCCTTATTTATCCAAATTCTGGCCTCAAGATTTGTAAGCGATGAGCTTCCATACTCTGCGCTAAAAATAATATCTCCAGCCTTTAAAATATTACCGGCAGCATCAAAAAGCCAGGTCGTATGGCCTTCATCAGGTCCATAGCCCAGGAAATTTAGCGTAGTTCGGTTAAAACGGATATCTGTCTGGTAAAGTTCAAAGTCAAAATAACGGTTGCCATTTATGTTATCAAGGGATATAGCGCCGAACATCCACAAAGAATCAGTAAGATTTGGCCCTGCCCTGCGAATATGCGTGAATGCATCTAAAATATCATTTTTGTCGGGAATATTTTGAGCAACAGGTGCAGTCCAGTTTACAGGGCTCATGCCATTTTTATTACTACCAGCTGCGAATACTGTTGAATCCGTACCATGAAAATCACGGTGAAAGATAGCATCAAGCCAAATCCGGTTGTTTACAGTAGTGTAAGGAGCAACCCTCATAAACCTGGAGAAAGAAAGCATCCTGGTTAATGGGTTAGTGGTATAAGCAGCAACTAAAGCAGCTGCACCTGTCGTATCAATCACAAAACTTCCCGTACCAGAATTCCCATTAGAGAACCAATCATCATTACCTGGCTGTGGTGCTCCAAAATAATTGCAGGCAAGGTCAGCTTCTACTCCAAAATTTGCTTTGATTACCGGTGTAGTTATTTGGGCATTGGAAGTGTTTATTAATAAAGAGGTGATTAGTAAGAGGTAAAGATTTTTCATATTTAGCGATTTAGAGGTCTTCAAAAAAAAGGGAGCTGAAAATACTCAGCTCCCTTTTAATGAGTTGCGATTCTGATAGTTTCAATATCCGAAACCACACTACTACCATCGTTCATCCGGGCAATAATGCGGTAATTCATTGTTCCTGGCAGTACATCGTTGTCTAAGAATTTAAACGAACGTACATTGGTATTAGGCGTAGATCCTCTTATTTCCCAGTTGGAATATGGATCATTGGGGTCTTCGTAAGTACATTCTACATCAAAGCGATTAATGCCGGCATTAGAATTCATGCCCCAGGTAATATTGGCTGATCTACCCTGGCGATGTCCCCTGAGAAATGCAAATGATGGTGGAACGGATTGGCGTAATGTAACCTGCGCCATGTTTTTTTCTGGTACTGTACCTGCATTTATTTGTGTGCAGACTAATACAGCAGCTACAAGAAGTGAGCTTTTCATAATGTGGAATTTTTAATGTTTATAAAAATGAAACCCCTGCTAACCTAAGGATTAAGATTGCATCTATGGATACATCATTAATACTATCTTAAAACATTTAGATTATTTTTGCCTTAATTGTAAAATTACAATTGGTGATGTAGGGGGTAGAGCCAGGTGTTAATATAATAAACATCAATTAAAAACTTTTATTGTATTAGTAAGGGATTATATTTTTATTAACAACTTTTAAAGACAATTTTAATTGATTATCAACACTATATAAAAGTGAAAAAATTAATAATTACTATTGATGGTTGGTCATCTTGTGGCAAAAGTACACTGGCCAAACAACTGGCTAAAGAACTTGGTTATGTATATGTTGATAGTGGTGCAATGTACAGGGCAATTACCTTATATTTTTTGCGAAATCATATAGATTGGACAGATGAAAAGGAAGTAAGGGAAGCACTAAACCAGGTACATTTACATTTTGAATACAACGATAAATCTGCTCAATCAGAAATATTCCTTAACGAAGAGAATGTAGAATATGTAATAAGAGACCTTGTAATTGCAGAAAAAGTAAGTGATGTAGCCTCAATTGCGTTGGTAAGAAGTTTTGCGGTTGCCCAGCAGCAAAAAATGGGTGACAAAAAAGGAATTATAATGGATGGCAGGGATATAGGCACCACTGTATTTCCTGATGCATGCCTTAAGATTTTTATGACTGCTGATATTGCCGTAAGAGTAGAACGCAGGTTTAAGGAGATGTATGAAAAAAATCCAAACATTACAATTGAAGAAGTAAAAGCCAATCTCGAAATGAGAGATTATATTGATTCTCACAGGGAAGTTAGTCCACTTCGCCAGGCAGAAGATGCCATTTTATTGGATAATACCCATATTTCTATGAAAGAACAATTGAATTTTGCTTTAAACCTTATTAAAGAAAAATTTGCGGTGCCAGTGCATAATTAAAATTCCATCAATAATTCTTCAATGCGTTTTTCTGCATTAAAAATGTCTGCAATTCTTTTTATCAATCTTTCTACAATAGCATCGGGGCAGCTTGCACCACTTGTTATTAAAATTTTAACTGGCGCCTTTTTGGGTATAAAGTCAGTAGAAATAATTTCTTCTTTTTGATGTAGATCATAATGTAAAATTTCCATTTTACTTATGATCTTCGTTTCGTCATTTATGAAATATGTTGGTAGTTTTGCTTCGCAAAGCTCCACAAGATGCGATGTGTTACTACTGTTGTAACCTCCAACTACAATAGCAAAATCGGCTGCTGTTTGTAACAAACCATAAACGGCAGACTGGTTATCATTAGTGGCATAACAGAGTGTATCTTTTGTGTCTGCAAATCTATCTTCAGAAACAATATTACTTTTCCTGGACATCATTACTGTTTTAAGATAATCGGCAATAGCCTGAGTATCACTTGCCAGCATGGTTGTTTGGTTTACAACACCTATTCGCTGTAAATCCTTAGCTACATCAAATCCTGTTGAATACCTGCCTTCAAAATCCGAGTAAAATTCAGCCGCTGTTTTTTCTTCTTTTATATACGATGCAAATAGAATGGCGTCAGCCATATCATTCACTACAACTGTTGGTGCATTGGCAGCCGCATGAGAAAATGTAGCACGGGTTTCTTCGTGCCATGGTTTACCATGTATCACTACAGTGAAATTATTTTCAGCAATCTGCGCACTACGGTTCCAGACTTTTTCTACAAAAGGGCAAGTGGTATTATAGTATTCTATGGCAATGCCAATGCCTTTTAATTTTGCTTCAATATCCAGCGTAGTTCCAAAGGCTGGTATTAAAACGATATCATTGCTGTGGAGCTCGTCATAAGAAATTAATTGATTACCCTTGGTATCCTGTAAGAACTTTACTCCTTTTGATTTAAGGTCTGCATTAACGCTGGGATTGTGTATCATTTCGCTGAGGAGGAAGATTCTTTTTCCCTGATTCTCCTCAATGGTTTTAAAAGCAATTTCAATTGCATTTTCCACCCCGTAACAAAAGCCAAAATGCCTCGCAAGATAAATTTCTACATTGCCTAAATTAATCTGGGTAGGACTGAAATCTTTCTTCATTTTATCCTGCTCCCGCCGTTTGTTTTTTATTGAAGAAATGAGGGCACTGCGGTATGTGAAAGGAATAGTAAATTGCTTCATAATAATATAGGGCAAAGGTAATTGTTTGACCTTTCTTTACCTATTGCAGCATCGGGTTGCAAATAAACAAGTAGAATAATGAATATATCAACGCGGAACACAAACATGTATGAAGTAAATATCCGCCAATATACAGCAGAAGGAACTTTCGCTGCTTTTAAAAAACATCTTCCCATGTTAAAAGAAATGGGCGTTCAAATATTGTGGCTAATGCCCATACATCCCATAGGCATCCTGAACCGAAAGGGCAGCCTTGGCAGTTATTATTCCATAAAAAATTACCAGCAGGTAAATCCTGAGTTTGGCGATGATAATGATTTTAAAGAACTGGTTGATGCTGCGCATGCCTTGCAGATAAAAGTAATAATAGATTGGGTGGCCAACCATACTGCATGGGATAACAACTGGACCATCAGCAATCC
>JBDSYV010000310.1:0-3922 GCA_040110925.1 Ferruginibacter sp. | reverse complement strand
AGGTACTGGCTTGTAGGGTTTAGCTGGGATTTTAAAAATAAATCGGCCAGCACTGTAGCAACAAAAACACCTTAGAACAAAAAATTTTAAAACAACCGTATGAAAAAATATATTAGTCTTTTATTATGGATAGTTATTTTTACCAAAGTAAATGCTCAACAATTCATCAGTAAGGCAGAAATAGAATTTGAAGTAAAAACAAATATTAAAAAAACACTCGGCAATAACCGCTGGGATGAAATGCTTAAGGATAACCTGCCACAATTTAAAACCGGCTATTACAATTTTAGTTTTGCAAACAACAAAAGCATTTACAAATTTGATCATTGGGACCAGGTAAAAATTCCTGATTTTCTCAGGAGGGATGACGAATCGAATGTTTGGTATTTTGATCATGACATCAATAAGTTCCAGATGCAGAAAACAATTTTTGGAGCCGTGTTTAATGTAGAGGACAGCATACAGCAAATCAAATGGAGCCTTTCAAATGAGAACCGCATAATTGCTGGGTTTAACTGCCGCAAAGCCGTAGGTAAAATCAGGGACAGTGTTTATATTTTTGCATTTTATACAGATGAAATAATGATACCGGGTGGGCCATGTAGTATAAATGGTTTGCCTGGAATGATACTTGGCCTTACTATCCCACGAATGTACCAATCTTTTATAGCCACCAAAGTAATGGTCACTAAGGTTAATGAAAATGCTATAAAAGCATTCACGGTAAAAAAGCCTTTCACTATTGCTTCTATGCAGGATATATTAAAAGAAAGAACAAAAGACCGGACAAGGGGAGATGATGAAGATTCAAAAAAGTGGGTGCAACAGATGTACTGGAATGCATTATTATAAAAAAATATAGAGGCTATCTCAAAAGAAAGTTTCACATAAAGAAACCAACCTGCCTAGTCCGGTAGGCAGGGAATACAAAGTAAACAACGAAAAAAAAATTGATTTATAAAATAATACTTTGTGTACTATGTTTTCGTTGTTAGCCGTTGTGTGAAAATTTATCGCTTATGAGACAGCCTCTTTAAAAATTCATACAAAAAGATTTAGGATCCCAAATGCCCGCTCCATATTCCAAAAACTTTCAGTAACCATAAAATCACTGCAATAATAACAACAATATTCAGGATTGATTTTATGGACGAAGCCATTGGAATAAAACGGTTAATAAGCCAAAGAATAAGGCCCACAACTACCAGCGTAATTACTACTGTGATTAAATGATCCATAATGATTGTTTTTTGGTTTAAATAACTATTAGTGTAAAAAAAATATACTTCAAATCCATCAACAATAACCGCTCCCTTTTTCCTGTTATGTTGCCATATTTAATATCAAACAAAAAATGCACTGCATATGCCCGGTAATTACCCCTATTATTTTTACAAAAAAAACTAATACTATAATATCGATAGAGGCACTTTTGAAAGAACCTTCCAAGGACTGAGATAACCGGGATAATTATCATTCAAAGATATGGATTGAACGAATGTACTGGAAGGCACGGTAATAATATAGTTCTACAAAAATTATTTTCCTGTTAGCCATGTATAAAATGAAGGAAATATACTGCGCCACGCAGCCTCGTTATGCATTCCTTCCTGAATTACTATTTCTTTAATTTGCACATTATATTTTGCTGCCATAATTGTGGAAATGTCACGCATATTATTAACCATAGTGGTACTTTCCTTTCCACCTGCATAAAAAAAGATTTTCCTTGCTTTTTTGTAAGTATATCCTTTTGCTTCATCAGCCATCCTGGGCGTTAGCCAGAAGGAAGGAGAAAATACTCCGGCACCGGAAAACACTTTTGGGTGCTTTAGAAAAATATACATACTTATAAGCCCTCCCATGCTGCTTCCTGCTATGTAATTCACAGTTTTTTTTGTACGATATCTTTTATTGATGTAAGGCATTAATTCTTCTATAAGCCAGGTAGCATAAGCATCTCCTTCCCCCTTACCATAAGTATCATTATCATAGGGATTGTATTCATTCATCCGTTTATCTTTTCCATGGTCTATGCCCACCACTATCATATCATGAGGCAATTTTTTTTGCAAACTGTCCAGTGCTTCATCAATCCCCCATTCGCCAAATGGAGCAGTTGATTCAGTAAAAAGATTTTGCCCATCATGCATATAAAGTACGGGGTATTTTTTTTTGCCTTGCTCATAATCATGTGGAAGATAGACCCAAATTCGCCTTGTTCTATGTAAATACTTTAGCGGAAAAGCGGTGTCGATAATAGAAACATTTGCAGAAGCAGTATTTTTTCCTGGAGCCTGTGTACCTTCCTTCTTCCAGGCAGCGATTGTACATACTATAGTAGTGTCTTTATTTAAAACTACAATACGGTTTAAAATATCAGTCCCATTATTTGTTGTCTCTACTTTTTCCCAGTTGCCTTGCGTAAATTTAAAAGTATATTCCGCTGCTATCATATTGGTGAGGGTAATAGCATAACTATTATCCGCTTGTTTTTCTAACCTGTACGCAGCTTTACCAGGGCTCCATTCATTAAAGTTTCCGGCAATGAAAATATCCTTTGTATCAGCCGGGGAAAAAGTAACCTGGATTGTAAGGTTATATTGTGCAATTAATGGCAGAGCAACCAGCGAAAAAAAGAAATACAAAATAAATTTTGAGATCAGATGCATAAACTAAAAGTACTAATTGAATTCAGGCATTGTACCTCCTGGTATGCCTATTACAAGTTTTACAGATGAACATACAATCTTATTAGCCAGGAGTATTTTTCTATAAATATTTTTGAAAGCCAGGTTTTAAACTAAAGTATTCAAATCTAATGTTCCAAAAAACCGGAATAATTATACTTCGAATCCATCATCAATTACAGCAGCTTTTTTTATAACCACAATGCCATCCTTAATGGCAAACAAAGCATGGTCTGCATCAGGCAAATGATTTCCACCTGTAATTTTTACATTATTACCAATCCTGCAATCTTTATCAACAATTACATTTTTAAGGCTGCAATTATCTCCAATGCCCAGTTTGGGAATTCCTTTTTCATAATTGTATGCAATCTCTTCAATGGTTTCATAAAAATCATTGCCTATTATGTAGCAGCTTTCAATATTACTCCCGATGCCTATCCTGCTACGAATGCCAATTACACTATTACTGATGCTGGCAGCATGAATAATTGACCCATCAGCAATCAGGGCTTGCTTTAGCATAGTACCGCTGATCTTTGCCGGAGGTAGCATTCTTGCCCTGCTAAATACCATTTTTTTATTGTCGAATAAATTAAAGGGTGGCAGTTCAATTGTGAGTGACAGGTTGGCTTCAAAATACGAATAAATATTACCAATATCCGTCCAATAGCCTTCGTACTGGTAACTGAATACTTTATATTTATTTATAGCATCGGGAATGATTTCTTTTCCAAAGTCTGTAGCATCTTTTTTTTCTTCATTCAGTAAATCAAAAAGCAGTTTGCGATTGAAAATATAAATACCCATTGATGCCAGGTAAAGCCTGCCCTGTGCAAGCATTTCATCACCTGTGTTGCTTGCCCATTCGGGCAACAATTCTTTTGAGGGTTTTTCAATAAAGCTATTGATGTCATTATTTTTATCTGTTTTCAAAATTCCGAATTCAGTCGCTTCACGTTCACCCACTGGAATTGTTGCAATAGAAATATCCGCACCGGATGCTGTGTGTGCATCAATCATATTTGCGAAATCCATCTGGTATAATTGATCTCCACTGAGAATCAAAACGTATTCAAACTCCTCATTCCTGATGTGTTTTAAGGATTGCCTCACTGCATCAGCAGTACCCTGAAACCAACCAAGGCTATCGGGAGTTTGTTCTGCAGCAAGTATATCCACAAAGCCCGTACTGAATCCGCTAAACTGGTAGCTGTTTTTTATATGCCTGT
>JBDSYV010000309.1:0-9908 GCA_040110925.1 Ferruginibacter sp. | reverse complement strand
TGAGTGCTGTGGGGTCAAAGATGGTATTGTTCATGGTTCGTTCAGCGTAATTCTGGAAAATTCGTCAAATGATTCTGCAGTGAAAGTAATGACATTAGCTTTTTCTAATTGATTGATAGATTCATTAAGGCGGGCAAAATATTCCTCGCGGGTTTCCTTCCGAAGGTAATTTTTTTTAGGAATGTCATTTATGCTTATAACTATCTCGGCATTTTTTTTACCCTTTATTAGTTTTTGAATATTTTCCAGCAGCTTGCCTGTAAGTTCTGAAGAATGTATTTTGATAACTGTTTCCATAATATAGTATTCAAAAGTAAAAATAGAAAAAATAGCTGAAAGATATATTAGTGAGCATTGCAGTGAAGGCCAGAAATGGTAGGAGAAGCTGTGCTTTGTGGTGTTATCGCAGCGAAAGAAGGTTAAAGATTGAAAGACTTGATCCATTGGTCTTATCCTTATATTGCAAAAAGCTTTGCTTACGCAGGTAATGATTCAGAGAATCTTTTTATCTTTTACTTCGAGGTGCGCTGCGCTAACACCTGGTAGAACTAATTGAACATTTGTATCATTAATTCCGGACGGAGTCCGGCAGAATTTTAAGGCAACAAGACATCCTTTGTAAGTCTTGCGCCAGTGGGGTAATCTACGCCATCTCTTTCCTGACCCCTTGGTGCACGTGCAGCTGCCGACACAGAAAATGCCAATTGAGAAAATTGTTTCATCAGGTGCCGGGTAATGGAAGTTTTGCCTGCACCGGAAGGCGCTGTTATGATAAGTATCTTATGATAAGGAGATGCCATGTGCAAAGGAAATTAAGGTAGGGCAGAAAAAAAAATTAAATATGGGAGATGGCGCTATAATAATTACTAATACTATCCATTTGAATTTTGAAAGAAAGAAGGGTTAATATAATAATCATCCCCTTCTTACAATATTTGCCCCTAATGCATTTAGTCTTTTATCAATTTGCTGGTAGCCACGCTCTATCTGTTCAATATTTTGTATGGTGCTGTTGCCTTCGGCACTTAATGCTGCAATAAGCAATGCTACTCCAGCACGTATATCAGGACTCGTCATGTTTATACCCCGTAACATTTTGCTTTTGTCAAGGCCAACAACAACCGCCCGATGCGGATCACACAAAATAATTTGTGCGCCCATCTCTATCAGCTTATCTACAAAAAACAAACGGCTCTCAAACATTTTCTGGTGTATGAGTACACTGCCTCTTGCCTGTATGGCTGTTACCAGCACTATGCTTAATAGATCAGGCGTAAAACCTGGCCAGGGATGATCGTAAATGCTGAGCACAGTACCATCCATGTACTTGGTAATCTCGTAATATTCCTGTGCAGGGATATGTATATCATCTCCATTAATGTGCATCTTTATACCGAGCTGTTGAAATTTATCGGGAATATTTCCCAGGCTTTTAATGCCTGCATTGGTAATGGTGATATCGCTTTGTGTCATTGCAGCAAGACCAATAAAACTGCCTACTTCAATCATATCCGGTAAAATCCTGTGCATACATCCATGTAATTTTTCTACACCATTAATCGTGAGCATATTACTTGCAATGCCTGTTATGTTTGCACCCATGCTGTTTAGCATCAGGCAAAGCTGCTGTACATAAGGCTCGCATGCTGCATTGTAAATTGTAGAAACACCTTCTGCAAGTACCGCCGCCATAATGATATTGGCCGTGCCGGTTACACTGGGTTCGTCCAGGACAATGTAAGTTCCTTTTAATGCTTCTGCTTCCAGTAAAAAATAACCAGCGCCTTCCTCATATTTAAAACTGGCGCCTAATTTTTCAAAGCCAAGAATATGCGTATCCATCCTGCGACGGCCTATTTTATCACCGCCAGGTTTGGGCATAAAAGCTTTTTTAAAGCGTGCAAGCATAGGCCCGGCAAGCATAACTGAACCCCTTAACCTGCCACTTTTTTTATGAAAGGCTTCGGATTGCAAATACTCCAGGTTTACATCATCTGCCCTGAAGCTATAGCTGTTACTGCTTTTTTTTTCCACGGTTACATTCATATCGTGCAGTAATTCTATTAGTAAGTTTACATCAGTAATGTCCGGAATGTTTTCAATGATAATTTCACTGCTGCTCAGAAGCACAGCACTTATCACTTGTAATGCTTCGTTTTTTGCACCTTGTGGTTCTATATTTCCAGAAAGGCGCTTACCGCCTTCTACTTCAAAAATGGCCATGCTATTTTTTTTGTAAAAATAAAAAACCCCGGTTTGTTTATTACCAGGGTTTTTATATAAAATGAAAGTTTTTTAAAATCTTTTTTTGAAATTGCGATTATTATTTGGCCTGTTGCCTCCACCACCTTGCTGTCCGCCACTTTGACCGCCGCGACTGTTATTCGGCCTGTTTCCACCTCCACCTTGCTGTTGCCCGCCACCACGGTTATCTCTTGCGCCAAAATTTTTACGGTATTGGTTTCTTGCTGCAGGATAATCATCCCTGTCCATATGGCTATCGGCCCGGTGTTTTACAAATGGCCTGTTATTAAATTCTAATTCACCGCCGGTAATCCTGCTTAGCTCCTGTTGTATTGCATCATCATGAACAAGTTCTTTGTGCCAGTTGCTGTATGTAAGTTTCATGTAATAAGCAATAGCATTAGCAAACCCTTGTTTCTTTTCAGGATTCTCTTCGTTAAGCGCTTTATCAATAACGATCTCAATATTTTTCCCCAGGTGATTGAAACGGGGATATTTTTTTGGATAGCGCAACTGCTCAGGCTTTGCCTTTAAAGTCTCTCTTGTAGGGATTGGGTAAGGGCTATCCACATCCAGTTTAAAATCACTGATTAGAAAAAGATGATCCCATAACTTATGACGGAAGTCTTCTACATTTTTCAGATGCGGGTTTAAAAACCCCATGAGTTCTATAATTGCGTATGCGTTTTTTTGGCGGGTTTCTTTATCCTCCAGCGTGAGGGTATGCTCCACCATTTTTTGAATGTGCCGGCCATACTCTTTTATAATAAGATGGTTGCGGGTGGTATTGTATTCCATGCTGTCTTCGTTGAACATAGGTACAAATGTAAGCTGAATCTGCTTGAGAAACAAGTTGCAGAGCCGAATTGGCAAACAAATGATTTTTAAAAAAAACAGTATAAAAAAAACTGCCATCCATATGAATGGCAGTTTTGAGTATGTGAAAAATGATTAATGTTTTATCAATCTTTCATTAAATACCAGATCATTGATCATGATTTTTAAAATATATGTTCCAGCAGCAGCAGATGAGGGAACAACAAATGAAGCGTTAGTTCCATAAACCATTTGCGAATTATTCATAATCAATTTACCATTGGCATCATATAATTCAAATTGGGCTTTGCCTTGTATGGCATCCGTAAAAATAATTTTTACGTCATTTTTAAATGGATTGGTAACACTAAGTATATCAAATTCAGTTTTTTCATTTTTACGAATGGCAATTATGCCTGAATAATTATAACGCCCGTCAAAATCAACTTGCTTCAGCCTGTAATACTGCACAGTCGTGAGTTTGGAGGGATCAGTATAAATATAATTCCTGTTGGTTGAAGAATTACCGGCACCCTGAACAAAAGTTATTTTTGAAAAATTAATGCCATCAAAGCTTTTTTCAAGTTCAAATCCTTTATTGTTCGATTCTGAAGTAGTTGTCCAGTTTAGAAGTGCAGCCTTATTTCTTTCATAGCCATTGAAACTCAATGCTGTTACCGGAACAGGTGCAGAAGGAATGCCTATACCAAAACCTGAGAATGACGTATTGGTAAATGTTGCTTTTAGGGCATAATCCGACCCATATGCTGATGAAGTGGCGCCAACTATTGTTACATCTGCAAAATGTGGAGTGGCAATGGTAACATCAGGAATATAAAAGCCATTGGAAACTTTCACCATTTGGGCACTGGTTATATTCTGGCCTGTAAGAGTTTGCCATCCTGTAACTTCTGCTGCCGTATAATACAAAGTTACCTCGTAGCTTCCAGTAGCTGAATTGTTTGTTGGGATAACTTTAAATGATTTAGACATCAGGTAATTGGCAGTAGTGTTATTCCAGAACTGAACAGCAGATGTACCCTGGCGGTCAATAATAAACTGTGTACAGCCATAGTCAAATGAGCTTAAATTTTTCACTCTTCCCATAATTTTTCCTGCGCCATTATAGACATAAACATCTTCATTTGGTCCAAAACTTACAGTTTTTGTAGCATTCAGGTTGGTTTCTGGAGATGGGCCATTAATGTTCATTGTAAGCCTTATATCGGGGCGGAAAGAGCTGGTATTCGTTGCTGATAAGGTGCAGCCGCTACCTGTAGATTGCCTCACAAATGCGGTAGGCGTATAGCCTGATGCAGCTGTGCCAAGTACATTTACATCAGCTACAGTAGCAGGTAAATCATAACATAATTGAACAACTACATTAGATATGCCATCCCAGGTAAATGTGGATGATAAGGGAATATCAGTCCATCCTGCTCCCCCAGGGGAAGTAAAATTACCTGAATATACTGTTGTGAAACTTGGGGCGGGATTAATAAATGCTGTTAACGTGGTGGCAGATGTATTTGCTAAACTTAAATTCATGTTATCATAAGTAATACCAAAACCGGAATTAAAGTAATATGCAAAATTAGTAACCTGTCCTGCTCCAAATCCGGCTGCTTGTAAATCAGAAGCTGTATATAGATTTTGCATTCTTCCTTGTGTTCCACCTGAGCCTTTGAAAGGCGTGGAAGCTGATAAATTTGTTGTAAGACTACCAAGGCTATTTGTTTTCACAATTAATGCCACTGGTGCTACATCATCATCAGTTATGGTTATGGAAGTTAATTGCCCGGTAGTTGCAGCAATTACTCCCGTACCCGAAATAGTATAAGATAGATTTAGTGTTTCAGTACCTTCTACTGCAGCATCATCAAAAATCCTGATGGTAATTGTTTTGGTGGTGTTATCGCCATTAATATAATTTAGGGTAGGGGTAAGGATTGAATAATCCTGTCCTGAAGTGGCTGTACCGCTTCCGGTAAAAGTCAAAGTAGAATTGCCCGTAGCTGTACCTGATATACCAATTGGAACGGTGATGTCCTTATACCGGGGACAGGTGCCCGTTGTTCCGGTTTCTGAAACAATTAAACCTGAGTTTAAGAAATAAACTTCGTTCGCCGCACCTGCAGGGGCTACTTCTGCCCACCAACTTCCCCAGCGTGAATCACCATCTACGGTACCTGCGCCATTGCGATTATCAGCAAATTCCTGTAATGTCCAGAATCTGCCAGAAATAGGATCCAGGCATGTATTGCTGTAATCTCCCCAGCGTGCACGGCCGGCTCCAAAATCTTTCCAGTAATTGGCTTTGCCATTTAAATAAACCACTTCATCATTAAGCGTATTTACTGCTGTTGCCGCCTTTCTGAATGAATAGGCTGCGGATGGAAAAGTAGTTGTACTAAATCTACTGTATCCAATTAAAACATCTTCGTTTGGATTTACAGCTATAGTGGGATAAGTTCTGTGAATATTGGGGTCAGCATCATCAATTAAACCATTTTGCAAAACTGCACCATTGGGTTGCAATTGCCACCATTGTATTGCAGCCCGTGTAGGTGCTCCTTGCGGAAGGAATACGTGATGAGTTGTCCATATTTTCCCATTTACCATTACTGCATTACACATCCTGTTATCTCCAGAATTTATTTTTCTTGCTTCAACTGCCTGGGGTGAAGAGTTATTATTAGCTAAACCTGAAGTGCCTGACCA
Source organism: Ferruginibacter sp. (assembly GCA_040110925.1). GTDB lineage: Bacteria > Bacteroidota > Bacteroidia > Chitinophagales > Chitinophagaceae > Ferruginibacter. Next base: position 4,127 of record JBDSYV010000309.1, on the reverse strand, counting down.
GGCTGTAGATCCTGTTGGAAAGCTGGCTGATATTTCATTCCAAGCTACTGAAGGAATTGTACCAGTTAGTGTGCTTAGTCTTAATGCAGCAGAGCCACCATTCCAGTTTTGCACGATATATAAGGGATTTGTAGGGGCGCCGGATTCAAAAGTAGTAACGGGAGATAGGGCAGATCCAGACCCGGTTGCATTGCTAATCCTTTGGGCATTTGTGCCTATGGTAACTGCAGCCCCAGTATTAAGACTTGCCATATCAAAAATATAAATCTGTGTACCCTGAAAACTGCTGGCAGCAATACTAAACATATTACCAGTAACTACCAGCCAGTTTTGATTGTAACCTACAAGTGGATAATCAAAACCAAGAGTACTTGATAAATCTACCCTGAAAGCATAACGGTTCCAGTTGCCGGTTGGATCGCTGCTTTGAGAAACTGCAACCAATAAACTGGAAGTGGCATCTAAGTTTGATTGGCCAATCATTATCCAGCGGTTGGTATATTTATCAAACTCGACATGGGGATCGGATAAACCATTTGGAGAGACCCCGGACCAAAATGAAGATGCAGATGTTTTACTTATCTGTACCCCGGTTTTGTCCATAATCTTAAATTCAGAATTATGCACAACCATTAAGTGATTTGGTCCGGCCACACCATGTACATCTGGTGGTATTATAGATGCATTATCGCCTAATCCTAAGAAATTATTTAGGGGGGATGGAGATACAATGGAAACTGAATTAGGATTGACAACCTTTAAAGCATCAGGCTGGTATTGCTTATTAGCGTTATATGGCATGCGAAAGCTCATCGGTAAGCGCTCGTCTTCCATCGTTTCTTTATTGCCAATCTTTTTAATTGATGGAGGAGGAATAAGCTTTTCAATTTCTTCAGCTTTTTTAAAGCTAATAACAGAAGGGGTAACAGTCTGGGCAGTTATGGTATTAGAAAAAATACACATTACCGCAAAAGCGAGGTAGATGTTTTTCATTGAAATAGATTTTATTTTTTTGAGAACGTAATTTATACCAAGAAGTTGTACTATCGGGCCAAATAATCACTTATTTTTTTGTAGAATGAAGGTTACAAAAATGTAGGCTAAAACTGCGCCTGATGTATCTGCCGCCCAATCTCTTAAATCAAAATTTCTACCCGGAAGCAAATATTGAATAATTTCTGTTATCAAGCCCCATACACTGCAAGCGATAGCAATAAAAAGCAGCCATTTAACTATCGCTTTTTTTTTCATACCTGACACAGCTACGGGCCACATGAATAAAACTGTCAATACAACAAATAACCCGGCATGAACCCATTTATCAAAATAAATCATCTCTAGCCAGGGATATGGAGATGGCAAATCATCGCCGGGAAGAAAAAGTAATACGGATACAAGAAAAAACCAGGCGATGCCTGGTATAAAATTTTTTAAAGGAATCCTCATTAAAAATATGATTAGCTTACTAATGATGTGTATGCTTCGGCATCCATTAGTTTATTTATATCCTCAGGTGTATCTACGGTCATTTTTATCATCCAGCCCTGGCCATAAGGATCTGTATTTACCAGTTCAGGAGTGGCTTCCAGCGCAGGATTTACTTCCGTGATTGTACCCGCCGCCGGTAGAAATAAATCACTAACAGTTTTTACTGCTTCCACAGTGCCAAACACTTCCTCAGCACTTAATGCTTTTCCATTGCTACTGATATCCACATATACAATATCACCCAATTCATGCTGTGCAAAATCTGTAATGCCGATAGTAGCGATATTTCCTTCAAGAGATACCCATTCATGGTCCTTTGTATATCTAAGATTAGCAGGATAATTCATCAAATAGATTTTTAATTTGGTTTGAAAAATTCAGGTGCAATTTAGCTGAAAAATAGTTCTTGGTTTATTTATTTAATGAGCTCAATATGCATGCGTATATCTGTAAGCGGGCGGTTGTTGCCATCCTTTGCGGCATGAGAGATTTTCCCGATTACTTCCATACCGCTTTCTACTTCACCAAAAACGGTATAACCCATATCAAGATGAGGTGTGCCACCAATAGTTTTATACACGGTCCTTTGCTCTTCTGTATATTTCATACCTCTGCCCTGTTCAAGTTGATTTAGCTGTTCATCTGTAAATGGTTTTCCATCTACAATGTAAAACTGGCAGGCGCTGCTAGCTTTTTCAGGATTGCCATCCCGGGCTGCAGCCAAAACCCCTTTTTTATGATAAAGTGATGGCTTGAACTCTGCAGGAATACGAGTCATATCACCGCCACCATTGCCAAGCATAGCGCCGGATTCAGCATTTTTTGATTGAGGATCGCCACCTTGTATCATGAATTCAGGTATTACCCTGTGAAATAACAGACTATCATAAAACCCCTGCTTAACAAGTTTTACAAAATTGTCACGGTGTAATGGAGTAGAATCGTAAAGCCGGATAATTATTATGCCGGAATCCGTTATAAGCTTTACACGGTGCACGCCTTCTAAAGGATCGTTGTTTGCTTTTTGAGTTTTTACCTTGGCTATTGATTTTGCCGGCAATGGTTTTTTAGTAGCCTTGGTTTTACTGTTTGTAGTTTTAGTAGTAGTAGTTTTTTTTACCTGTGCATTGGCATTAATGCTTAAAGAGAATACTACAAAAAACAATAATGCGTTAAAAATAGAAAACTTTATTACCATATTATTCGTATTAATAAGGGTTGGTTATGCAATTTATCAAAACTAATACTAAAGCTATACGAAGCAATTAAATTATTAAAATTAAAGTAATGATTAACTTTAAGCTTATGAAAAGGACAGTTTTATTCTTGTTGATATTACATGTTTTTTATTCGTGTAAAAAAGATAAAGTTGATGCCGTGGAGGCTAATGCATCCTATAAAATAATATTTACTACATTTTGGTCAGCGCCGGCTTTTACAGTTCCGGCAAATGTGCACATCACAACCATTACCGGGATGGTTCATTCAAAAGACAGTTTTTTGTGGAGCAACAGCCCAGCCACTCCCGGACTTGAAGCTGTAGCGGAATTTGGTAACCCTGCAAAAATGATGATCGAACTCGACGCCATAATTGCAAAGCAGAAAGCTTTGTCACAGTTTGCGATTACCCCGCCTGCCATTAATGGTACAGTTGAATTTCAACTAGATTTTACCAGCCGTTTTTCCTGCATCAGTTTTGCTTCTATGATAGCGCCGTCACCTGATTGGTTTACGGGAATAAATAATTACAACCTTATTCAAAATAATCAATGGGCAGATGATGTGTCGGTTGATTTGTTTGTATATGATGCAGGCAGTGAAGATGGAGATGTATTTGGATATGATAATCCAGAAACTGTTCCTGTACAAAATGTAAGTAAGCTGATGGCTGCAAATGCTACCGTGTTAGCCAATGGAAATTCTTCGCTTGCACGGATTGCAACGGTGCGTTTTATCAAAAATTAGAATTTAAGGTTGCTGAAATAAAGCAGAACATGATCCTTTAAAAAATTTTCCTGCTGGTAGGTTTCATAATCAGGCAATGCTTTTAACTGCGAAAAATGTGGCCATCCTTCATCGTCGAGCCCATCAAGTGTGTAATATCCGCTTGCAGAAAGTATAGTACAAATGGCAATATGCATTAAATCCTGCTTTTGTTCTTTACTGAAATCCTGTGGCCCCTGGCCAAGTTCCTGCACGCCAATAAGCAGTAAGACCCCGTTCATATCAGGCTTAATGCCGAAACGTTCTTTTAGTTTTATCCTTAGTTTTAGCCATCGCACCTGTAAATCTTCTTCAGCATGTTGCATGTTGCAAATGTAGCCAATATGTTTTTCGGATTATATTTGCGGCTCTTATAGACTGGTTAAAAAATTATGATGAATACAGGTATTCTGTATAAGTGAGTGACACAACGATGTTGCCATGAAATAAAGATGCTGGAAAAAATTAAAAATGTTACAGATAAACTATATACGACAAAATGCAGACTTGGTAAAAGAAAGGCTTGCTATTAGAAATTTTGCTGAACCTGCGATTGTTGATGAAATTATTTCACTGGATGAAAACATTAGGAAACAAAAAGCAAGTACGGAAAACCTTCAGGCTTTAATAAACAGTGCCAGCAAAGAAATAGGCAT